>CANOBV010000034.1 GCA_947564255.1 uncultured bacterium | reverse complement strand
CCGCCACCGAGTCCGCCGCCATCGCGGTCATCTACTCCCTGATCGTCTCCGTCTTCGTGTACAAGGGCGTGGACTGGAAGGGCGTGTGGAAATCCCTGGACGAGTGCGTCAACACCCTGGCCATCGTGCTCATCCTCATCGCCACCTCCCAGGTGTTCGGCGACTGCCTCACCAAGCTGCACGTGCCCGACCTCGCCGCCCAGGCCATCGTGGGCATCACCGACAACCCCTATATCCTGATCCTGCTGCTCAACGTTATCCTGCTGATTCTGGGCATGATTATGGACATGGCCCCCATCATCCTCATCGCCACTCCCATTCTGCTGCCGGTGGCCACCCAGTACTGCGGGCTGGACCCCATCCAGTTCGGCATCATGGTGGTGCTCAACTGCGGCATCGGACTGCTGACTCCCCCTGTGGGCGCGGTGCTGTTCATCGGCTCCGCCGTGGCCAAGCGGCCCATGGAAAAGGTGGTAAAGGCGACCTTGCCCTTCTACCTGTGCATGATCATCACCCTTCTGCTGGTGTCCTACTGGCAGGATGTGTCCTTGATTGTCCCCAAAATCTTTGCCAACTACAAGCCCGTGGGCAGTTTCATCGGAATTTGGTAATCTAAAACCGGGACGCGCCGCCGCTGCTCGCGGGCCGGCGCGTCCCGCCGCAAATGGGAGGAAACGGCAATGAAATTGTGTTATGAGGGCCTGCGCAGCCGGGCTCCTTGGGAACAGGCGGGGGTCAAACTGCCCGCTTTCGATTGGAAAGCCATGTGCGCCGCGACGCAAGCGGCTCCCACCTGGGTTCATTTTGGCGCGGGCAATATCTTTCGGGGCTTCATCGCCAAGCTCCAGCAGGACCTGCTGGAACAGGGGCTGGTAAAGGAAGGCATTGTGGCCGCCGACACCTTCGACTACGACATCATCGATAAAATTTACGCGCCTTGCGACAACATGACGCTGATGGTGTCCCTGCTGCCGGACGGCTCCATGGAGCAGGAGGTCATCGCCTCCATTGCCCAGGGCCTGCGGGCGGGGACGGCCTACCCCCAGGATATGGAGACGCTGAAGAAAATTTTCCGCAGCCCGTCTCTCCAAATGGTGAGCTACACCATCACTGAAAAGGGCTACGCCCTCACAAACCTCCAGGGGGAATTCTTCCCCTTCGTGCAGGCTGACTTTGAGAAGGGCCCGGAGGGCTGTTCTCACGCCATGAGCATGACCGCCGCCCTGCTGTGGGAGCGGTTCCAGGCGGGCGGCGCGCCCATCGCCGTGGTGAGCATGGACAATTGCTCCCACAACGGGGAAAAGCTCCGCACCAGTGTTATGACCGTGGTGGAACACTGGCTGGACCGGGGCCACATCACGCCCGAGTTCGCTGTGTGGGTGGCAAATGAGAACAAGGTCTCTTTCCCCTGGTCCATGATCGATAAAATCACCCCCCGGCCCGCCAAGGTGGTGGAGGATGCCCTGACCGCTTCCGGAATTGAGGGCATGTCCCCCATCGTCACCAGCAAAAATACGTTTATCGCCCCCTTCGTCAACGCGGAACGGCCCCAGTATCTTGTGGTTGAGGACCGTTTCCCCAACGGCCGCCCTCCGCTGGAAAAGGCCGGGGTATACATGACCGACCGGGATACGGTGAACAATACGGAAAAAATGAAGGTCACCACCTGCCTCAATCCTCTGCATACGGCCCTGGCGGTATACGGCTGTCTCCTGGGGTATGAGTCCATTGCCGCCGAAATGAAGGACCCCCAGCTCAAGGCTCTGGTGGAAAAAATCGGCTACGACGAGGGCATCCCTGTCGTCGTGGACCCAAAAATTCTCAGCCCCATGGATTTCATCCACGAGGTTATCAATCAGCGGCTGCCCAATCCTTTTATCCCCGACATGCCTCAGCGCATCGCCACCGACACCAGCCAAAAGGTGCCCGTCCGCTTCGGCGAGACCATCAAAAGCTACATCGCCCGGCCTGACCTGGATGTGGCCGCACTGACCTACATTCCCCTGGCCATCGCGGGCTGGCTGCGCTATCTGCTGGCGGTGGACGACGAGGGCAAGCCCATGTCGTGCAGCGCCGACCCCATGCTGGACACCCTGCAGCAACAGCTGGCGGGCGTGAAGCTGGGCGACCCTGCCGGCGCGTCCGACGAGGCGCTGGCCCCCATCCTGTCAAATCCCGCCCTATTCGCTGTGGACCTGTGCAAGGCTGGTCTGTCCGCCAAAATCTGCGGAATGTTCCGCGAGATGCTGACGGGGCCCGGCGCGGTGCGGGATACTTTGAAACGATACCTGCCCTGCTGAGACGCCCCTCCCCGCTGTAAGGTCTTTCCCTTTCACAAGTCTTGCAGCCCGGGCAAAATGGGAGATCACACGCGGGAGCGCATTGGAGGCGAGCGGTATGAAATTGTTGGAACGGCTTCCCCGGGAGAGCGGCGGAGATTACGCCCTGCGCACAATTAAGGCAAATATCATCAGTCTGGAGCTGCCACCCGGCAGCCAGATCAGTGAAAACGAGCTGGCCGCTGAAATGGGACTGTCCCGCACACCGGTTCGAGAGGCCCTGATCGAGCTGTCCAAGGTCAGAATTGTGGACATCCAGCCCCAGAAGAAGAGCACCATTCCCCTCATTGACTACGACATGGTGGAGGAATCCCGTTTTATGCGCAACCTTCTGGAATGCGCCGTGGTGGAATTGGACTGCGGAATGGCCGCTCCCGCCGACCTGGAGCGGCTCAGCGAAAACGTCCGCCTCCAAAACCTTTACCTGGACAATTTCTATTCCAGCCAGCTCATGAGCCTGGACAATCAGTTTCATGGCATGCTCTTTGATATCGCAAAGAAGTCCCAGATTTACGCTTTAATCCAGAACATCTCCATTCATTTTGACCGGGTGCGCACTATGGCGCTGTCTACGGTAAAAAATTTCAAAATTGTCCAGGACCACGTCGATATTGTGGACGCCATCGGCCGCAAAGACCCCGGGGCCGCCCGTGAACTGATGCAAAAGCATCTCAACCGCTACAAAATTGACGCCGCCCATATCCGGGCGGCCTATCCACAGTATTTCAAATAAGCTCCTGTATCAGCAGCCGAACGTTGCGGCCGGGCCTGCCAACGGCCCCGGTCAGGCAAATTCAAGGAGGTCAGGCAAATGTTTACCGAGCAGGACCAGCGCTGGGTATTCCACCAGGATACCCTTCCCCAAAGCGCCGGAGCGGGCGTCACCCGCCGGGTGCTGGCCTTTAACAGCCAGCTGATGTGCGTGGAAAACCAGTTCGAGCAAGGGGCGGTGGGTCCCGCCCACAGCCATCCTCACACCCAGGTCACTTATGTGGTCAGCGGGCGCTTCTCCTTCACCATTGATGGTGAGACCCATCAGGTGGGCCCCGGAGATACCTTGCTGAAAACCGACGGCGTCATCCACGGATGCACCTGCCTGGAAGCAGGGGTGCTTCTGGACATATTCAATCCCATGCGGGATGATTTCCTTCCAGCCTCACACTGAAAAAAGTCCCAGGTCCATTTGGACCTGGGACTTTTCCGTATGGTCACATTCAGGGCTTCGTCAGCGTGTAGTCCTGGCGCAGGTCTTTGACGCTCAGCTCCGGGTCCGTGGCGCGGATGTCCCGGTCCCGGCACCAGACCAGCTGAACATCCCGCTCCGCCAGCTCTCCCGCCAAGTCCTCTCGAAAACCGTCTGCGATGAACAGCGGCCCGGCCTCCATGGCCAGTTGGGCACAGCCGCGGCCGGAAGCATAGCACACCATACTGTCCACCGCGTTCCTGCACAACCCGTTCGCCGGGTCCAGATATTGCGTGCGGAATTGCCCGCCGCTCAACTGGTAGAACCGCCGCCCGTCGCTCACATCCACAGGGAACGCCCGAAAACTCACCAGGCTCATGGGTCCCTGGTACTCCATCACGCCGGCATGGACCGCTCCGCCCCGCAGCCGGCCGTACAGGTTCAGGGAATAGCTTCCCGGCCGGCCGTCCAGGCAGCGGCAGAAGCCGTCAAAGCTGCTGATAGAGCCATGGGTAAAACCGCCCTCTTCCAAAGCCTTGGCCAGATAATCCGTGATAAACGCGTTTTTCATCCAGCCAAAGTCCAGGAAACGCTCTATTCCTTCCCGTCCGGCATAGGCCAGATACTCCTCCGACACCCGCAGGCGGAGCTTGTTTTCGCCCAGCAGCTCCATGTCAATGTGCCCGGGGTCCGCGGCATAGGCGGCCACAGCGGCGTATTCCTCCGCCACAGCCTCGCTGAGCCGGGGATCAAAATCCACCAATTGGGCGTCGTCCCGGCAGTAGAACACATCCCCATACCGGGCGTACACCGGTCCCAGGTAAACAGTCCGGTCCCCCGCTTCCCGGACCGCGTCAAACGCGTCATAGAGGGCCTCGTCCACCTCCAGCACCTCGTTGGGCCTCCGGCTGAGCTCATACAGGTTGACCACGCCCTCAAAGCCCTCCGTCGTGTGAAACAGCTGAAACGCCTTCCGGCACGCCTCCGTGTATATCAGGCTGACAGCTTTGTTTTCCGCCGAAACGGAAAGCTCTCCCGCCCCCAGCTCATAGAGAAATACAAACTCCTCTCCACAGTTGGGACCGCCTGACGCGCTGGCCTGAATGGCCTGCCATCCGGTGTCCGGGGTCATCATTCGTAGAAAAGCATAGGCCAACGCCGCGCCGCCGATAAGCAGGAACAGCCCTGCGGCGATAAACCGCCGCAGGGTGTGCTCCCCCGATAACTCAATTTTTTCTACCGGCCTGGGATGGGGCAGGTCCCGTTTGTCCTTCGCGTAGCGGCTCAATGTCAAATCACCGCCAGCAAGAGGAGCAGCAGGAAAATAGCCACGATGACAGCCAGGAAAATCAACCCGGCAACAGCGCCCCGTCTGCAGGCTTTCGCGTTGCGGCTGTGGTGGAAATGGTTGAACACAGCCATGGCAATGAGGCCGAGAATCGGCAGAATAAAGGACAGGATGGTGTACCAAATATTGCCTGTGTCATGGGCAGGATGGATGAGCATCTCCTCTTCCCGTACCGCAGCGGCCACATCCTCCCGGCCCCTCTCCTCCGGAGCGTCTGGGTCGCGGATGGTAATGGGCTTCACCGGGACATTCGTATCCCGAATCGCTTTATATTCCGCGATTTCCTTCTTATTTCCATAGACGTAGTGGTCGTGGCCAATGCACACAAACTCCGGCTTGTCTTCAGAATAATCGTGGGCCGCGGGGTCATAGGTAAACAGCACCTTGTTTTTCTCCAGCTCCGGGTCGGGGATGGGAATGGCGGAGATGAGCGAGTGGGTATAGGGGTGCAGGGGGAAATTGAACAGCTCCTCTGCCTCCGCCACCTCCACAATGCGCCCTTTGTAGATAACGCCGATGCGGTCGGAGATAAAACGTACCACCGACAGGTCGTGGGCGATGAAAAGATAGGTCAGCCCCTTTTCCTCCTGGAACTTTTTCATCAGGTTGAGCACCTGGGCGCGGATGGACACGTCCAGCGCGGAAATGGGCTCGTCCGCCACCACCAGCTCCGGCTCCATCACCATGGCTCGGGCGATGCCGATACGCTGGCGCTGGCCGCCGGAGAACTCGTGGGGATAGCGGGTGAGGTGTTCGGGAAGCAGCCCCACCTCTTCGATCATGGTCTCCACCTTTTGCACCCGGTCTGCCTCATTTTTGAAAAGATGGAAATTATACAGGCCCTCGGAGATGATATAGTCCACTGTGGCGCGCTCGTTCAGCGACGCCGCCGGGTCCTGGAACACCATCTGGATGTTTCGGATAACCTCCCGGTCCAGGCTCCGGGGAATTTTGCCCGAAATGCGTACGCCCTTATAGCGGATTTCGCCGGCAGCCAGGGGGTTCACCCGAATAACGGCGCGGCCCACGGTGGTCTTGCCCGAGCCGGACTCACCCACCAGGGAGAATGTCTCCCCCTTGTAGATGTCAAACGTCGCGTCCTGGACGGCGCGCACCGCGCTGTCTCCTTTGCCAAAAGTGATATCAACGTTTTTCAGCGACAGCAGGATTTCTCTTCCGTTCTCGTCCAGCGGGCCGCGCTCCGGCAGGGTGGTGACCCGGACCTCATTAGCTTTCTCTTGACTCACGATCCGACCCTCCTTAAATATTGAACGCTGCCATCAGCTTCTCGTGGATATTCTGGATGCCTTCCGGCTTGTCAATCTTGGGCGCCCGCGGGTCCAGCAGCCAGGTCTTGGCGAAATGAGTCTCGCTGACCTGGAACATCGGGGGCTCCAGCACGGTGTCGATCTCCAGGCAGTAGGGGTTGCGGGGGGCAAATGCGTCGCCCACAATTTGGTTATACAGGGAGGGCGGAGTGCCGGTGATGGAGTACAGCTTGGTGCTCTTCTGGGCCAGCTGGGGCAGAGAGGACAGCAGGGCCCAAGTATAGGGATGCCGGGGGTCATAAAACACCTCGCGCACGGTGCCCAGCTCAATAATCTGCCCCGCGTACAGCACCGCCACCCGGTCGGCCACGTTCGCCACCACGCCCAAATCGTGGGTGATGAACACGATGGTGTAGTTGAACTCTTTCTGCAGATCCTTGATGAGCTGGAGAATCTGGGCCTGGATGGTCACGTCCAGAGCGGTGGTGGGCTCATCGCAGATCAGGATTTTGGGCTGGCAGGACAGGGCGATGGCAATGACGATGCGCTGCCGCATACCGCCGGAGTACTGGAAGGGGTAGTCGTCAAACCGGGCGGCGGCATTGGGTATGCCCACTTTGTGCATCAGTTCCAGGGCGCGGCGGCGCGCTTCCGCCTCGGTACAGTCCTGGTGCTTGAGAATAATGGAGGTAATCTGCTTGCCGATGGTGATGATCGGGTTCAAGGAAGTCATAGGGTCCTGGAACACAGTGGCGATCCGGCGGCCGCGGATTTTGCTCCAGTCCTTGGCGTACTTCACGTTGGCCAGGTTCAGCACGCAGGTGCCGTGGAGCTGCTCCGCTGTCTCATCCAGATACCGCACCCGGAAGGCCACATCGTCAAACACAGCGCTGCGCTGGGCGTCGTCGGACAGGTCCACGCCCAATTCCATCGCCTTTTTCAGCGCCTTCAGCAGCTGGTTGCTCAGCTGCACCCGCTTTTTCAAGCCGTAGCGGCCCACAGACAGGTAGATCTCCTTGGCCAGAATCTCATTCCTGGCCGTGGTCTCAGCCGAGATCTCTCCGGCAATCTCCTGCTTATACTTCGCCTGAAGGGCGGCGGACTTCTCCTGATAGCGCTTCATATAGCCCGCATCCATGTCTACGGCGTGCTTCTTCTCCCGGGCCATTTGCTCGCCGCGCTTTTTCAGCTCCTTGATTTTGGCGTCGTACTCCTTGATATCCCGCGCCGCCTGACGGATCTTCTCCTTCTCTTTGGCCGGGTCCAGGGTCTGCTTCAAATTGTATGTGTCCGCCCGCTTCTGCTTCAGGTCGCGCAGCTCTTCCTCCTCTGCCGCCTGCTCCTGACTGCTTAAGCCGCTCTTTTCCCGCTTTTCGCTCTCCAACTCCAAAATCTCCCGGTAGGTGGCCGCGCCCAGCTCCAGGTGGGAGTACTCGTCCAGCTTCCGCTTGGCCTTATCCATCAGAGACCTGGCCATGGAGTCAATCCTCACCACGGTATCCGCCAGCTCTTCGTCGTTGAAGATGATGGAGCCGTTGTCCACATAGCCGTTGGAGTCCAACATACCGGCGAAGGTCTTGGTAAACACCGACTTGCCGGAGCCGGATTCTCCCACGATGGCAATGGACTCGTTCTCATAGATGTCCAGGGAGATGCCGCGGATGGCGGTGAGGGTCCTGCCGCGGACCCGGAACTTTACGTCCAAATCCTTGATGGACAGCAATACCTTTTTCTCTTCCATAACCGGCACCCCTTACATATGCGTCCTGGGGTCAGACGCGTCGCCCAGGTTCTGCCCCACCACGTACAGCACCACAGAAATGATAGCGGAGATGGCCACAGGGCTCCAGAACTCGAATTCCCAGCCGGGTGTGACCATGGCGCTCTCCGCCTCAAAAATCATCCGGCCCAAGGACATATCGCTCATACCCATTCCAATATAGGCCAGGAACACCTCGTAGGAGATATAGGACGGAATCTCCGTAGCCAGCAGGGTGACAATGACGGATGTCATGAAGGGAAGGATGTTCTTCATAGCTATCTTAATGGTGGAGGTTCCCAGGCAGCGGGAAGCCAGATTATACTCCCGGTCCCGAATAATGACCACCTGTGTGCGGATAAAGTAGGCAATGCTCAGCCACCCGGTAATGGTCAGCGCCATCACGAAAGTCCAGAAACCGGCGCCGATCAGCATCACCATCACGGAGATGAGCAGGATATAGGGCACATTGGCGATGATGTTATAAATCTCCATCATAATGATGTCCACTTTTTTGGAGAAGCCCCAGATGGCCCCCATAATCACGCCCACAGTCATATTGATTGCGGCGCAGATAAAAGCCAGGGAGATGGAGATGCGCGAACCGGTCCAGATGGCGTCGAAGGTGGAGTTGCCCGATGCGCCGGTGCCCAGCAGCCAGTGGATGCTGAAGCCGAATTTTTCGATCGCCTTCCAGGGATACAGGTGCTTGGCAGAGGTGTCAAACAGCTGGCCGAAGCGGTCATACTCCGTCACCATCGGATAGATATAAGCAAAAGCGATGAGCAGCGCCAGAATGCTCAGGATGACAATGTTCAGTTTATTGCGGAAAAACACGCGGAACACCGACTGCCAGTAGGAATACCGGGGGGCGGTAATCTTCTCCGACTCCAGGTCGCTGTGCGCATGGAAAGAAAACAGCTCCTTCTCCGACTTGCCCAAATTCTTCAAATCATGATCCATAGCTCTCACCTATCCTTCGTCGAGAACGAAATTCGCGGGTCCACCGTTGCCATCAGAATATCGCCCAGAATGATGGACACCACCGTCAGCAGGGCGTAAAACAGGGTCACGCCCACAATGACGCCATTGTCGTATTTGTTGATGGCCTCGGTGAGCAGGTTGCCCGCGCCGGGGACCACATACACACGTTCCGTGATAATCGCGCCCGTCATGGCGCCCAGGACAGCGCCCGGAATGCCGTGGACAATGGGAATGGCGGCGTTTTTCAAAATGTGTCCGGTGAAAATCTCTCCCTCCGACAGGCCGCCGGACCGGGCAAATTTCACATAGTCCGAATTCATTTGGTCCACCATATACCGGCGCAGCCACTTCATCAGGTTGGCCACGGAGGGCAGCGCCAGGGAGACAATGGGCAGAACAAACATCAGCTTGCTGGTGGACTCCATGTCAAAGGTGGTGGGCAGGCCGAACACAGAACCGCCGATGGCCTTGAACAGGAAGATATACGCCAGGGAGGGCACGGCAATGATAAATACAATATAGACCGTGCCCAGCTTGTCAATCAGCTTATCCTTTTTTCGCGCCATCATCACGCCCAGCGGCAAGCCCAGCAGATAGGCCATGCAGGTGGCGATGATGCCGATGACAAAGGAGTAGCCCACCTTGGACAGACCCGCCTTCACCGTGAGCACATTGGTGTAATCGTCCACAAACCGGTCGGCGCTCACCGGGTTGGCCTCCCGGGACCCCGCCTGATAGGTGGCGGTGTGCAGGTCGTCGGCACTGTCCTCCTGGAAGCCCGTGGGGAAGGTAATGGGAGACTTCACGTAAGACCCCTGGCTGGAGGTCATTGTGGTAAACACGTCCACGCCCCGGTTGACTGAGTAGGAGGTACCCAGGTTAATGGTGGCAAAATTCTGATGGATAAAGGGGAACTGGTCGTTCACGTACAGCAGGTACTTATGATGGGTGCCGTTGCCGATAATCGCCGGCGCGAACTTGTCCCCTCCATAAACCGGGTCCTTCCAGGTGAAGGTGAGGCCCCGTTCGCCAATATCCTCCTCCACCTTGTGAATATTGTCAATGTCCAGCAGCCCGGTGAAATAGTTCCACATGCGGCGGATCAGCGGATGGTCCTTGTGGGCAAAGAGCTGCTGCTGGCCGCCATTGACCAGCTTTCTGCCGCTGGTCTTGGCGTTCAAGCGCTCCACCGTATAGCCCTGGCTCTCGTAGTATTCGGTAAACTGCGCTACATACTTGGCCACCGTCTCCGAGTCCTTCTCCGGGGTGCGCGCGATGGACACTGCGGCAGACCGGGTCTCCTCGGTGATCTCCCCATTCCGGGTAATTTCAGCCATATAATCCGTATAATTCACATAGTCCAGATAGCCGTATTCCTCCCATTTGGAATACATATATACTGTTTTCTGGTTGCTGGCTACCTTGGTATACATGGGGTCGGCGGCGAAAATCCGGTCCCGTTCCATCAGGGAGTAGATCATCACCATAACCAACCCCACCACGATGATGATGGACACCGCGCCGTGGAGCAGCCGTTTGACTAAATATTTTCCCATAATCGTTCACGCACCTAACGTTTCGTCCCCGCCCCTGGGGGCCGGTCGTAGAATGTTTCCGCGCCTGCCGTCGTCCCCCTCCCCCGGGGAGTGGCCCGACAATGCCAAGCCACTCCCCGGGAGATGGGAATCAATGGATTTTGTCCCCATACGCGTGCAGGAGAATGGCACGCACCATTCTCCTGCACGCGCAGTATCAGTTAGTCGTTCTTCTCGGGTCCTGTCTTAGTACAGGCCCAAGCTCTTGGTCATATAGCCCTCGCCGTAGGGCAGGAAGCAGTCCAGCCAAGTGGCGGGATCACCGTAGTCGGGGCTCCAGGCGCTGGCGCCGTAGGCCAGGTCGAAGTTCATCTCCGCGCCGGAATCCGGCCAGTAGGTGGAGCGGTTGAAGTCGTCGAACTCGGCGGCCTCCTGAAGGTTGATCTGCACCAGGCCGTCAAAGGCGGTCTCATAGGTCTGCTTGAGCAGCTGGGCCTGGTTGGTCATCATGGTGCTGCCGGAGTAGTAGCCGCTGTCCAGAATGATGGGATTCTCCTTGGTGATCTCGATGCCCTGAGCGCGCAGCTCTTCCACGGCCTTGGCAAAATACTCCTTGGCCTCGTCCAGGTGATACCAGCCGTCGAAGCCCACGGACTCGCCGGTCTCCTTGTTAAACACCTGCATGGGCAGGCCGTCGGCGTCAATCTGGGCCTGAACGATCTCACCATAGGCGGTGCCGGCGGGGAAGGTGGTGTCGGTGCCGTTGATCTTTACGGTCACATCCTCAGTCAGGTACACGAAGTTTCCGGGCACGACGCTGTTGATCAGGCTGACCAGCGCCAGCTCGTCGCCCATACGCAGGGCGTTGTAGGCCTCGCGGTCCACGGACAGGTTGATGGCCAGACGGAAGTTCTTGTTGTTCAGGGCGGCGTGGCTGCGGGCGGCGTCGTCCAGAATGTCGGAGGTGAACACACCGGACTCGTTCTCAATCTCCGCCTTCACAGCGTCGGCGCTCTCATGGGACTTCGTAGACACCAGCTTGGTGTCGTCGTTGTAGTTCCACCACTGCAGGCGGTTCAGGTTCAGCCAGCCGAAGTAGGTGGTGGCGTCGGTGGCGCTGTTGTAGTGGTACTTCTCGAAGATGGTCTGGTCGTCGCCGTCCAGCTTTTCCTGCTTGGCCAGCTCCAGAGCCTCGTCGCCCAGGCCGGAACCGTCGCACACGCCGGCCTTGGTGTCCTGATAGGCCTTGGTGGAGTCGGAACCGTCATTCCACAGCCAGGTCAGGGTCTTGATGTTGACGTTGTCCTTGTTCCAGTAGCTGTCGCTGGCGGAGAACACGATCTGGTTCTTGGAGGTGTAGGCAGTGATCAGGTAGGGACCGCAGTAAGCAATGGTCTCGGGGCTCTTGCCATAGTTGTAGGTGCTGGCGGAAGCGTCGAAGTCGGCGCCGAACTTGCCGCCCTGAGAGGTGTAGTAGGCGCGGCTCATGGGGGCGAACATGGAGTAGCCCATCATGGACAGGAAGTAGGGGCACTCGCCGGCCAGGGTGTACTGCAGGGTGTGGTCGTCCAGGGCCTTCACGCCCACCTGGGTGAAGTCGGTGATGACGCCGTTGTTGTACTCGGTGCCGTTGTAGATAACGCCGTTGAGCAGGTCCTCCAGACCGGCGCCGCAGTCATACAGGTGCTCCATGCCGGCCACCCAGCTGTCGGCGGTGACGTCGTCCACCTTGCGGCCCTGAGAGTCGGTCCAGATGGCGCCCTCGCGGATCTTGAAGGTGTAGGTGGGGACAGTCCTGTCCTCGGTGACGAAGTTGCCATCCTCGTCCACCACGGGCTCGCCGTCCTCATCGTAGGTGATGAAAGGAACGGTAGTCTCGCCAATCTCATAGCTCACGCCCAGAGCAGGCTGCTGCACGTTCTCAATGTCGTACTCCATCAGGCCGTCAAAGGTATTGACCAGAATCTCCGCGTCGGTGGCCTCGGAGGAGTTCAGGATATCCCAGGTGGCGGGGTCGGAGTCATAGATCTCGGTGGTGTAGGTGTCCTTGATGGTGTAGCCGTTGTCGGTGAGGTACTGCCTGGCCCAAGCCTCGTAGGTGCCGTCGCCGCGGACCTCGTTCCAATGGGCGGTCATCTCGCTGCGGTGCTCGGCGGTGATGATCTCATTGGTGACAAGCTGCTTATAGAAGCGGTCGGAATCGTTGCCGAACAGCACGCCGGTGACGGTCTTGGGGGCCACGCGGCCAAAGGCGTAGTTGCCGCCCTTGCAGATGGTGAAGGAAGTGGCGCCGGCGCCGATGAACTTACCCTCGGCCAGAGCCATCTTGGCCCAGCGCAGGGACAGGCTGTCGGTCTCCTGCCGGGCCTCGGAATACAGGTCATAGAACTCGCCCAGAACGGCGTCATAGATCTCGTCCTGGTTGTAGGTCACGGGCACATACTCGCCCAGACCCGCCGTCTCGTTGACGGGGGGAGTGCTCTCCTCGGGGGCCTTGCTGTTCTCAGTGGCCGCGGGACCGCAGGCCACGAGGCCCGCCAGCATGACCAGAGCCAGCATCAGGCTTACGAACTTCTTCATACTTATCCTCCTATATTTTATGTTATATTTAACCGGGTAGTCAGGACCGCTTGCCGCCGCCCGTCCTGCTCAGGTTAAACCACGATAACGCCCTGCCCGCTTGCGGGGAGGGCGGCCTTCTGTCCCCAGAGGGGGGGACAGAAAACGGGATATATCCCGTTCAGCGCTACAAAGCGCTGCTCCATTAATCTATTAAACCGGAGACACGAAAATCCGGCGCGGCACCCCACGCCTCCGCCGGCGCGCCGCGCTTTGCAAGTCCCAAACCGGTCCGATTCATTTTCTTTCAGATGACCGTCAACCGCTCATTCACGATTTGTTAAATATTATAGCGAATTACCAGGGCTGTGTCAATAAGGGATTTGCATTTCTTGACATCTGTCTTGCAACTTTTCCTGTCAAAGCTTGCTCCATGTCAACAAAATGTCAAGGCCGCCGGGGTACGGCCCCCGGCGGTCCTTGTTCATTTCACTTCAAATTCGGCGTAATAGGGCTGTACGTCGTAGTCCCCGGTGGCGCGGAAGTCCATCACTTCTTTGCCGATGCGGTAATGGCCGGGCTCCAGCGCTCCGTAGAGCCAGGACCAGTCCACCTCCCAAGAGGTCTGACCGTTCATGGGGATCATGTACGCCTCATCGGTCCAGACCAAGTTCACGCCGGGCTCCAGTATATCGGACCGCCGGGTCCAGCCCTCCCCGTCCTTTCGCTCCAGCCAGTACCTGGAGCCGTATTGCAGACTCCCAGTGGGCTGTCCGCCGGACTGGGTAAAGGTCAGGGTCAGACCGGTGGGGGTCACGTTGCCGGCGGTGAGGGCAAGCCCCCAGTCCGCCCTCTCGTTCTCCCGCTGCTCCTCCATGGCCGCCTGGAATTCCCGCAGATTGTCCTCCAGGGACTTGGACGGGTCCCTGGTAAAGACCGGCTCCCAGCCGTCCAGGAACCACAGGCTGTCGTACAGCCGCCCTTCCTTTTTAAACGTGTCCAGCAGCTCCTCGTTGGTGTTCAGCAGCTGGGCGCTGTCCGCCAGCAGGGCGTTCACGTCCTCCATGAAGTCGGCGATGGCGCTCACCGGGAACTGAACGTGGCTGGGCAGGCCAAACTCGATGTCGAACTCCACGCGGCCCTTCCGGGCCGTGACCTCCTCCCCGGCGGAGGACAGGGTGAACAGCTCGTAGGTATAGGAGGCGAACCCCTGGCCCATGTAGGGCTGGTAGCGCAGGAGATACTCCCTCATGCCGTACTCCCGGCACAGGAACAGGGCGTTTTGCCCCGCGTGGGCGAAATAGCCCTCCTCGGAGAAGATCAGCTTCCCCTCCTCCCAGACCTCCAGCCGCTGGCCCGTGCCCCCGCCGATGGACACCACCCGCAGCTCCTCCGGCACGCCGTTGCGGTTCAGGTCGGCCTCGGGCAGGTTCTCCGGAACCGCCAGCCGCCCCCCCGCCCGCTCCAAAAGGTCATGGAATTCCGGGTCGCCGGGGCCGCAGTCCGTGGCGCTGATGTCGGTCTGGTAGGTCCGGACGCCGTTTTCCACCGTGAACAGCAGGTAGAGGCTGTCCGGCCGGGCGGGGCGGAACCAGCCGTCCGGGTACAGAGACATCCCATCCATCACCTTCACCCGGTCCGGGGTGGTGGTGTGAATCTCGTAGCCCAGCCGCCAGACCTCAAACCGCGCCGCCTCCGTGTCCTCCTCCCAGGGGCCGGTCAGGTCATAAATACGCCAATCGTCGAACTGAGGGGTGCCCTTCAGGCTGGTATCCCCCCGCCAGCCGTCGTAGGCCGCCCGGACCCTGCCCTGCGCGGCCTGGACCACGTCCTCCGGCACGCCGCTGAGGTCCGGGCCGGAGTGGAAGTCCGCCAGTCCCTTTGCCCCCAGGGCCTCCGCCACCGTCTCAAAGAACATGTCAGACGCGCCGTCGGGGCTGCAATCGTTGATCATCTCGGCGGCGAGGAAGCCCAGCTCCCCTACGTCGTTCACCTGGAAGATCACATAGGTGCAGTTGGGGTAGGTGGGGCACAGCCAATCGTCCTCGGTGAGGTAGTTGCCCCCCACGATGAGGTTTTCCGCCGCCTTGGGGGTGGTGGTGTGGAAGAGGTAGTTGAGCCCCCACACCTCCAGGTCCATATCCCGGACCGCGCCCCGCCAGGGGCCGTTCAGCGCGTCCACCCGCCAGCCGTCGAACTGGATGGGCTCGTCGGACAAGGGGTTTTCCCGCAGATAGTCCAAATATTCGTCATACCGCTCCTGGACCGTCTTCCCCGCGAAGCGGACCACGTCCTCCGGCGCCTCCGCCGCGCCGGCCGGGAATTTGGCCAGCAGCTCCGTTATGTCCGCGGCGCGGCCGTCGTAGTACGCCTCGGCCTGCATCAGCAGTCTGGCCAGAATCTGGGCCATGTCCAGCATCTCCTGTTTGGTGAGCTCAATGGTCCCGCCCTCCAGATCAGCGGTAAATCTCGACCAGGTGACCGCATCCTTACTCAGGTCCACCGTGAAGTCGATGTTGAAACCGTTCACCGTGCCGTCTCGGAGACGGTCATCGTTCACGTTCAGGCTCACGTGAAGGACGTTCTTCTCAGCGTCCTCCCAATCCGCGCCGCCCTCCGACGTCTCTCCCGCCAGCCTGGGGCAGAGGCGCCCCAAGTCCCCGGCCAGGTAGAGAGCGCCGCCGTTGGTGCCCCGGGACCACTCCACATGGGCGCCGCCCAGCCCTTCGATCAAAACGTTCCTATCTCCATTCATCGTATAGGTTGGGGTCAAGCCGTCCATGCCGTCCGGCTCCACCGGCGACCCCTGCCCGAATGCGCACAGGCAGGCCAGGGCCGTGGCCTGCACCACGGCCACCGCCGCCCACAGCCAGCGCTTGGGGGCCTGGGCGATGCGGGCGATGCGCTCCTTGAGGCTCTTTTTGTCCCCGGCCATGGTGGTGGCGCACCGGAACAGGTCGCCGGGGCCGGGCTTGGCGGTGACCAGGGCCAGCAGGGTGTTGCCGTAAGCGGCCCGCTCCCCGTCTCCCAGCCGTTTGACGGCCCCCTCGTCGCAGGCCAGCTCGCCGTCCCGGCGGCTGAGCCCCGCCGCCAGCCACACTAGGGGATTCCACCAGTGAACCGCCAGGGCGGCGCACCGCAATAGGCTCCAGATGTGGTCGCCGTGTTTATAGTGGGTGTACTCGTGGGCCAGTACGTGGCGGAGCATGGCCGAATTTGCCGCCGTCTCGGGGGCGGCGTACACCGCCGGGCGGAGGACGCCGAACAGGCAGGGGGAGGGCAGGCCCGCCGCCGTAAACACCCGCAGGGGGCAGTCCGTCCCCTCCAGGGGGATTCGGGCCCGCCGCAGCCGCCGGGAAAACCGCAGATTTGACAGCAGCAGCACCAGCGCCGTCAGCGCCGACCCCGTCAGCCACGTCCAGCCCAGCCAGGCCGGGGCCTTGGTGAAATCGGGGGACGCGGGGGGCTCCGGCGCGTCCGGAAGGACGGGCGCTTGGGGGACGGCGGGCAGGGCCCCCGGCGTTTTGTCCGCCGCGGGCAGGCTGACGGCAGGATTCTCCGGGGCCTCGGGCGGGGCGGGCGCCGTGTAGACGGTCCGCTCCGTGTGCGTCTCGAAAAACACCCAGGTCCCGGCCCAGGGGGCGGTGAACAGCTGCACCGGCACCAGCAGCCGCACCAGCACCACCGCCCACAAAGCGTAGCGCAGCCCGGCGCCGATGCGCCGTCCCAGGGCGGCCCGGAGGGCCAGCGCCACCAATATCAAAAATGCGGAGGTAAAAATCCACTCCAGCAGCATCAAGGTCATTGTCCGCCCCCTCCTTCCATCCGGTCCAGGATGGCGCGCAGCTCGGCCACCTCATCCTGGGACAGCTCCTGCCGTTTCACCATGGCGCTCATCATCAGCCCCACGCTGCCCTGGTACACCCGGTCCAGGAAGCTGTGGGTCTCGGCGGCGGCCGCCTGTTCCCGTGCCACCGCCGGGGCGTACAGCTTGCCCCGCGCCCCCTGCTCCACCCGGACCAGGCCCTTCTCCTCCATCCGGCGCAGGGTGGTGATGGTGGTGCTCTTGGCCCAGCCCACCCGATCCCCCAGCGCCGATACCATCTGCATCACCGTGCGGGGGCTGTCCTCCCACAGGCAGGCGAGCACGCTCCACTCGCTGGCGGTGAGCTTGACGCCCCGGGCCTCTTCTCTGGCCTCCATCGTCCATTCCTCCCATCAGGTTTACTTTGTAGTCCTATCATATCACGTCAGGTTTACGTTGTCAACCAAAAAGGGATTACAATCCGGTTACAGTTTCCAGCCAAAAGAAATTTCCGATTTCCTCTTGACAAGCGGCGGCAATCCTGTTAAAATCGCATTTGTCCGTTGCGAGTGTAGCTCATCTGGTAGAGCGCCACCTTGCCAAGGTGGAGGTAGCG
>CANOBV010000033.1 GCA_947564255.1 uncultured bacterium | reverse complement strand
GCTCCGCGGCGGCGGAAATCCGGTACGTTTTCCCCCCTGAGGGGATGGCTTATCCTTGGCGAAAGCGCAAAAAAGTTCCGTAAAACAGGCGAAAATAAACAAGGAGGAAACAAATCCAATGAGAAACTTGAAAAAGTTCCTCGCGCTGGTCCTGGCGATGGTTATGGCTATGTCCCTGATGATCACCGCCAACGCCGCGAACGTTTCGTTCGAGGATGACAGCGACATCACCGAGCAGTTTGAAGAAGCCGCTCTGGTGCTGGGCGGTCTGGGCGTTTTCAAGGGCACAGACGAGGGCAAGTTCAACCCCAAGGCGGAGATTACCCGCGCGGAAGTCGCGGCCATCATCTACCGTCTGGCCACCGGCGACATCAATGACAACCAGGTCAAGATTTACGCCGACTACAACAACTTCAAGGACGTCAGCGAGACCGCTTGGTACGCCGGCTATGTGGGCTACTGCTCCAACGCCGAGTACATCAAGGGCCACAACGGCTACTTCTACCCCATGACCAAGGTCACCGGGTATGAGGCCCTGGCCATGATCCTGCGCGCCGTTGGCTACGACCAGGCCGGCGAGTTCTCCGGCTCCGGCTGGCAGGTCCGCGTGGCCTCCCTGGCCAAGCAGAAGCACGTGACCGACACCGTCACCAACGACGATTTCGCCACCACCCTGAACAAGGCCGCCACCCGCGAGGTCGTGGCTGAGCTGCTGTTCCGCGCCTCCCTGATTCCTCAGGTGACCTACAGCAGCGCTCTGGGCTACAACGACAAGAAGGGCATCATCAACAACGCTGCCGACCCCTTCAATCTGGCTCTGGCTGAGGAGACCTTCGGCCTGTACCAGACCGCTTGGAGCAACATCGGCACCTGGGGCGAGCCCGGCTACACCTGGAAGGCCGACCGCTGCCCCGCCGGCGACCGCACCGTGGCCACCATCATGGCCGAGCCCACCTTCACCACCAACGAGGTGATGCGTGAGTGCGACCTGGCCGAAGAGCTGGACATCAAGAGCGAGGCCACCTTCGACCTGTACGTCAACTCCAAGGGCATTACCGCTGAGGATTACCGCATTGTGGCCACCGACACCGTCACCCGCGTGGGCGGCCAGGGCCGTCAGGTCAAGGTGTACACCGACGTGACCACTCAGTGGGTCAAGCTCAGCAACCTGAACTCCCGCCTGAACCACGTCTCCGACGACCAGAGCGACTATCCCGACACCGTCGTGATGATCGACACCGTGCTGGCCAAGGTGACCGGCAAGGCTGACGCCGTTCTGGACCCCGCCGGCCACGTCATCACCCCCGCCAAGCTGTACGTCAACGTGTACGACAAGGCGCAGACCGTCGCCGGTTCTCCCAACCCCACCGCGCGCACCATTTCCAAGCAGAACGGCTCCGCGGATAACTGGGAGTACTCCAACGGTGATATGCTGCTGCTGAACGCCTACACCAACCAGAACCAGAATCTGGCCACCCAGCAGGCCCGCGAGGAGAACGCCTTCCGGACCGCCGTGGTGAACAGCACCACTGTCGTGGGCAGCACCCGCTATCCCGCCAACACCCTGGTTGAGGGCAAGAGCGTGTGGCTGGTGGACGGCCTGACCTCCAAGGACGCCAAGCAGACCCTGGTGTACCTGAACCAGGATAAGCACAACGTGGACAACAAGGACGAGCTGGACGCCCTGACCCTGTACCTGGATGTGGCGGGCAACACCATGAACACCACCTTCAAGTGGTACTTCGACCAGTTCGGCAACCTGATCGGCATCGACAACACCGGTAAGTCCACCTACGGCGTGATCACCGGCATCTATGCCGCTTACAAGACCAACGACAACAGCAACACCGACGGCAGCGTCCAGGCCATCGCCTCCGTGCTGTACTCCGACGGCACCACCGGCACCGAGGTCATCGACCGCTTCCTGCTGCCCGTCAAGGACAACCTGGCCGACGTGGACGCCGCTGGCGACGAGGCCCAGGATGCCCAGACCGTCTGGGGCGCTGAGCGGCTGGTCGACACCACCACTCCCGACTCCAACACCGTGGAGCTGCTGCCCGTGTACGACACCAACGACGAGCTGCCTCTCCAGGTGGGCGTGAACGGCGTACCCTTCACCAAGCGTCACGCCGACCAGACCGGCTGGCTGTTCCTGGCTCCCCAGGCCCTGCGCAACCTGCAGCAGGCTTTGGACGTGAACGGCGACAAGTACGGCGTGATGTTCGACCACATGTTCAAGTTCGTCAAGTCCAACAACGATGAGACCACCGCCATCCAGGTGGCCGGCTACAAGATGCATCCCGGCCAGCAGACCGGCACCAATGCCAATGACCCGTTCACGACCCATGGTCAGCACGAGAACAACGGCATCTACGAGTGGCTGTACAACGGCGCCACTCCCAACGGCGCCGACGGCGACGCCAAGATCTTCAAGAACAGCGGCTTCGTGAACATCCTTCTGGCGCATGACGCTGATAGTCAGGCTGGTATGACTGCTTACAGCCTGTACGTGGACAACGAGACCCAGATCATCATCCAGAACCAGGACGACCTGACCAAGCACACCACCTACAAGGGCGTCAGCGCTCTGCCCGGCGATGTGGACCTGACCAAGGCGACCGAGGTCATGTGGGCCGATCCCGACGGCGACGGCCGCGCTGAGTTCCTGAAGGTCACCGGTAAGGTCACCGGCGTGACCACCTACGGCCTGGTGTACTTCGACGCTGATAACATGGCTGCCAACTGGAACGGCACCACCGGCACCATGAGCGCCTACCTGAACGGCGAGGCCACCACCCTGACCTTCAACAACGAGAACATGTACAATGCCATCGCCAACACCAAGGCTTATCGCGGCAACCTGTTTGCGGTGCAGATCTTCAACGGCGTGGTCAGCGACGTGATGGTGACCGACGTGAACAAGGACAACGAGAACACCAACGGCGACGGCGCCAAGAACCGTGTGGAGCTGCTGTGGAACTGGGACGGCTTTGCCACTACCCACGGCTTCGCCAACACCTCTGGCCAGATTCTGGGCTATGTGGACGGCACCTTTAATGGCGGTGGCGGCAACGACCTGAACCTCCAGGAGGCCATTCAGGGCAACTTCGTGGTGGGCATTGACTTCCAGTGCGGCAAGACCTACGGCAATGAGTACGTCCTCAGCGAGACCCGCGCTGTCTACTATGACGATGACGCCAGCGTGAACGCTCAGAACGTGACCTTCCGCGCCGACCCGCTGGGCGACACCGTGTCCGTGAACGGTATCACCTACTACTTCGGCCCCAACACCAAGCGTGTGGGCACCATGGAACTGCTGAACTCCAGCAACCGCAACGATGTGACCATCGTGTATGACCAGAACAGCATGATCATCCGCGAGATCTACGTCGTCAGCAACCCGAACGTCACGCCCAGCGAGCCCGCTCCCGGCGCGAAGGTCACCAACGCCACCATCGTGAACCTGACCCCGGGCGGCACTTACACTGTCGCTCAGGCGAAAGCCGCTATGGCTGGCAACAGCAACCGGGCCGTTATGGTTTCCGGCGTGGCCAGCCTGACCGACGACGCGTGCCCGACCAGCAACCTGCTGTTCTTCCCGTTCTTTGCGAAGGACGCCAGCAAGGTTGTGAGCTTCACTGTTAAGAACTCCAACAACACTGTTGTGTGGGCTGAGAGCAATACCTCCACTTACACTGGCAGCACTTGGGAGGCTGCGTCCATCGACGTGACCGGGACCTACAAGGCCGCCACTGGCGTGCTCTCTTTCAGCAATCTGGTTGCGAATCCCGGCGAGTACACCTTCGAGGTGTATTATGACGGGGCCCTGGTGAGCAGCGGTAGCTTCACCATCGGCTAAACAAAACCCCAGGCAAACCCCAAAACCATAGCAAAAAAGGCCCCCCGGATTTCCGGGGGGCCCTTTTTCGCGCTCAGGCAAAGGCGATATAGTGGTATTCGCCCGCGGAAAGCTCCTGTCCATGGACGCGGAAGCCGCCGGAGACAATGGAAAGCCGGTCGCCGTAGGTGTTGTAGGACTGAAACGCCAGGGCGCTGGCGCTGTCCGCCCCCGCCTTGTGGATGAAGAGGATTTTCGGGGTGAAGCCGACCTGGACGGTGACGGGGTCCTGGTTGTCGTACTTGTAGCGCCCGATGTAGGTGCCGCAGGCGAATTTCACCGCCTCGAACACGGAGACGCGCTGGTCCAGGGCGGAGACCTGCCCGTCCACCCGCTCCTCGTGGGCCAGCAGGGCGTCCTCGATTTTCTGGGCGTTTTCCGCCAGCGCCTGGGGCAGAAAGTGGTCCTGAGGTTCAATTTGGTTCAGTTTGTAGCGTTTCGTCTGTTGCATATTTTTATCCCTCCCAAAGGGGAGGGATAAGGGGCCGGATGTTGCCTGTCTGCGTGCAAAACGGGCGGCTGGCCCTTGACAAAGTTTCACTCAATGATTATAATAAAAATGAGGAATCCGCAAGCGCTCATCTGAGTAGGCGGCTTGACTCATTCAAGAATCAGTACTGTCAAAAAGCATGACAGCCGTCACTTGGCAGAGTGGCGGCTGTCCCTTTTTACCCGCACCGTCACAGTAAA
Organism: uncultured bacterium; assembly: GCA_947564255.1. Classification (GTDB taxonomy): domain Bacteria; phylum Bacillota; class Clostridia; order Oscillospirales; family Oscillospiraceae; genus Enterenecus. The sequence goes on along the minus strand of CANOBV010000033.1, from coordinate 13,338 downwards.
ACCGCGAAGACCGGGAATAAAATGGGGCCCCCGCAAAGCCGCCCTTTGGCTTTGTGGGGAGAGGAGGCGCGGCGAAATGAACGAGCTTTCGCCAAAGGCGGAAGCGAGGGATATGGAGCGTGCGCCGACGAAGTCAACATTGTGCGGCGAAATACTCCTCCACCGCCGCCCGTTCGGAGAAGGGACGGCGCACGCCGTTTTCCTCAATGTACTCCTCGTGGCCCTTGCCCAGCAGAGCCACCACGTCGCCGGGCCGGGCCAGCTCCAGCGCTCGGAAGATGGCCTCCCGGCGGTCCGGGACAATCTCGTGGGGGAAGTCCCCCAGCGCGGCGGAAATGTCGGCGCAGATGTCCTCCGCCCGCTCCGAACGGGGGTTGTCGGCGGTGAGCACGGCGTAGTCCGCCCCCTGGGCGGCGGCTTGGGCCATGTCCGCGCGGCGCATTTTGGGGCGGTCGCCCCCCGCGCCGAACACGAGAATGATCCGCCGGGGATTGTGTTCCCGCAGGGCGGACAGCAGGGCGCGGAAGCTGCCGCCGTTGTGGGCGTAGTCGATGAGAACGGTAAAGGGGGCGGGGACGGTCAGGCGCTGGGTCCGGCCCGGCACGCGGACATGGGCCAGCCCCGCCCGCACCGCGCCGTCGTTGAGACTCAGGGCGCGGCTGAGGGCCACAGCGGCCAGGGCGTCGGCGGCGTTGAAGGCCCCCGGCAGGGGAATGTGGTAGGCAGGCGCGCCCTCCACAGTGAGCCGGGTGGAAAAAGGACGGTCCGGGTCGGGTTCGGCGGTCAGGGCGCGTATGTCCGCCGCCGGGCCAAAGCCGAAGGCGGCGGCGGGAGCGTTTTTGGGGAGCTGGGCGGCCATGACGGGCCAGGCGGGGTCGTCCCCATTGCCCACGGCGAGCCTGCATTGGCGGAAGAGGGCGGCTTTACAGGCGCGGTATTCGGAGAAGTCGGCGTGTTCCGCGCCGCCGATGTGGTCCGGGGAGAGGTTGAGGAACAGTCCGGCGGCAAAGGTGAGGCCGTGGACCCGGCGCAGCTTCATGGCCTGGGAGGAGATCTCCATGACGGCGTGGGTGCAGCCCGCGTCCGCCATCTGCCGCAGGGCGCGGTGGAGGGTGATGGGCTCCGGGGTGGTGTTGATGGTTTCGGACAGCTTTTCCCGGCCGATGTACGCGCCCAAGGTGCCGAGCATGCCGGTTTTGTACCCGGCGTCGGAGAGGATGTCCCGGAGCATGTGGACGGTGGTGGTTTTGCCTTTGGTTCCGGTAACCGCGATGAGGGTGAGGCGGTCGGCGGGATGGCCGTAAAATTCCGCCGCCAGCAGGGCCAGGGCGGAGCGGGGGTCGTCCGCGGCCGCGCCGGGGACGTCTCTGGGCAGGGGCGGGCGGCACACCACGGCGGAGGCCCCCCGGGCCAGCGCGTCGGAGATGTGGGCGCGGCCATCGGTGTTGACCCCTTCCATGGCCACGAACAGCGCTCCGGGAACCGCTTCCCGGGAGTCGCAGACAAGGGCGGTGATGTCGGGGTCCTGGGGGCAGCGGGCGCCAATGGCGGACAAGAGCTGGGACAGCTTCATGGGGAAAACTCCTTTTCGGTTTTCCCCAATCTATGTTTTTTCGCAAAAAAATGTCCCTTTCCCAGGGGAAAGGGAGACAAAAAAGAAAACTGCCGGGGTCCGCGCGGGAATATGCCGCGCGGACCATGACAGCTTGACGGTTACACCTCCATGATAACGGGCAGTATCATGGGGTTTCGTTTTGTCTTTTTGTAGAGGTAGCCGGACAGGGCGCCCTTCATCTCCGACTTGATGGTGGACCAGTCCCGGATATTCCGGTCCTGGCAGCGGTCCAGGGCGTCGACGGCCACCTGCCGCAGGTCGTCCATCAGTTCCTCGGACTCCTTGACGTACACAAACCCACGGGTGATGATGTCCGGCCCGGAGATCACGGAGCCGTCCTCCCCGGACATGGACACGACCACGACGACCATGCCGTCCTGGGCCAGGTGCTGGCGGTCCCGGAGGACCACCGCCCCCACGTCGCCCACGCCGTAGCCGTCCACAAATACCTTGCCCGCGGGCACCATACCGGTGAGCTTGACGCTGTTGTGGGCCAGCTCGATGACCCGGCCCACGTCGCTGATGACAATGTGGTTGGGGGCCATCCCCATCTGGCGGGCCAGCTTGGCGTGGGTTTTGAGATGGCGCTGTTCCCCGTGGACGGGAATGAAGAATTTGGGCCGCACCAGGGCGTGCATGATTTTCAGCTCCTCCTGACAGGCGTGTCCGGACACATGGAGGGGCAGCTCCCGCTCATTGACCACCTCGGCCTCCCGGCGGTAGAGCTCATTGATGACGTTGCCGATGGAGGCCTCGTTGCCGGGGATGGCGGAGGCGGAGATGATCACCCGGTCGCCGGGCTGGATTTCCACCTGCCGGTGGGTGTTGAAAGCCATCCGGGTGAGGGCGGACATGGTCTCTCCCTGGCTGCCGGTGGTGATGATGCACACCTTGTCCGGCGGGAGGGACTTGATGTGGGCGATGTCCACCACCGTCCCCGCGGGGATGTTCATGTACCCCAGCTCGGTGGACACCTTCATGGCGTTCTCCATGCTTCGACCGGTGACCGCCACTTTGCGGCCGTATTTGGCTGCCACATCGATGATCTGCTGGATGCGGTCGATGTTGGAGGCGAAAGTGGTGACGATGATACGGTTCTCAAAACCGCGGAAAAGGGCGTCAAAAGAGGCGCCCACCGACCGTTCGCTTGTGCTGAAACCGGGGCGCTCCACATTGGTGGAGTCACAAAGAAGGGCCAGAACCCCCTCGTTGCCCAGCTCGCCCAGCCGGGTCAGGTCGGCCATGCCGCCCTGGATGGGGGTGGGGTCGATTTTAAAGTCGCCGGTGTGGACACAGACGCCCACAGGGGTGCGGATGGCAAAGGCCACCGCGTCGGCAATGGAGTGGTTGATATGGATGAACTCCACAGAGAATTTGCCCGCTTTGACGGTCTCCCCGGCCTCGCAGGTGATGAGCTTCACTTTATCGGTGAGACGGTGCTCATCCAGCTTCAGCTTGATGAGGCCGGCCGACATCCTGGTGGCGTAGATGGGGGCGTTCACATTTCGCATGAGGTAGGGAATGGCTCCGATATGGTCCTCATGGCCGTGGGTGATAAAGATGGCCCGGATGCGGTCCCGGTTCTGAATGAGGTAGGTGAAATCGGGGATAACCACGTCGATGCCGTACATATCGTCGTCAGGAAAGCCCATGCCCACATCCACCACGATGATGTCGCTGCCGTACTCGTAGACGGTGAGGTTCTTGCCGATCTCGTTGAGACCGCCAAGAGAGATAATTTTCAGTTTTTCTGCCATAAATACTCCTTTTTTCCTGTTGTTGTCACGCTTTGCCTGCTCGCGAAGCGGTTCCAAGCCCTCCGATTCCGCAAAAGCCGTCCGGCCCCTTTGGGGACTCTCTGCTTTTGCTCCACTTCGGTCTTAGCCCGCTGCCCGCGGCGGCGCAGCGCTTCTTTATTTTGCGCATAGTACCACAGGCGGACGCGAAACGCCCCGCCTTTTTGCTCCTATGTAGATGGCGGAAATGGTTTGGACATAACAAAACACGCGGCGGCATTCCCCCGCGCATGCTGTGCAGGCCAAGCCGCCGCCCGTCCCGGCCCTGTCTCGCCGGTGGGGCTGCGGCCCGGTCCCGCAGCCGATGCCGTCCTATGTTTCTGCCTATCAAATAAGCGCTGCATTCAGCGCTTTGCGCCGTATGGAAGGGGCTCAACTCAACCCGGACGCCGTTCGTCCAGGGAGGAACCGTTTCAGTCAGTATATCACAGGGGAATGGAAAAGTACAGCCTTTTTTGTCGTCAACAAAAGGAGATATGGGGATTCACCGGGCCCGCGCGAAAGTCAGGCCCACCACGGAGTCTGCGCCTGCCCGCCGGAGGGCGGCGGCGCATTCGGAAAGCGTGGCTCCGCTGGTGGCCACGTCGTCGATGAGCACCACCCGCCGCCCGGTCAGGTCCAGTTCCCGCAAAACCCGGTAAGCGCCCCGGACGTTAGCGGCCCGGGCCTCGTCCTCCCCGGCCTGGGACTGGACGGCGGTGGCGCGGGTCTTTTCCAGGGTGCCCGACACCGGAAGGCCGGACAGTTCGCCCACCCGGCGGGCCAGCAGCTCCGCCTGGTCATAGCCCCGCTCCTTTTTCCGCTTCGGGTGGAGCGGGGCCCAGGTGATGAGGTCTACAGGCGCTTCCCAGCGGTCGTGAAGGCACTGGGCCATCAGGGTTCCGAACAGCTCGGCGTGGCCCCGGCCTCCGCCGAATTTGTAGCGGTGCATTCCGCTGCGCACCCCGTCCCGGTACCACAGGGGGGACAGGCAGGAGGAACAGCCCTCCACCTGTTTGTCCTGGCCGGGCTCAGTCCACGGCAAATTCTCCTGGCAGGAGGCACACCAGCTCTCCTCACCGCGCTCCAGCACCCGGCCGCAGAAAGGGCATTTGGGCGGGTAGAGCAGGTCCAGCAGGAATCCGGCGGGATTCATGGCTCCGGCCCGAGCAGGTCGATGGGGCCGTGCTCTTTTTCAAATTGTCTGACATACTGGTTGACCAGATACAAAATCTGCCCGCTCATGGAGCGGCCCTCATAAGCCGCCGCAGACTGGAATTTGTCATGGAGCTGCCTGTTCATCCGAATGCTGAGATACGCCTTGTCATTCATCGGCCCATTCCCCTTTCGTGGTAAATCGAATATACCCCAACTAACTGATTTTTAGTTAATTTCTAGTTAAAATTATGGCACATAATTTTTGACGGACAAGACCGGGCCGCGGTATAAGAATTGGAATATTTGCCCAAACTTGGCATAGAGTCTTGATAGAGGGCCCGTGGCCCGGGAAAGGAAGGTGAAGCCGATGGCAGAAGCAGTCCGCTTTGGCCGCCGCAAAGCGCTGGCCCGGCAGGAAGAAGAGGAGCGCCGCCAGCTTATGGAGGGAATGAAGCAGACCCGGAACCAGCTCAATTTCGCCTATGCACAGTTTAACGCTTACAGCGATCCGGATCTGGTGGACGCCTGCGTCTACGAGATCAACGCCCTGCAAAGCCGTTATTCCTATTTTGTGCGCCAGGTGAAGCAGTTGGACGCGGCCCGTGAGGGAGCGGTGTGAGCGGTTGGATGTGGTGGGCGGCGGGAGGCGCTTTGGCCGCCGCCCTGGTTCTTTGCCGCCGCCCGCTGGCCGCGCTGTGCCGCCTGGTTGTCCGTTCGGGGGTGGGGCTGGTATTTCTGTGGCTGTTTCAAGGCATTGGCGCCCTGTTGGGCGTACAGCTTGGGGTAAACCTGCTTAATGGACTGGTGTTGGGGGCGCTGGGACTGCCCGGCTTTGCTTTGCTGCTCCTGGCCCAGTGGGCCGGCAGATGAGGACCGTCCGCGCCGCGGGCGGTCCTTTTTGTGTTCCGGGACAGGATTTGGCTGGGCATACAGTGAATAAAGCTGAAAAAGCAGCGTGCTGTCGGCACGCTTTGTTGTGATTTCTTGAAATAAACACAATGATTCTGGGGAAATCCCGCCCCGCCTGACGGAAAAATCCCTTGCCAACTTGCGTTCTTTGAAATATGAAACAGGTTCTAACAATAATTTAACAAAAATCAGCATTTTAACATTGGACTCCCGGAAAGGCTTGTGATATAATAACCGCATCACGGTCATATTATAAAAGCCGCTCCGCGCGCTGGAACGCGCAAAAGGTGGCAGCTTAAATATATATTATAGCGTCCTGGGGGAAAACAGCATGGGCGGACACAGGAATCAATATGGATATCATGAATACCGGGGCCGTGGCGGAGGCCGGGCCAGGGCAGTGCTGCTGTTTATCATCGCCCTGCTGGCCGTGCTGTTGGCGGCGGCGGTGGCGTTTTCCATGTTTGTGGACCTGGAGTACACCGACACCGGCGTGAAAATCAGCTGGCGCGGAGTTGGGGACAACCCGTCTCTCCCCCCGATTGCCTCCGACCCGGTGGAAGTGGTGAGCGATCCGGTGGGCGATGTGACCGTAGAACCCATTGAGACGGTGGAACCGACGCCGACCCCGGTCCCGGAGCCCCAGTACACGCCCATCGGCGCGGTGAGCGTCACCTTGGAGCAGCTGCGCGGCGGTTCCGCCGCCCAGGCGGTGGCCGCGGCCGGAGGGAATGCCCTGGTGGTGCAGATGAAGGACGTCAACGGCCGGCTGGCGTGGCAGTCTCAGGTCCCCCTGGCGGCAAATCTGGGGACCAACGCCGCAGACAACAGAGCGGCCCAGGCGGTGCGGACCCTGGCCGAGGCCGGAAATCTGTATCTGGTGGCCCGGGTCCAATGCTTCCGGGACCCCGTGCTGGCCCGGAACTGGGTGGGAGCCATTATGACCCGGGGGGGCAATGTGTGGCATGACTACCAGGGCATGGGCTGGTCCAGCCCGGCCAGCGGGCAGGCGGTGGATTACCTGTCCGCCCTGTGCCTGGAGCTGGCGGACATGGGCTTTGACGAGATTCTGCTGGACAGCGCGGGCTACCCGGACGCTGGAGAGGTAAAAGTGCTGGCCGTCAGCGACAACCGCCCCCAGGACCTCACCGTGCCTGTGGCGGCGTTCTGGCAGCGCCTGTCCAGAGAGCTGGCGGAGAAGGGCGTGGCCCTGTCCGTCCAGACCTCGGAGGAAGCCTTGCGGGGTGAGAACACCCTCAGCGGCGTTACCGCCGCCAACCTGGGCCTGTATGCCGCCCGGGTCTGGGTGCCCGCCTCCGCAAAGGGCACCGACTACGCCGCCCTGCTCACCGCCGGGGGGCTGGACAACACCGCCGCCCGGGTGGTGGTGAAAAACGGCTATGGCCCGGCTGGAAGCTGGTACCGCTGAGCGGGGCCGTTTGCCGGAAGAAAGGAGCGTCCATGGCACAAGAACTCCGTGTGCGTAAATCCGTCCCCGCCTATGAGGGCACCCTGCGCAATCATATGATCATGATCCCCACCTGCATCTCCGAGTGTTCCGGCATCCGGGTGTTCGGGCGGCGGATCAAATCCCTGGCCTTCACCACCGACGTGGCCATTATCCGCAACATCAACGCCGACGCCATCATCGCCGTCTACCCCTTCACGCCCCAGCCCGCCATCCACCGGGCCGTCATGCAGGCGGCGGACATGCCCGTGTTCGCCGGGGTGGGCGGCGGCGTCACCCGCGGGCCGCGGGTGGTGAATCTGGCCAACGACGCCGAACACGAAGGGGCGTTCGGCGTGGTGGTCAACGCCCCCACCAGCAATGAGGTGGTCCAGATGCTCAAACGCGTGCTGGACATTCCGGTGGTGGTCACCGTAATCTCCGCCAAAACCGACGTGGCCGCCCGGCTGGAGGCGGGCGCGGACATCCTCAACGTCTCCGGGGCCCAGCGCACGCCGGAGATTGTCCGGGGCATCCGGGAAAAGTTCCCCGACGTGCCCATCATCGCCACAGGGGGCCCCACCGACCAGACCATTTTGGACACCATCCGGGCCGGGGCCAACGCCATTACATACACGCCCCCCACCAACGGGGAGCTGTTTGCCCAGTCCATGGCCCGGTACCGCCGGGAGCTGGACGGGGATGAGGCCCCGTGAAGCGGGAGCCCTGCTCCGGACCGGCGGGGTTTTGGTTTTCGGCCGGTGGGAGGGTGACACGAAATGAGAAAAAATTTTCAAAAACATTCGCATTTCTATTGACAATTCAAAACAATGGGTTATAATTTTACTTGGTAAGTAATGACCAGATAAGATAGGAGGCCGCTGTGAAACTAACGAAAAGCGAGCTGGAGATCATGGAGACTCTCTGGCAGGCGGAGCGCCCATTGGCGCGGTATGAAATCTTGGAAGAATGCGTCGCTCCCAGCTGGAGCCCCAGCACAATTCACATTCTGCTTAACAGCTTGCTGAAAAAGGAGGCGATTCGCGAGGCAGGATTCATCAAGAGGACCAAAACTTACGGAAGGCTGTATGCCGCCAACATCTCCCGGGAGAGCTATTACTCGGAGACGCTGTTCCGTGGGAAAGGGGCCCAGTCTATCCCCATGTATTTTTCCATGCTTCTGCAAAGCGACGAGCTGACGCAGGAGACGGTGGACGAATTGGAAAAAATGCTGGCTGAGCGCAAAAAGGAGCTTGACCTGGAGTAGTGGTCTCGTACTTTTCAGTACTCAGCACCCTGGTCCTCTTCAGCGCCGCGCTGATTGTGGTCTGCGTTTTGTACGCGTGGCCCGGTTTTGTCAAAAGGCACGGCGCGTCTGTTTTGCTGGCGGCGTCCGCGTGCGCCGCCGTGCGGCTGATCCTGCCGCTTGAAATTCCAACATCTTTATTGGTCCGTTCCTGGACCTTGCTGGGTCCGTCGCTCAGAGTTTTGCGGGCCAACCCGACCGTGGTCCGGTGGGTGGTGACCGTCTGGGTCGTCGGCGCGGCGGTCATGGTCGGGTGGGACGTGTTTGTGTTCACCCTCGCCCGCAGGCGCTGCAGAAGCTACGTCGTGGTGGAGGACGAGCGCGTCCGGCGGTGCGCCGAACGGCTCAATGTGGGCTGTCCGGTGCTGGTTTCCACCGACGTGGAGGTGCCCTATGTGGCGGGCGTGTTCCACCCCACCATCTATTTTCCGGTGCTGGAACTTTCGGAAGACGCGATTGAATTGATTCTGGCCCACGAGGCGGAGCACATCCGGGCCCATGACGCGGTGGTCAAGTTCTTCTTTGGCATCGCGGCCACGGTGTTGTGGTGGAATCCGCTGCTCCATTTCTTCCGCAGGACGGTAAACGCCCTCATCGAAATGCGCTGTGACGCGAAGGTGACGGAACATATGGATGAGGTGGGCCGTTTGGCGTACGTAACGGCGCTGAAGGACGTGGCCGCTCAGGTTGTGAGGGGCCGGCGGTTTCCGGCGCTGGCGTTGGACGAGTTCCACGCGGTTGGGAAGAAAACGGTTTTGCAACGGCGGGCTGAATTGTTGCTTGCCCGTAAGGGCAAGCCGCCGCAGCGCGTGAGCCCTGCGGCGCGATGTGTCTTGGCGGCGTTATTCATAGCATCTTATCTGGTAATTGTACAGTCTGCTGGAGTGCCTCCAGCAGAAGTATTTGAAGAAAAGAATGGTATCTACTATCTGGACGATTTTGATGGGTCTGAGGTCGGCAAGGATAAAAATGGACATTTCATCATAAGAAAGACTGATGGTAGGCATGAACTGTATGTGGACTATGAGTTCAATCGGTATTTGACAGAGGCGGAGGTCGCCTCTGAGAGATACAACCATTTACCGGTCTTTGAGGAGGATAAGCAAGAGTGAAGAGACGTATTTTGACCACTGTGATAGCGCTGTTGTGCGCGTTTTCCCTGTTCTCCACAGGGGTGGCCCCGGCCATGGCCGCTGACGTCCCCGCGGGGGAGACCCAGGTGGAGCCCCGGGCGGAGGAGGTCCGCTGGTACTACCGGAACAATAACGGGGTCTATGAGATGCGGCTGTGGTCGCTTACTTATCAGTATTGGAAGACGGCCTGGATTCCCGTCCCCGACGGGTGGGAAATTCCAGGGGTATAAAAGGGTTCGGCGGCATTGAAAAAATGCCGCCGTCTTTTTTTGCAAAAACCCTTGACAAAATTGGCGTCGGGCGGTAGAATTTATCTGCGAGTTATATTATTGTGAATTGATGTCTGTCCGGCCTGAATGCCGCACGGGCGAAAGCGGAGCCCATGGCCGTTTCTGCCGGGTTCCGGACGATGGGACGCGGGGAACGATATGGATGAAACAGGGCGGGTCAGACCTTATTGGCTATAGGGTCTGGCCTGCTTCTATTATGTCTTGGGCGGACGAAGCTTTTTTCGGCCTCGTCAGCAGAAAATGGCAAATCCGTATTGTAGTACGTGGCATGATCAGCTTCTTTTGGATATGATTTGTCAAGAGGGGTCGAAAAAATGCCGGAGACAGAAGCGCTGGCGAAGCGGGTGAAAGCATATCGAAAAGAGCTGTCCAAGAACCAGCCGGAAATGGCCTATGAGATGGGCATCAGCACGGAGGAGATCAGCCTGATTGAGCGGGGAAAGACCGACCCGAAGCTCAGCACGCTGCAAAAAATTGCGGCCCACATGGGCATCACGGTGTCCAGCCTGTTGGAGACCGAGCGGAGGGAAAGGCGGTAAATAAAATGGAAAAATGGCTGGGTCAGGCCTACGATCTGCTGCGCCGGATTGGGGTCACGGCGGACTACAAGGGGTACACCTACGCCGCGTATGCCGTGGCGCTGTGCGCGGAGCGGCCGGAGCTGCTCCAGGTGGTGACGAAGGACCTGTATCCGGAGGTGGCCCGGCGCTACCGCACCACGTGGCATGCGGTGGAGCGGAATATCCGCACGGTGATCGCCGTGGCCTGGAAGCGGAATCCAACCGTGCTGGACCATATCGCCGGGGGCTTTCTGCTGGACAAGCCCAACGCCGCCCAATTTCTCGCCATTGCGGCGGAGGCGCTGCGGCGGGAACAGGCGGACGAAGACGCCCGCCGGCGCACGGGCTGCCCCGCCTGATGCAGCAAATAAGGCTGAAAAGTGGAATTTTTCAACCGGAGGGCCGGCAGCCCGCCGACGCGCAAAACGCGCCGCAGGAATTTCCTGCGGCGCGCTGTGTTGCCGGGCGGGAGGCGTCAGGGATGGACGATGTGCAGCGCCCGGGCGGGCACCGGGTCCTGGTAGATACCCAGGCTGTTGACCAGCTCCAGCACCGCCGCGTCGTCCAGCTGCCAGTAGGGGCTGATCCACTCCCCCTCCAGGGAGCCGGTGTTGAGCGCCGTGTCCAGGTCCATGCCGATGGCCTGGGTGCCGAACCACACCATGTCGTTCAGGGACATGTTGGAGCGGACATACTGGCTGAAAGTGTTGATGAGGGAGGTGACGCTGCCCACGTTGGACGGGGTGATGGTCTGCTTGGCCAGGGCGGTGAGGAAAGCCCGCTGGGTGGCGGTGCGGCCGATGTCGGCGTTGGCGTAGCAGCTGCGGCAGCGCATGACGCCCTCGGCCTTTTTGCCGTCCAGCAGCTGGTAGCCCGGCTGGATGTCGATGACCAAATCCTGATAGGGGTCCTTGTAATCCATTCGGACCGGTACGTCGAAATACACCCCGCCGATCTGGTCCACGATGGAGGAAAACGCCTTCAGGTTCACCGTCACCCAGTAGTCCACCGGAATGCCCAGCAGGTCGTGGACCACCTCCGCCACCGCCTCCGGGCCTCCGGCGTAGGTGGCGTTGATTTTCTGATACTTGCCGTTATAGCGCACCACCGTGTCCCGGGGGATGGAGATGAGGGAGGCTTTTTTGGCCTGGGTGTCGAACACGCCCAGCATGATGGTGTCGCTGCCGCCCATGTCGGCCACCCCCAGCAGCAGGCAGGTGAACACATCGTCACGGCGCTTGAGCACCAGGCTGTCGGGGTCGGGCGAGGCGGGCAGGCCGTCCGTGGCGGCGGGGAGCGGGGCGGAGGTTTCCGCCTTTGGGGGGATGGTGACCTGGCTGTCCACCGTGGGCTTGGGGGCGAAGATGTTCAGCGCGGCGTATGCCGCCACCACGATAAGGGAGAGGATGAACAGGGTGATGTACAAGCCCTTGGCCAGCCGGGCCAGGAAGGAGGGCTTGCGCTTGGCGGCGCGCTTGGGTGCTCTGCTCATAAAAAGGCATCCTTTCAGAAAGAGGGGCTGTCGAACGCCCTCACATTATGTCAACTATTCAGCGTCACTAGTATAACGGACGCCGGGCCAAAAAACAAGGGGGCGTTCGTTAAGAATTGGTAAATAAATCGAGCCCTTCCTACCCTTGACATTGGGAACTTTCACGGCTAAAATTGTAGCCGAAGCAGTGAAAGCCCCGGCAGGCTGGGAAACCCGCCCTGCCCCGTGAAGAAAGGAACCGAACCATGAGACATGTGAAACCGACGGCCTTTTTGCTGGCCGTGTCCCTGTTGTTTGCGCTGGCCGCCTGCGGGCCCGCGGCGGATGAGCCCTCCAATGTCCCCTCCCAGGCGGCGCAGTCCGCCGCCCCCAGTCAGGAACCTTCCGCCGCGCCCACCGAATCCCCCGGCCTGGCCGACGACGAGACCCCCGATGTTCGCATCGCGGTGCTGTCCGGCCCCACCGGGGTTGGGGCGGCCAAGCTGCTGGACAGCATTGACAACGACCCCGCCGCCCTCCACATGAGCGGCTACAGCTATGGCATCTATACCGACAACAGCGAGCTGGCGGCGGGGCTGACCAAGGGTGATATTGATATCGCCACCGTGGCGTCCAACGTGGCGGTGAACCTCTACAACAAGACCGACGGCGGGATTCAGGTCATCGCCGTGGGGACCTTGGGCGTGCTCCATATCCTGGAGGGCGGCGGAAAGACGGAGATCAACTCCATGGCCGACCTGGCGGGGAGGACGGTTTACGCCGCCGGGCAGGGGGCGAACCCGGAGTATGTTCTGCGCTATCTGCTGAGAGAGAACGGCCTGGAGATGGGCAGGGATGTGGAGGTGGTCTTTGCCGACGCCTCTGAGATTTCCGCCAAGCTGCTGTCCGGCGACATTGAGTGCGCCATGCTGCCCGTGCCCGCCGCCACCGCCGCCATCATGAAGAGCGAGGGGAAGGTGCGCCAGGCTGTGGACATGACCGAGGCGTGGGACGGCCTGCGCAGCGGCAGCCAGCTCATCATGACCGCCGTGGTGGCCCGCACGGAGTTTGCGCAGGACAACCCAGACCGGGTGGCGGCCTTCCTGGAGGATTATGAGGCGTCCATTGACTACGTGAACAACAATGTGGACGCGGCGGCGGAGCTCGTCGCGGGGCTGGGCATCACCCCCAGCGCCCCCATCGCCAAGCGGGCCATACCCCAGTGCCATCTGGCCTTTATCTCAGGTACGGATATGATGGCGGCCATGTCCGACTATTACGCCGTGCTGTATTCCGTTGACCCCGCCGCCGTGGGCGGGGCGCTGCCCGACGACGGCATCTATTGGTCCGGCCGTTGAAAAAATTGCTGAGGGCCGCCGTACCCCTGGCTTTTTGGCTGGGGGTGTGGGCGCTGGCCTCCTGGTGGGTGGGGCGGGAGCTGTTTCTGCCCGGCCCGCTGGCAGTGGGAAAACGTCTGGCGGCGCTGGCGGGAAGGCCGGATTTCTGGCTGTCGGTAGGGGCCACGCTGGGCCGGGTGTTTCTGGGGCTCTTGTGGGGAGCGCTGGCAGGGGTGATTCTGGCGTTCCTCACCCACTTTTTCCCCTGGGCGGACAGGTTGGTCTCCCCCGCCGTCCGGGTGGTGCGGGCCACGCCGGTGGTGTCCTTCATCCTGCT
>CANOBV010000032.1 GCA_947564255.1 uncultured bacterium | reverse complement strand
TACATCATGGAGGAGTTCATCCACGCCGAGGTCAACTCCTACGACGCCATCATCGATTCCAACGGCGAACCCATCTTTGAAACGGGCAATGTCACTCCCATGTCCATCATGGACATTGTCAACAACGAGGACAACTCCATCTACTACATCGTCAAAGACCTCCCCGCCGACACCCGCAAGGCCGGTCGGGCCACAGTGAAAAGCTTCGGGGTCAAGAGCCGGTTTGTCCACTTCGAGTTTTTCCGCCTCACCCAAGACCAGGAGGGCATGGGCAAAAAGGGAGACGTGGTGGCCCTGGAGGTGAATATGCGTCCCTGCGGCGGGTTCAGCCCGGATATGATGAACTACGCCAACTCCACCAACGTATATAAGATCTGGGCGGACATGATCGCCTTTGACCGCTCCACCCTGGAGGGCGGGGAGCACGCTTTCTGCGCTTATGCGGGCCGCCGGGACGGCAAACCCTTCGCCATGAGCCATGTGGACATCCTGGCCAAGTACAATGAGCACTTGAAGATGGTGGACCGTATTCCAGACGTGCTGGCCGACGCCATGGGCAACCAGATGTATGTGGCCACCTTCAAGACCAAGAAAGAGCTGGACACATTTTACAGAGATGTGTTGAAGCTGAAGAAAAAGTGATCTGCTCAGGCGTTCCGCGCCCAATACCGATCGAGCGCCCCAGCGGGCGCAGTCAAAGCGGGCCGTATCCGGTTTTAACCGGGTACGGCCCGCTTTCAGGCAGATTCTAATATTGATTCACCCAATTCGCAATGAGAAACTGCGGCACCAGCCACGCCGCCATAAAAATGAGGAAGTTCACCGCCGTCAACGAGGCAAACGCCGCCACTGACGTGAGGTAAAAAGTGAGGCAGAGCCCTATCACCGACCCGGCAAACGTAAAAATGAGCCCCCACCGGGTGGCCAGCCGAAGCCTGCGGCCTCCCACCACCGCGTCACAGTATACGCTCAACCCTTCCCGGGTGAGCAGCGCCACCAGCCCACCCACCTCCTCCGGATCGGGTTTTGACAGTTCCAGCCGCCGGGCAACGGGAGGGAACTCCATTTTGTCCACCGGCAGCTTGAATTTCTGCTCCAGCAGGGCTGGAATCAGGTTGGGGTCCCGGGTGGCCAGCACCGGGGCCGCTCCCGCCCGCATGAGGGCGGACAGACTGGGATTCACCGCGCCGCTCATGGCGTAGCTGAGCAGAAACAGACCGGAAAGCTGGCCGTTGATGGCACAGAAGACGGCGTTTTTGATGTTATGCCCCGGAGGAAGAGGCACCTCCATCAGGTGCATGTAGGCCGCGGTGCCCACCAGTACCTCCTGGCCCCGGATGATGCCGGAGGCCCCGCCCTCGTGCCACTCCACTCCGGACACTTCCCGGTAGAGGGCGCCGTGGGTACGGAGCAGGTCGTGGAACGGCCGGGTGAGGCCGCAGTCCATCACCCGCACCATGGTGGCGGTATATCCCACAACCTTCTCCGTAGCCGCCCCGCCGAATACCTTCACCTGGGACACCTGGACCGAACCGGTGGGGAACAGGTCCAGGTCGCTGACAATAACGCCTCCCGGCTGGCACCGGGCGGCCCCCGGCCAGCCCGCCAAGGCCGCCCCAATTTTGCTCAGCCGTTCCGCCAGCTTTCGGTAGGGCAGAGCGAAAGCCAGCAGCGCAGTCCAGGAAGAGGCGGCGGTGAAGCAGGCGGACGCGGCCCAGACAAACCGTCCTGGCTCTCCCTGTCCGGCCGAGGCCATCACGGAGCACAACGCTGCCCCCAGCATCAGCAGCGGGGCGGCGGCGCGGTAGGCCGTATGGCCCCCGTCCTCCATCTGGAGCTGGCTCCCGAACCCCAGGCTGGAGCCGGAAATTTTTGTGTAAGTGGGCTTGCTGGACCAGAGCCCCTCATTCATGGACACCACGTATGGAGTCCGGGTCTGAGATGCTGTTTTGGCGGACATGCGGTCTCCCCGGCGGCGATGGTGCTCTCCCCGCAGAGCAAAGGAGAGGCTCAGCGCGGCGACGGCGCAGTAGGGCAGGCAATCCTCGCGCCCGGCCATCCCTGCGGCGGTAAGCCCGTCTGCCAGAGTAAAGGCAAAAGCCGGCAGCAGCAGGCTCTCCGCCCGGGGACGCAGGGTAAACAGCTGCTTGCCCCCGGCGGCGATGATATCATAACACAGCAGCCCCACAAGGGCCAGCAGTCCGGTCAGTACCCAGCAGCGCAGCTGAAACACCGTTACTCCAAGCTCTCCCAGCCCGCCCAGCAGCGTATTCCAGGACAGATACGGCAGCTCCAGCGAGCATAAGGCCGCCAGAACAGCAAAAAACGTGGCAAACTTTACCCGAACCCCCTGGCTTTTCAACCCTTTCGCATACTGCGCCGCCAACTTGGCAGGCGGGGTGTCCGGGGGCAGCTCCCGCGGCTTGACCAACCGAAGTCTGGCCCGGCGGGGCGGGGGCTGGTCCGCGTCGGGCAGTTCCTCCTGGTCCACGCCGGGGATGTATTTCTCCGCCTTGAGTGTCTCCGGGTCCGGCTCCGCCTGGTCGTACATGTGGTCGGCGAAATGGTCCGCCCGGCGCAGCAGGGTGTGGAGCTGGGCCCCGATGGCCCGGCCCACGTTTTCCGGCACGATCTCCGGCATGGGCTTATCCTTCCCGGGCTTGGGGGCCAGCCGTTTTCCCCCGGCCGAGGGAGGCTTGGGTGCGTCCTGCCCGTCGGGAGACAGCTGAGGGAGCTTTTCCGTGGGGAACTCCACCACTTTTTTCGCCTTCACAGTTTGGGGCGGTTTGTTTTTGGGAGACGGCTCCCGCTTGGCCGAACCGTTTTTGGAGCCGTATTCCGCTAGAATCTCGTCGACCGTGTACTCCGGCCCGCCCGGCTTTTTTGTCTCATCGGACATGGATGCGCCTCCTTTCGTCGGGACAAGCTCCATATCGTTCGCTTTCGCGCAAGCGCGAAAGCTCACTCACTGCGCTGTCCCTCCTCTCCCCACAAAGCCTGGGAACCGGCTTTGCGGGGCCCCTCAGCCCGTTGCCTGACCGCCTCGTACAGCACAATCGCCGCAGCGGCGGAGGCGTTCAACGAGTTGAGCTGCCCCTTCATGGGGATGGACACCAGGAAATCGCACTGCTCCCGGACCAGCCTGCCCATGCCGTCCCCCTCGCTGCCGATGACGATGGCGGCGGGGCCCTTCAGATCGGCCTCGTACAGGCTTGTCCCCCCGTCGGCGGCGGCGCCGAATACCCACAGCCCCTCCTCCTTCAGCTCCTTGAGCACTGCGGTGAGATTGGGAACCCGCGCCACAGGCAGGTAGCTCACCGCCCCGGCGCTGGTCTTGGCCACAATGGCGGTGAGCCCCGCCGACCGCCGCTTGGGAATAATGACCCCATGGGCCCCGGCGCACTCCGCCGTGCGGATCACCGCCCCCAGGTTGTGGGGGTCGGACAGCTCGTCGCACACCACCACCAGGGGGGGCTCCCCCTTTTCCCGTGCGGCGTTCAAAATGTCATCCACGCCGGCGTATTCCCGGACGGCGGCGATGGCGATGACGCCCTGATGGCTTTTGGTCCGGCTCATGCCGTCCAGCTTCCGCCGGTCCGCCTCCGCCACCACAACGCCGCGGTTCCGCGCGGTGGACGCAATATGGCCAAGGGTGGCGTCGGTCTCCCCCCGGGCGATGTAAATCTTGTCAATGGCGGTCCCGGCCCGGAGGGCCTCGATGACCGCGTTTCGCCCCTCAATGAGGCCGTCTGCCTCCGCCTCCACGGGCCTGTAAGTTTTTTTATCCTCTCGCATGGGAAAAACTCCTTTTGATTTTTGCTGTTTCAGGCTACAATATTCAGAGTATATCATAATTTACGTCCAGGCGAAAGAGGGGGCGGCCATCTTTTTCCTCCCCATTTTTCGTCATAGAAAGTTTACAGCCCATCCAATAACATTCCTTGTTTTTACGGACGAGGTATGGTATACTGCCATAATAGTATCCCCAGACAGAAAAAACAGCCCGGAGCACGGCTCCGGTTGCGAAAAGGAGGTTGTGCCTATGGCCGGTCCGTTAAAGCCGAACGACCCCAACCGTCCAAACAATCAGGGCGGAGGAGACGACGACAAAAAACGTGCCCCACTGGGCTTTTTCAGCATTGTCTTGTGGGCGGTGCTTCTGGTGTTCCTGCTCCAGATGTGCCGCAGCTCGGTGGAGAATGCCGCAGTGCAGACGGTGGACTTTTCCGATTTCAAATTGTGGGTGGAGCAGGGCTATGTGGAAGAGGTGAGGCTGGACACCAATGTCTACACCTTTACACTGAAGGAGGACTCCCCGCCCCTGAAAGAACTTCTGGACCAGATGGAAGACGCCTACGGCACCGGCGTTTTGGGCAACCTGTTCAATCAATTTGACCGCCAGCAGCTGGAGACCGCCGCCAGCAGCTCCATCAAGTTCCAGACGGGCCCGATCCGCGAGGACCTGGCCGAATGGCTGACCCAGGGCGGTGTGGAGCACTACGGCACCGACCCGGTGACCCAGGAACAGTATATGGTGTCCGCCGTGGTGAGCTATGTTGTGCCTATGGTGCTGATGGTTGTGGCGCTGATGCTGGTCTACCGCTATATGTTCAAGAAAATGGGGGCCGGCGGCGGCTTCGGCGGCATTGGCGGCGTGGGCAAGTCCAACGCCAAGGTGTACGTGGAGAAGAAGACCGGCGTCACCTTCAAGGACGTGGCGGGCCAGGACGAGGCTAAGGAGAGCCTGGAGGAGATCATCGACTTTCTCCACAACCCCGGCAAATATACCGAGATCGGCGCCAAGCTGCCTAAGGGGGCCCTGCTGGTGGGTCCGCCGGGCACCGGCAAAACCCTGCTGGCCAAGGCGGTGGCCGGCGAGGCCAACGTGCCGTTTTTCTCCATCTCCGGCTCCGACTTCGTGGAGATGTTCGTGGGCGTGGGCGCGTCCCGTGTCCGCGACCTGTTCAAGGAGGCCAGCAAAATGGCCCCCTGCATCATTTTCATCGACGAGATCGACACCATCGGCAAATCCCGTGACAACCGCATGGGCGGCAACGACGAGCGGGAACAGACCCTGAACCAGCTGCTGGCCGAGCTGGACGGTTTCGACCCCGGCAAGGGCGTCATCGTGCTGGGAGCCACCAACCGGCCAGAGGTGCTGGACAAGGCTTTGCTCCGCCCAGGGCGGTTCGACCGGCGCATCACCATCGACCGGCCCAATCTGGCGGGGCGGCTTGCCACACTGCAGGTCCACACCCGGAAGATCAAGCTGGCCGAGGACGTGGATTTGAACAAGATCGCCCTGGCCACCGCCGGGTGCGTGGGCGCGGACCTGGCCAACCTGGTGAACGAGGCCGCGCTGCGGGCCGTCCGCAAGGGCCGCAGGCTGGTGACTCAGGAGGACCTGCTGGCCTCCTTCGAGTTTGTCATCGCGGGCAGCGAGAAGAAAAACTCCGTTCTCACCGAGTTTGAGCGCAAGCTGGTGGCCTATCACGAGGTGGGCCACGCCATGGTGGCCTACAAGCAGAAAAATGCCGAGCCGGTGCAGAAAATCACCATTGTCCCCCACACCGAGGGCTCTCTGGGCTATACCCTGCTCATGCCCGAGGAGGACAAGACCAACCTGCGCACCAAGGAGGAGCTGATGGCCAAGATCGCCGTCTCCATGGGCGGCCGGGCCGCCGAGGAGGTGGTGATGGACACCATGACCAACGGCGCCTCCCAGGATATCCAGGAGGCCACCAACATCGCCCGGAACATGGTGGCCATGTACGGCATGAGCGAGGAGTTCGGCATGATGGCCCTGGGCTCCGTCCGCAACCAGTATCTGGACGGGGGCTACGGCCTGGACTGCGCACAGGACACCGCCGCCGTCATGGACAAGGCCGTCAAAGCGGTGCTGGACGTGTGCTACGCCGACGCGGTCGAGGTCATCCGCGCCAACCGGGAGGACATGGACAAGGTGGTGGCCTATCTTCTGGAGAAGGAGACCATCACCGGCGGCGAGATGGTGGCCATCCTGGAGGGCCGGGACCCCGCCCTGGTGGAAGGAGCATACACCTCCACCCATGCCAGGTCCCAGCTTCCCGGGGATGTGGAGCCCCCCGCCCGGCACGTCCACATTGTGGATGAGCCCATCCCCATGCCTCCCTTTGAGGATGGCGGGGAGCCGCCCGTTCAGGCGGAAGGACCGGAGCCGGCCGGGGATGCGGATGGGACCGCCGGTTCCGCCCCCGAAGGCGGCGAAAAGGACCCGGAGCAATAATCAGGCCCGCTCGGAGAGGCAGGGACCTGCCTCCCTGCCGAAAAAGCGGACCAGTCGCCAAGAGGCCCCCTATGCAGAACTACATAGGGGGCCTTTAAGGTGCAGGTGGTAAAAGGTTCCACCGCCTGGCGGAGGCCATCCCAGGCGGTGTCAGGCCCCTGTCCGAACCTGCGGACACACAATATGGCAAACAGAAAGGACCACAGATATGGGCGGTTTGGCGGCGGTCATTTTGGCGGCTGGGGCATCCAGCCGGATGGGGCGGTTCAAACCCCTGCTTGTAATTGACGGACGGACGATGGTACAGCGGGTGGTGGACTCCATGCGGAATGCCGGGGCAGACCCGGTGGTGGTGGTTACCGGCTATCAGGCGGAACAGCTGTGCGCGCATTTGTCAGGGCAGAAGCTGACCTTTGTGCACAACAGCCGCTACTATGACACTCAAATGACGGACTCCCTCCTGCTTGGGCTGGCTGCCCTTCCCGCCGGAACCAGCCGCGTGCTGGTCGCGCCGGCGGATGTCCCTCTTGTAAAAGCGGAGACGATTTCCGCCCTGCTTGCCACTCCAGGAGCTTTTATCCGGCCCGTTCACGGAAGCAGAGGCGGACACCCCGCCCTGATAGAGTATTCCCTATACCCGCTCATCAAGGAATACGCCGGAACAGGCGGGCTGCGGGGCGCCGCCGCCGCGTACGGGATACAGGTGGTGGACGTACCGGTAAATGACCCCGGCGCCACGCTGGACGGCGACACACAAGCCGGGTATGAGCAGCTGCTGCAATACAACCGAACGTCCGCCGGCCGTCCCCAGCCGCTGCAATTAGAGCTGCGGCTGGGCATACAGGCCGAGACCATCTTCTGGACGGACAAAACCGCCCAGTTCCTGGAGCTGATTGACGCGGCGGGCACGGTGTCCGCCGCCTGCCGGTGTATGCACATTCCCTGCGCTGAAGGATGGGCCATGGTCTGTGAGATGGAGCGCCAGCTGGGCCATACCATTTTGCGCCGCAACGGGGACGGCAGCGTGGAACTGGAACCGGAGGGGCGCAGGCTGCTTGCCGCATGGCGCGCCATGGAGGCGGAGCTTCAGGACGCGGGCAAAACGATATTTAAAAAGCACTTTCACCAGATTTGAACCCACAGCCAAGCCTTTCGGAACGTCAGCTATGGCTCTGAATATAGATGTACTGCCGGTGCGGCGGCGCGGGGATTGCCCTGCGCCGCCGCGCCGCGCTATGCCTTCCAAAGCCCGTGCAGGTTACAGTAGGCAAAGACGGCCTCCACCTCGTCCGCGTCGCACAACGCAAAGCTGGCCTCCGGCCCCCGGCCCGGCCGCAGTATTTTGTACTGCGCGCCCTGCTTGGTTTGGAGCGCTACCCACTCAATGGAATGGGCCTCCTCCATGGGATGCTTCGCCGACCCCACGTTTACGCTCACCCGATTGCCCTCCACCCGGTACACCGGGATATGCTTTTCCGCCGCGCCCTCCGTGGTGCCCGGAACTAGCTCCTGCATCCGCTCTCCGCAGCACGTCACGGGAGCGCCGCCGTCTTTGACCATAGAAACAATGGTCCCGCACGCCTTACACCCAAAAAACCGTAGTTCCATCTCAATCGACCTCCTGATGATATTGCGTTCCCGCCCCACTGCCATCCCGCAGCCAGGGACGGCCTCAGCTGTCTAGTCTATCCAAAATCCGGAAATCCATTCTCCGGCGTCTTTCAAAAACAGGTTGACAATCGTAGTCCAATCTGCTATAGTAGGCTTACAACAGTCAACCAATAAGAAAGGAGGCCTGGGCATGGAGGACAAGCGCGGCACACTCTCTCCCAGCGAGTGGCGGGTGATGGAGTGCCTGTGGACCGGCCCAAAAACCCTGATGGAGCTGGTGCGGACCCTCAAAGACAGCGCGGGCTGGGCCAAGAGCACCGTCACCACCATGGTGCGGCGGATGGAGGAAAAGGGACTCATCGACTATAAGACGGAGGGCCGGACCAAGGTGTTCCGGGCGGCGCTGGCCCGGAAGGACGCCGCGGCGGCGGAAACCGACTCTCTGCTGGAACGGGCCTTCCAGGGCAGCGTGGGCCTGCTGGTCAGCTCGCTGGCGGACCGGAACTCCCTGACCCGCGCGGACATCGACGAGCTGTACGCCATTTTGGACAAGGCGGAGGAGGAGTCAAAATGAAGTCTGTTTTGATCACATCGTCTATCCTCATACTGCTGCTGGCCGCCCTGCGGCCCCTGCTCCGGGGACGGATCGACCCCCGGCTGCAATACGCTTTGTGGCTGGTGGCTGCCCTGCGGCTGCTGGTCCCTGTGGAGCTGGCCGACAGCGCCTACAGCGCCCTGGCCCTGCTGGACCGGGCCCAGCGCCCCGCTCAGATCGAACAGGCCATCGGGCAGACCCATGTACCCATCCCGGCGCAGACCTATGACGACGCATACGTCCAGCTCATCCGGGAATACGAACAAAAAGGTGTGGACATCACCAAGTTCTCCGACAAGGAATTGGAGCAGGTGGATACCCAAGCCCGCCAGCGGTCTCAGAGCTCCACTTTGGCCGAGCTGGCGGAGAAATACGCCCGGCCTGTCTGGCTGGGCGGGGCGGCGCTGGCGGGGCTGTGGTTTTTGCTGGTGAACCTGCGCCTGCGGCGGAAGCTGGGAACCGCGGAGCTGGCTCTTCTGGAACCCTCCACCAAGCTCCCGGTATTTGTGTCGGACGCCCTCCCCTCCCCCTGCCTGTGCGGGACCCTCCGGCCCAAAATCTACATCACCCCTCACGCCGCTCAAGACCCGGACCGCCTGCGCCACGTGCTGGCCCACGAGTCCACCCACTACCGCCACCGGGACCACTGGTGGGCGCTGCTGCGGTGCCTCTGCCTGTGCCTGTACTGGTTCGACCCCCTGGTGTGGTGGGCGGCGGCCCTGTCCCGTCAGGACTGTGAGCTGGCCTGTGACGCAGGGGCCATCCGCCGCCTGGGGGAGCAGGAGCGCATCCCCTACGGCCGGACCCTGGTGGGCATGATCGCGGCGGGTCGGTGCTCCCTCATGCAGACCGCCACCACCATGACCGGCGGCAAGCGCCGGGTGCGCCAACGGGTACGCCTCATTGCCCGGAAGCCCAAGACCGCGCTGGCCGTGGCGCTGGCCCTGGTGCTGGTGCTGGGGGCAGCTGTGGGATGTACCTTCACCGGCGCACCGGAGAAAACACCCGAGTCCTCTCAGGGCCTGTCCGCAGACACCCTCCAGGAGCGGCTGCTGAACCTGCCGGAAGAACTGCGCTCCTCGGTGGAGGCCAGCGCGTCGGAGACCAAGTCCCCCATCAATGACATCGCCCTTACCAGCTATTGGTGGAACGTGCCCGCAGAGTGGGAGAGCGAACAGTCTCCCTGGCTGCTGGACGTGCACCGGTGGGAGCGGGGCCCCATCGACTCCCGGGGCTGGCCGGAAACAAACGACGAGGCGAAAGAAATCATTGCTCAAGACGAGGCGTACTATTACGTCCTAGAGTGGCCTGGACAGGCGCGGTTCCAAATGGCGGACGCGGAGCCCTTCGCCGCCGCCTTTGAGGCCATCAAAGCCTATGCCGAAAAAACCGTGTTGGAAACCGAGGGCGTGGAACCCTATGTCCCTGAAAAAACCCTGGACACCCTCCAAGCCCGGCTGATGGACGTGCCGGAGGACCTGCGGGACAGGGTGGAGTTTGAGCTGATCAACGACGAGCCCGGCCATCTGGCGGACTACTGGTTCGACATCCCCGCCGAATGGACGGACATGGAGATGTGGGGGGGCTACCTGCTGTCGGTGTACCAGCTGGACGGGACCGCGGAACGGCTGGACGGCATGGCGTACAGCGTATTTGCCCGGACCGAATCCCATGTTTACGCCACTGCCTGGTGCGACGACGGGCGGTTTGAGGGCTATGACGCCTATTGGGACACGGTGGAGGCCGTTCGCTCCTTTGCCGAAAAGACCGTGCTGGAGACCGAGGGCGTGGAGCCCTATAACCCCTCCGCTCAGCCCCTGGACACCCTCCAGGCCCGGCTGATGGACGTGCCGGAGGAGTGGCGGGACAAGGTGAGCGCCTCCCCGGCGCTGGGCGGCGAGGTGAGCTGTCTGGCCTCCTACGTGCTGAGCGACCCCAAATGGGCGGCTCAACAGGGCGGCTGGCTGCTGAACCTGTACCGGATGGACGAGGCCGGGATTCAGGAAAAGCTGGACAACGGGGAGTGGCCCGCCGGGGACATCTTCGCCCGGAGCGGCGATGAGTATTACGCCCTGACCTGGCCCAGCGACGGGTATCAGGGCGGCAGCGACCTCAGCGCCGAATACTGGGCCGCCGTCAATGCCATGAAGGACCACGTGAAGGCCACGGTGCTGGCCGCCCAGGGGGTGGAGCCCTTCGACCCCTACACCACCCCGCCCCACTTCTACTCCAACGTGCCCCAGCCTCCTCTGGACCCGGGCGATTTTGCCATCGACGGCATGGACTACACCCTGGTCACCTCCTATGCGCAGGTCCCGGAGGACCCGGAGCAGTGGTATCTGGTGGGGCAGATGGACGGTTACCCCGTGTGGATGTTCACCCGGGACAACGGCCGAGACACCATGTTCCAGGTGGAGGACCAGCTCACCCAGGTGTTCCCCTACCGAAGCGGCTTTTTCTCCGCCATGTCCGCCAGCGGCCGCGCGCCCCAACTCAAGCCCCTGGAGGGCTTCGGCTGGGGGCCAAAGGGCACCTTCGGCCCCTTCGCCGTCATCACCCACCTGTTCCAGGGGGGCACCGACCAGCAGTACGATCTGACAGTCTACGACCTGGGGACCGACCCCGCCGCCACCGCCGCCTATGTCCACGACTGGGGCGGATATATGGAAAACTTCAACCGGAGCTGCGGCGTGACTCTGGACGAGGCCAGACGCACCGCCACCATCTCCTATGAGGGACAGAGCGCGGAGATCCAATTTGACGACGCCCAGTGGGACAACGTCCAACAGCACGGCTTTGCCGCCGAGACCGACGAATACTGCATGAACTACTACTTCAACGACGACGGCGCCTTCGACCTGGCCATGCCCGTCAACCCCTTCACCACCGACTGCATCGCCGTCTGGACCTTCCGTTTCACCGGCAGCGGCTTCGAGAACACGGGCTTCCGCTTTGACCGGAGCAGCGATACCTACACCTATATTTCCACCGTCCACTGATCAGCCGCAAAGAAAATATTGTAGTCCGGCCCGGTTTTGGTAGATATCCGCCGCTGGTGGCCGCATTTGCGGCCTTGGCTCGTACCTTATAGTGGATAAAGTGCGCTTCGCGCGTCTGCGGGCTCCCTCCGGCCATACCGGGGGAGCCCGTTTTTCTTTGTTCCACGGCGCCGCCGCCATCCCCAGGGGGACTGCGGATTAAAACGCCCATACCATTGTAAATTGGGATAATTCATGGTACAATATAGAAAATTTCGCCGAAAGGACCGCCGCCATGAATATCGCCATCTACACCCTGGGCTGTAAAGTAAATCAATACGAAACCCAGGCCATGGAGCGGGAGCTGCTCCGCCGGGGCCATGCCCTGGCGGACTTCGACGGCCCGGCGGACGCCTACATCGTCAACACCTGTACCGTCACGGCCGTCAGCGACAAAAAGTGCCGCAACATCATCCGCCGGGCCCGGAAAAACGCGCCGGACGCGGTGGTCGCCGTGTGTGGCTGCTACGCCCAGACCGAACCGGAGGCCGCGTCGGCGCTGGGGGCGGACCTGGTGTCCGGCTCGGCGGGGCGGATGAATTTTTTAGACCGTTTAGAGGAGCTGTTAGGCGGCCGAAAGGAGCAGGTGATAACCATTGACGAGGCCATGGCCCGCCGGGACTTCGAGCGCCTGCCCGCCGGAGGGGGGGCGGGCCGCACCCGGGCCATGCTCAAGGTGGAGGACGGCTGCGTCAACTTCTGCTCCTACTGTATCATCCCCTATGCCCGTGGTCCGGTGCGCTCCCTGCCCTTGGAGGAGGCGGCGGACCAGGCCCGCAGTCTGGCCCTGGAAGGCTATCGGGAGGTGGTGCTCACGGGAATTGAGATCTCCTCCTGGGGGCATGATTTGAGAGACGGACAGACCCTCATCGACCTGATAGAGGCGGTGTGCCGTGCGGCGTCCGGCCTGCGGGTGCGGCTGGGCTCCCTGGAGCCCCGGACGGTGACGGCGGACTTCTGCCGCCGGGCCGCCGCCCTGCCCAACCTGTGCCCCCACTTCCATCTGTCCCTCCAGTCGGGCTGCGACGCCACCCTGGCCCGAATGAACCGGAAATATGACACCGCGCGGTATTATGAGTCCGTTCGATTACTGAGGGACTACTTTCCCGACCCCGGGATTACCACCGACCTCATCACCGGATTCCCCGGGGAAACCGAGGCGGAGTTCGCCCAAACCCTGGAATTTGTAAAAAGTTGCGCTTTCACCGCCATGCACGTGTTCCCCTACTCCCGCCGTCCCGGCACCCCCGCCGACACCATGCCCGGACAGGTGCCCACAGCGGAAAAAGAGGCCCGTGCCCGCCGGGCCATCGCTCTGGGGGCGGAGCTGGAGCGGAGCTGGCTGGAGCGTCAGGTGGGCCGCGTCCTCCCGGTGCTGTTTGAGGAGGAGAAAGACGGGCTCTGGCAGGGCCACGCCCCCAATTACGCCCTGGTTCGGGCGCAAGGAGACGGCCTTCACAACCGTTTGCCGGACGTGGAAATCACCGGTGTGGAGGGTGCGGCCTTGCTGGGCACGGTGCTGAGGAGCGGCGGCTGAACCTTGCGTCTCGCACCAAAGCGTGATAAAATGATTTGGGAGAGGAGGCCGGATTATGCCGGTTTTCGCGGCTATCATGCCGGACGAGGAGGCCACAGCCAGCCTGTGGGAAGACATTAAAAATATTACGGCCAGCAATATTTTTGGCGCGGTTTTATCCGTTGTAATCAGTCTGGTGCTTATCAAAGTGCTGACGAAGGCGCTGGACCGAGCCCTGAACCGCTCCAAACTGGACAAACCCCTCCAGCGGGTGATCCGGAACCTGCTGCGGGGCCTCCTGTGGGCGGTGGCGGTGATCATCGTGCTGGGCTGCCTGGGCATTGAGGTCACCTCCCTGGTGGCTGTGCTGTCGGTGGTGGGGCTGGCTTTCTCCCTGGCACTGCAGAATTTTCTGTCCAACGTGGCGGGCGGAATGCAGATTTTGGCCTCCCACCCCTTCGATCTGGGGGATTACGTGGACGCCGGGGGCTGCTCCGGTACCGTGGCTGAGATCGGGATGTTCTACACCAAGCTGACCACCCCGGACAACAAGCTGGTCCAGCTGCCCAACAGCGCCATCGTGTCCGCCAACGTCACCAACTTTTCCGCCCAGCCCACCCGCCGGGTGGAGCTGAAGGTGTCCGCCTCCTACGACGCTTCCACGGACCGGGTCGCCGCCCTGCTCGCAAAAATGGCGGCGGACCATCCCCTGGTGCTGGAGGACCCGGAACCCGCCGTCCATGTGGACGGTTACGGCGACAGCGCCATCACCTACGTCATGCGATTATGGTGCGCCAACGCCGACTATTGGACGGTGTATTACGACCTGATGGACGGCTTCAAGCCCGCCTTTGACGGGGCGGGGGTGGAGATGACCTATCCCCATGTCAACGTGCATATGATAGAAGATAAATGATTTCAAGGAGGTATTTTTCATGAGATATCCAAACGCGGCAAACGGCCTTCGGCTGATGTTCATCGGCCAGATTCTGATGATCGCCGGCGTCCTGCTGGCCTGGGTGCCCTTCGTGGGCTTCCTGCTCCTCATCGCCGCCCCATTCGTGGAGCTGTTGGGGATCTACAGGGCTGGGGACGACGACGACAACTACCGCGGCGCCCTGGTGTTCGCTGTCCTGGCGCTGGTCATAAACCTGATCTCCGGCTTTCTCTCGGAGGGCTTTCTCAGTTCCATCCTGGACATGGCCTCTGAGGTTGTCGGCCTTCTGATGGTGTTCAGCGTGTGCAGCACCACCTCCAACCTGCTCCACTCCATCGGCCGGGAGGCGCTGTCCCAGCGGGGGGCCACTGTTATCAAAATCTACACCGCCTGCACCGCCATCTCCATTGTGTGCCAAGTGCTGGGCATTATCCCCATCATCAATATCGCCGCCGCGCTGGTGGCCGGTATCTCCGGCCTGGTCATGGTGGTGGGCTATGTGATGTATCTGCTGTTCCTCAACGGCAGCAGTAAAGTGCTGTGACATGGAAAAAGGCAAATTCATTGTGCTGGAGGGCATCGACGGCTCCGGCAAGAGCAGCCAGACCGGCCCGCTGGTGAAGCGGCTGGAGGGGCTGGGCGTCCCCTGCCGGGACACCCGGGAGCCCACCGGCGGCCCCGTGGGCTCCCTGATCCGGCAGATCTTCACCGGGCGGGTCACCGCCGACAACCGGGTCATCGCCGCCCTCTATGCCGCCGACCGCATCGACCATCTGGTGAACGAGGTGGACGGCCTGTGCGCCGCCATCGACAGCGGCATCACCGTGGTGTCCGACCGCTACTACTTCTCCTCCTACGCCTATCACAGCGTGGATATGGACATGGAGTGGGTCATTCAGGCCAACGCTGTCAGCGCCGGGCTGCTGCGGCCCACCCTCACAGTGTTTCTGGACGTGCCGGTGGAGACCGCCCTGGAGCGCATTCGCAAAAACCGCTTCGTGGAGGAGATCTTCGACCGGGAAGACCGCCTGCGCAAAACCCGGGAGCTGTATTTCCAGGCCTTTGACCGCCTCAGGGATGTGGAAAATGTGGCGGTGGTGGACGGTTCCGGCACGCCGGATGAGGTGTCCCGGCGCATCTGGGATGCCGTGGCCCCTTACTTCTTGTAAATTCAGGTTATATTGGCAAAAATGCACAATTTATTACTGAAGTAATTGACGTATTTTGAAAACTTAAATTGTTTTACTGAAAACTCTTTTCATTCCTTGAAAAATGTGTTAACATACTGTTAACGGGGTCTGGTCCACGGAACCAGCGGGGCCGGGCCTCTCACACAAAACCCAATTTTTTATGAAGAGGGAGGAATTGAGTTATGTATAAGTTCTTACAGAAACTGGGCAAATCTCTGATGCTGCCCGTAGCTGCCCTTCCCATCTGCGGTATCCTGATGGGCATAGGCTACGCCATCGCCCCCGGCGTCATGGGCGTGCCCGACGCCCCCACCTCCGGCCCGGCTTACCTGGTGGGCTTCCTGCTGGTCAAGGCCGGCGGCGCCCTCATCGACAACATGCACTGGCTGTTCGTCATCGGCGTGGCCGTGGGCATGGCCGACGATAAGGACGGCACCTCCGCCCTGGCCGGCCTGGTCAGCTTCCTGATGATGAAGACCCTGCTGTCCCCCGGCGTGGTCACCACCCTGATGCCGTCCCTCCTTGAGGACGCTAACCGCGTGAAGCTGCTGGCTTTTGAGAAGTTCGAGAACGTGTTCCCCGCCATCCTGGCCGGCCTTATCGGCGCGTTCTGCTACAACAAGTTCAAAAACACCAAGCTCCCCGACTGGCTGGCCTTCTTCAGCGGCAAGCGCTGCGTGGCCATCGTCACCGCCGTGGTGTCCATCGTGGCCTCCGTGGTGCTGCTGTTCGTGTGGCCCGTCATCTTCGGCGCCCTGGTGGCCGTGGGCAACGGCATCAAGGGCATGGGCTATGTGGGCGTGGGCCTGTACACCTTCCTGAACCGTCTGCTCATCCCCACCGGCCTGCACCACGCTTTGAACAACGTGTTCTGGTTTGACACCATCGGCATTGGCGACCTGCAGGCCTACTGGAATCCCACCAGCGAGCTGGCTCAGAACGCCAACTGGTCCGTCGGTATGTACATGGCCGGCTTCTTCCCCTGCATGATGTTCGGCGTGGCCGGCGCCGCCACCGGTATTGTCCGCGCCGCCAAGAATAAGAAGGTCGCCATCGGCATCGTGCTGTCCGCCGCCGTCTGCGCTTTCATCTGCGGCGTCACCGAGCCCTTCGAGTTCGCCTTTATGTTCACCGCGTTCCCCCTGTACGTGGTCTATGCCCTGCTGTACGGCATCTTCGCCGCCGTCACCGCCGCTCTGGGCTTCCGCGCGGGCTTCATGTTCTCCGCCGGCGCCACCGACCTGGTGTTCTCCGCCTCCCTGCCCGCCGCCGCCAAGACCCTGCTGATCATCCCCATCGGCATCGTGGCCTTTGTGGTGTTCTTCCTGGTGTTCTACTTTGCCATCAAGAAGTTCAACCTGAAGACTCCGGGCAACGAGGACGAGGACGCCGAGGCCGAGGAGGCCAAGATCGTCCTGGCCAACAACGACTTCACCGCCATCGCCTCCGGCGTGCTGGCGGCCATCGGCGGCAAAGAGAACGTGTCCGCGGTGGATTACTGCACCACCCGTCTGCGCTTTGAGATCAAGGACTACACCGCCGTCAATGAAAAGGCCATCAAGGCCGCCGGCGCCGCGGGCGTCATTCGTCCCAGCAAGACCGCCTGCCAGGTCATCATCGGCCCGAAGGTCCAGTTTGTGTACGACGAACTGAAGAAGATGCTCTAACTCTTTCGTCCCTCTCGCAGGAGCTGGTTCCTCCTGCACATAAACTCCGCCGTGGGCGGGCCCTGAGCCCGTCCACGGCGCTTGATATTAAAACCTGTGTTCACATCCGAAACCGCCGAAAGACCTGGCCGGATGGTAAATTGAGGTTGTAAGTACAGGTTCTCAAGAAAGGAAGGATTACAACATGGGCTTTTTTGACAAACTGAAAAAGGGTCTGCTGGGCGAGGACTCCGCTCCTGTCCCCCAAGCGGGCGGAGCGTTGACGGTGTGCGCAGTGGCCAAGGGAAACGCCATCCTTATGGCGGACATCCCCGACCCGGCCTTCAGCCAGGGCTTCGTAGGCTTTTGCTGCGGCATCGAGCCGGAGGACGGTAAAGTGTATTCCCCCGTGGACGGCACCGTCAGCCAGGTGCCCGACACTCTCCACGCCGTAGGCCTGGAGAGCGGCGGCATGGAGCTGCTGGTCCACTGCGGCGTGGATACCGTGGATATGAAGGGCCAGGGTTTCACCATGCTGGTGAAAGAGGGCCAGACGGTGAAGAAGGGCGACCCCGTCATCGTCATGGACCTGGAGGTCATCAAGGCGGCGGGGCACCCCACCACCATCATCACCGCCGTCACCAACTCCGACGACTTCGCCGGAGTGGAACAGGTCAGAACCGGCCCCGTTCAGATGGGAGACGACGTGCTCCAGGTTACCAGGCAGTGAGCCCAGGCGTGTCCTCTTCTCAGGACACACCGCTCAATTATAATCAACATTCAGAAAGGACCGATCTGATATGGGACGTTTAGAAGGTAAAGTAGTCATCGTTACCGGCGGAAACTCCGGCGTAGGCGCCGCCACAGCCATGCTCTTCGCCAGGGAGGGCGCCAAAGTGGTTATCAGCGCCCGCCGTCAGGCACAGCTGGATGAGGTAGCCGCCAAAATCCGCGAGGCGGGGGGGGAGGTTCTCCCTGTGGTCACCGACATCTCCAAGGCGGAGGACGCCAGGAACCTGGTGGCCAAGACCGTGGAAGCCTACGGCAAGGTGGATGTTCTGGTGAACAACGCCGGCGTGCTGGAGGAAGGGCTCAAGCCCATCGACAAGGTGACCGACGAGGACATGGACCGCATCCTGGGCATCAACG
>CANOBV010000031.1 GCA_947564255.1 uncultured bacterium | reverse complement strand
GGGAGCGGTCCGGCCACTGGGACCACTACAAGAACAACATGTACACCACCGTCATTGACGACGTGGACTTCGCCGTCAAGCCCATGAACTGCCCCGGCGGGATGCTGGTGTACGCCAGCGAGCCCCACTCCTACAAGGAGCTGCCCCTGCGGGTGGGCGAGCTGGGCCTGGTCCACCGCCACGAGCTGTCCGGCGCCCTCCACGGCCTGTTCCGGGTGCGCTGCTTCACCCAGGACGACGCCCACGTGTTCATGACCCGGGAGCAGATGAAGGACGTGATCCAGGAGACGGTGCGGCTGTTCGACGAGGTGTACTCCACCTTCGGCCTGTCCTACACCATCGAGCTGTCCACCATGCCGGAGGACCACATCGGCACCGTGGACGAGTGGGAGCGCAACCAGGACATTCTGAAGGACGCCATCACCGGCATGGGCAAGGACTTCATGGTCAACGAGGGAGACGGCGCCTTCTACGGCCCCAAGCTGGACTTCCACCTGGCCGACTCCCTGGGCCGGACCTGGCAGTGCGGCACCATCCAGCTGGACTCCCAGCTCCCCGAGCGGTTCGAGCTGGAGTACACCGGCGAGGACGGCGCGAAGCACCGCCCCGTGATGATCCACCGGGTGGTGCTGGGCTCCATCGAGCGGTTCATCGGCGTCATCACCGAGCACTTCGCCGGGGCGTTCCCCGCCTGGCTGGCCCCGGTGCAGGTGAAGGTGCTCCCCGTCACCGACCGGGCGGAGGGATATGCCCGCGACGTGGCCGCCAAGCTGGAGGACCAGGGCTTCCGCTGTGAGGTGGACGGCCGCAACGAGAAGATCGGCAAGAAGATCCGGGAGGCCACTCTGGAGAAGGTCCCCTATATGCTGGTGGTGGGCGACCGGGACATGGAGAAGGGCACCGTCTCCCCCCGCCGCCGTTCCGGGGAGGACCTGGGGGCCATGGGGCTGGACCAGTTCGCCGCCCTGCTGGGGGACGAGGTCAAGAGCCGCGCCATCAAATAAGCGGCAAAACAGGCGGACGCCGGAGCGTCCGCCTGTTTTGTCGTCTATGTCTCCTCCACCGGCTCGGGCAGGACTACCACTTTAATCTCCAGCACCCGGTGGTGCTCCGCCCGGGTGACGGTGACGTCCAGGTTCTCCCACACGAAGTGGTCCCCCGGCTCGGGCACGCGGCCCAGCTGCTCCAGCACCCAGCCGGACACCGTGGCCGCGTCGCACTCCCCTGTGAGCTGGAACAGGTCGTACATGTCGTCCAGGTCGGCGGAGCAGGCGATGAGATAGCTGCCGTCGGGCTGCTTGCGGAACTGCTCCACCACCTCGTCGTGCTCGTCCCAGATTTCGCCCACCAGCTCCTCCACAATGTCCTCCATGGTGAGGATGCCCTCGGTGCCGCCGTACTCGTCCACCACCACCGCCATCTGGGTCTTGGTGCGCTGGAACTGGCGCATGAGGTCGTCGATCTTGGTGCCCGGCGTGATGTGGAGCACCGGCCGCACCAGGGGGGAGAGCTGGTCCCGGCCGTGGTAGCGGGCGGAGAACAGGTCCTTCTGGTGGATGACGCCCACGATATCGTCGATGCTCTCGTGGTACACCGGCAGGCGGGAGTAGCCCTCCTGGGCGAACACCGCCGCCACGTCCGCAAGGGAGGCGGCGTCCTCCACCGCCACCACGTCCACCCGGGGGGTGAGGATGTCCCCGGCCTCCAGGTCGTCAAAACGGATGGCGGAGCGGATGAGCTGGCTCTCCTCCCGGTCCAGGCCGCCCTGGTCCTCCGCCTCCTCCACCATGGTGACCAGCTCCTCGTCGGTGATGCCCTCGTCCTCCGACTTGTGGAACAGCTTGCTCAGCAGCTTTTTCCACAGCCCGAACAGGAAGTTCAGCGGGGTGAGCACCGCCATGAACAGCCGCAGCAGAGGCGCGGAGAACATGGCAAATGCCTCCGGGGACTCCTTGGCCAGGCTTTTGGGGGAGATCTCGCCGAAAATGAGCACCACAATGGTGAGCACAATGGTGGACACCGCCGGACCGCTCTCCTCGTTGATGAGCTTGATGAACAGCAGGGTGGAAAGGGTGGCGGCCACGTTGTTGACGATGTTGTTGCCGATGAGGATGGTGGACAGCAGCCTGTCGTAATCCTCTGCCAGGGCCAGGGTCTTTTCCGCCTTTTTGTCGCCGTTGTCGGCGCGGCTCTTCAGGCGGATGCGGTTGAGGGAGGTGAAGGCCGTCTCCGTGGCGGAAAAGTAGCCGGACATGACCACCATCAGCACCAGCACGGCCAGCAGTATCATACTGTCAGGGTCCATGGGGACAAAATCAACTCCTAAAATAAGTAAAGATTTACCTTTTACAAGGTATTGCAAAATATATACCATACTTTTTGGAAAAAAGCAAGAGGCAGAACCTGTATTCACCGCCCCTGTCCGGGCCTTTTCCTCCTCAGCGCGGCCAGCGCCAGCGCCGCCGCCGACACTCCGCCCAACGCCAGCCCGGGGACCAGCCCGGGGGCGGTATAGCGCAGCTCCACCTCGTGCTCCCCATCGGCAAGCGGAACGGTAAGGAACGCGTCCAGCCATGTTCCGGCGGCCGTTTTTTCTCCGTCCACATACGCCGTCCAGCCGTCCTCGGCGGGGATGGTGGTGGCCAGCGTCCGCTCCCCGTCCGCCCGGGCCGTCATCCGCACCCGGCCATTGTCCACCGCCGTGACCTCCACGTTGTCCAGCCGCTCCACCGCGCTGTGCAGCGTCTCCAGGTCGCACTCCCACAGCTCCCCCGCCCAGCCAGCGCCGCCCCGGACAGTGACTGTCCACGTCTCGCCCATGGCGGGCGTCCCCAGGCAGTGGACGGACGCGGCCTCATCGGCGCCCAGCGCCGCCGCCCGCCTGCCGTTCACCAGCACCTCTTTCAGCCTCTTGTCCGACAAATCGGCGTACACCGGCGCGTCCACCCCCACCAGCGTGAAGGTGGTCTCCCCCGCCCGGACGGTTTTCTGCGCCGGAACGGGGTAAAATACCGCCGTATACTCCCCCAGCAAGCTGGACAGCAGGTCGTTCTGCCGCTCGAAAGGGGTCTCCCCCTCGAACGTCAGGCTGTCCCCCGCAGGCACAAAGGCCAGCGGCAGCGCGTCCGGGTTTTTCCACAGCGCCAGTCCTCCCGCCTGGTCCACCCGCGTGTAGCCGGGCATATCCTCACGGCCGGCCACATACTCCACGCCCAGCAGCGCGTCGGTCACGGGGGTGGACCCATAATAGGCGCACCACATCCAGGCCTGGGCAAACCCCAGCTCCTTGAGCAGCCGGTTCACGTTGTGGTTGTACAGGCTGCTGTAGTGGGTGATGCCCGGATAGCCGAAGGACAGCGGGCTGTTGAGCCCCCGGTCCTCCGCCGCCCCCATGCGGTAAAAGCCGCCCCCGGCGTCCTGCTCCGCCGCCTGCGCCAGCCGGGCGTTGGCCGTGTAATATTTTTGATACTCCCAGTAGGACCCGGGCCTGAACTGCTGCTCCAGCCCATAGAGGATGCGCTTCGTGTTCGCCCCCAGCTGGACCACCGACAGCACCGTCAAAAGCACCGCCGCCCCCCGCCGGACCCATACTCCCCGCTCCGCGAAAGCCGCCAGCAGCGGCCCCAGGGCCTGGACCGCCAGATACACCAGCACGAAGGAGAACACAAAGGAATAGCGGAAGGGGAACCAGTTGGGCCGCT
Source organism: uncultured bacterium (assembly GCA_947564255.1). Lineage (GTDB taxonomy): Bacteria > Bacillota > Clostridia > Oscillospirales > Oscillospiraceae > Enterenecus. The sequence goes on along the minus strand of CANOBV010000031.1, from coordinate 14,614 downwards.
GGAACAGGTGCCACACCCTGTCCAGAGGCGACAGCAGCATGGACGCCGCCACCGCCAGAACCAGTGCCCCGTTGGCCAGCCGCTCCCGCGGGGAGAACTCCCGGAGGAAAAAGTACAGCGCCGCCAAAACCAGCACCGCCGTGCCGCAGAATATGTAGGGCGGCGAGCCATAGTCGATGGAGTGGAACTGCCCGCCCCGCAGCTGGCCCAGCAGGTCCAGGGGGGAACAGGCCAGCAGGCCGCCGTAACCCACGCCGCCGCCGCTGAATTTCCCGTTGAACATGGCCAGCAGGGTGGGCAGCCACATCCACGCCGTCAGCCCCAGGGCGCAGGCCGCCCCGCCGAAAAACCGGACCAGCACCTTCCCCAGGGCCTGTTTGGGGAGCCGCAGCGCCGCCAGCCGGGCGCACAGGTACAGCGCGCAGAAAATCCCCGCCATGTAGGAGATGTACCACGTGGAGAAAAAGCACACCGTCAGCGCCGCCGTAAACGGCCCCGCGCCCTTTCCCTCCAGAATCCGCTCCAGCGCCAGCAGGATCAGCGGCAGCCAGATCACCCCGTCCAGCCACATGATGCAGATGGAATAGACCGCGTTGTAGGACATCAGCGCGTAGCACACCGCCCCCAGCAGGACGGCCCCGCCGGAGCCGGAAAAACGCCGCTGGGCAAAAACGGCGAAGGACAGCCCCGCCAGCCCTATCTTCAGCACCGTCAGAAACATCAGCCCCACGGGCATGGCCTCGTTGGGCACCAGCAGCGTCAGCAGGGACAGCGGGCTGGACACATAGTAGGAGAACACCCCGATGTAGGATGTGCCCAGCGCCTTGGACCAGGAAAAAAACAGGTCCCCATGCTTCAGCGCGCAGAAAAACTCCACATACTGGCTGGACATGTCGGACATCAGGATGGTCTTGTCCCCCCAGGGGGCCATCCCCATGGCGGCATAGGCCCACAGCATCACCGCCGCCGGGACGGCGAAGGCCGCAATACGGACCGCGGCCCGGAAAAGCCTGTTATTGGCGCTCATGGTCCCCTCCCTGTTCCCGCAGGATGTAAATGGGCCTGCCCTTCACCTCCAGGTAGGTTTTGGCCAGATACTGCCCCACAATGCCGATGCAAAACAGCTGAATGCCGGTGACCAGCAGGATGATGCACACCAGGGAGGGCCAGCCGTAGGCGCTGCCGCCCCACACCAGCTGGCGCACAATGACAAAGATGATGGCGAAAAAAGCCACCGCGCAGAACACCAGCCCCAGCACCGACGCGATGGCCAGCGGCGCGGTGGAAAAGGCGATGATGCCGTCCAGGGCGTAGAGGAGCAGCTTGAAAAAGGACCATTTGCTCTCCCCGCCGGACCGCTCCACATTCACCGTCTCCACCCATTTGGTGCGGAATCCCACCCAGGAGAAAATGCCCTTGGAAAACCGGTTGTACTCGGTGAGGCGCAAAATGGCGTCCACCATCTGCCGCGTCATGAGCCGGAAGTCTCTGGCCCCGTCCACAATCTCCGTCCTGCTCATTTTGTTGATGACCTTATAGAACTGCCGGGCAAACCAGGAGCGGATGGGGGGCTCCCCCTTCCGGTCCACCCGCCGGACGGCGGCGCAGTCATATCCGCCCTCCCGCACCGCCTCCAGCAGTTCCGGCAGCAGCTCCGGCGGGTCCTGCAGGTCCACGTCCATCACCGCCATGTAGTCGCCCCGGGCGTGTTCCAGCCCGGCGAACATGGCGGCCTCCTTGCCGAAGTTCCGGGAGAAGGACAGCCACCGCACCCCCGGATGCTTTCGGGCCAGACCGCGCACAATATCCAGCGTGCGGTCGGAGGACCCGTCGTCCACAAAAATGTACTCCGCCTCCACGCCGGGCAGCTCCCGGCACACCGCCGACGCCGCCCGGAAAAAGGTCTCCACCGTGGCCTCCTCGTTGTAACAGGGCACGATGATGCTCAGCCGCTCCATCCCTGCTCCCTCTTTTCTAAAAAGCGCCCGGAAAAACCCGGGCGGATTTTCCAAATATACCGATATTCTATCACACCGCCTCCTCCATTGTCAATTCACCTCCCCGGGCGGAGGGGCCGGGACCTCCGCGGCCCCTCCGCGCCCCCACGGCTCACATGGGGGAAAAGGCGTCCTTCCCCAGCAGACACACCGGGCACACCCAGTCGTCCGGAATATCCTCAAAAGCGGTCCCCGGCGCGATGCCGTTGTCCGGGTCGCCCAGCTCCGGGTCGTACACCCAGCCGCACACGCACAGGTACTTGTCCATTTTGCCCATTCAAATTCACTCCTTTTTTCAAAGTGGTGTCAGTATGCCCGGATTTCCGCCCCGCCACACCCGCAAAGCCGCATGTCCTGGTTTTTCCACGCATAGGACCGGGGATTTTTTCACATCCTCTTGTCATACGGGCGGGCGCCGTCCCGCCTGACTATACCTACGGAAAGAGGTTCATACCATGAAACGATTGACTGCCCTGGCGCTGGGTTTTGCCATGGCCTTCGCGCTCAGCGCCCCGGCTTACGCCGTCCCTGCGGAGGTGACCGCTCCCTCCGCCATCCTCATGGAGAAGACCACGGGCAAAGTACTGTGCGAGCAGAACGCCGACGCCCAGTACGAGCCCGCCTCCGTCACCAAGGTGATGACCCTGCTGCTGGTGATGGAGGCCATTGACAGCGGCAATCTGCGCTGGGACGATATGGTCGCCGCCTCCCCCCACGCCATCTCCATGGGCGGGTCCCAGATCTGGCTGAAAGAGAACGAGCAGATGACCGTCCGGGACATGGTGAAGGCGGTGACGGTGGTGTCCGCCAACGACTGCGCCGTGGCCCTGGCCGAGCATGTGGCGGGCAGCGAGACCGCTTTTGTGGAGCGGATGAACCAGCGGGCCCGGGAGCTGGGCATGGAGCGCACCACCTTTCTCAACTGCACCGGCCTGCCCGCGGCGGGCCACCTGACCTGCGCCTATGACATTGCCCTGATGAGCCGGGAGCTGATTTTGAACCACCCCGCCATCCGGGAGTTTTCCACCATCTGGATGGACACCCTCCGGGACGGCGCTTTCCAGCTGTCCAACACCAACCGGCTCATCTTCTACTACGAGGGGGCCACGGGGCTGAAAACCGGCTTCACCGACACGGCGCTGTACTGCCTGTCCGCCACGGCGGAGCGGGACGGCATGGAGCTCATCGCCGTGGTGATGCACGCCCCCACCTCCAACGACCGGTTTGAGAGCTGCAAAACCCTGCTGAACTACGGCTTCGCCAACTACGCCATCACTCCGGTCTATCCGGAGCAGGCCATCCCCCCGGTGGAGGTGCTGCTGGGGGAGCAGGATACCGTCCAGCCCGTCACCCAGCGCGAGTGCTCCATTCTGCTGGAGAAAAACAAGACCGGAGCGGTCACCACCCAGATGGAGCTGTCTCCCCAGGTGGAGGCCCCGGTGGAAGCGGGACAGAAGCTGGGCGAACTGCGGGTGCTGGTGGACGGGGAGCAGGTGGATTCCATCGACCTGGTGGCCCCGGAGGAGGTGCCTCGGCTGAGCATCGGGGGCATTTTCAAGCGGTTCCTCAACACATTGTTCCTCCAGGAAGCGCGAGGATAGCCGCGCAGGGAAGCTTGGACCGAAGCGAAGGCAAAAGCCCAGGAGCCGCATAGAGCGGCCCCTGGGCTTTGCCTGAGTCGGAGGGAAAGCGGCCCGGCAGCGCGGCCAATCCAAGCGTGACAACATCGCAACCCAATGCCACACCCCGCCGGGGGACAACCTGTACGAAAAGCGAGTGGGGTCCACGGCACGCGCCTGGGCGGCGGGCCGTTTGATGGGTTATGCTTCTTCCTTTACCAGCGCTTCCCCGGCAAGATAGATATCCCCGGCCCCTACGGTCAGGATCAGGTCGCCCGGCTGGGCCAGGCGGCGCAGCTTGGCGGTCACGTCCTCCAGGGTGGGGCAGAACACGCTGCCCGGAATTTTCGCCGCCAGGTCGGCGGAGGAAATCCCCACGTCGTTGTCCTCCCGGGCGGCGAAGATCTCCGCCAGCAGGGTGACGGTGGGCCGCTGGAGCACCTCCACAAAGTCGTCGAACAGTTCGTGGGTCCGGGAGTAGGTGTGGGGCTGGAAGGCGCAGACCACCCGCTTGAAGTCCAGCGCCGCCGCCGTGTCGAACAGCGCCGCCAGCTCGCCGGGGTGGTGGGCGTAGTCGTCGCACACCTCCGCGCCGTTATACATCCCCTTGTACTCGAACCGCCGCCCGGGCAGGCGGAAGTCCCGCATTCCGTCCTCCACCGCCTTTCCGGGCAGGTGGAGGGCGATGGCCGCCGCCGCCGCCGCAATGGCGTTTTTCACGTTGTGCACCCCCGGCACGGACAGGTCCAGATGGGCGTACTTCTCCCCTTTATAAATCACGTCGAAGGAGCCGAAGCCGTGGGCCATGGACAGGTTTTCTGCGTGGACGTCCCCCCGTTCAACGCCGAAGGTCATGACGGGCCGGGTCTCGCCCCGCAGGGTGGTCATGGTGTTCTCGTCCTCGCAGTTGGCCACGATGAGGCCGTTTTCCGGCACCTTGTCGGCAAAGGCCCGGAAGGAGCGCTCCACGTCGTTCAAATCCTTGAAAAAGTCCAGGTGGTCGGCCTCCACGTTCAAAATCACCGCCACCGTGGGATAGAAGGACAGGAAGGAATTGCAGTACTCGCAGGACTCCAGAATGATGGTGTCCCCCCGGCCCACCCGGTGGCCCGCCTCCAGCAGGGGCAGGGTGCCGCCGATCATCACGGTGGGGTCCTTCTCCGCCGCCATGAAGATGTGGGTGCACATGGAGGTGGTGGTGGTCTTGCCGTGGGTGCCCGAGATGCACAGGGCGTTTTTGTAGTCCCGCATGATGGCCCCCCAGGCCTGGGCCCGCTCAAAGACGGGGATGCCGCTGTTCAGCGCGGCGGCGATCTCCGGGTTGGAGTCGTGGACGGCGGCGGTGCGCACCACGCAGTCCGCCCCCGCCACACTCTCGGGCAGGTGGCCGATGACCACCGGAATGCCCAGCTTTCGCAGGTGGAGCACGGTGGCGCTCTCCCGCTGGTCGGAGCCGGTCACCTTCACCCCGGCCCCGTGGAGCACCTCCGCCAGGGAGGCCATGGACACCCCGCCGATGCCCACCAGGTGGGCCCGCTTCCCCGCCTGTAAATAGTGTCGGATGTTTTTCGTCTCCATACTGATTACCCCATATGTTCAGCGTTACGACGCATTTTCTCATTTTAGCAACTCATTATACAATGAGCGGGAGGAAAATGCAACCATGAATCCAGTATAAGCGTCTTCCTGGGGATTTAGACGGGGCGGACGGGCCTTTGGTCAAATAAAAGGAGACCCGGCTTTACACCGGGCCTCCCGATTTATTTTCAATCGTCATATTTCGGCGTGAATCACCATCTGTCCTCCTGGAAGTACAGATTGATGTCGCCCATGCCGGTCTCCGCCTCCAGCTCGTAGGAGCCGCCCTTGCGCTGGGCCTTGGTCCCCCGGCTGTCCCCGTTGACGGTCACGGTGCCCATGCCGGTCTTGGTCTCGTAGTCCCACTGGGCCTCCTTATTGTTCAGCTGGGCCTCAATGGTGCCCATGCCGGTCTTTAGGTCGAACTTCACGCCGTTGTATGCCCCATCCACGCCCAGGGTCACGTCGCCCATGCCGGTCTCCAGTTTCACCTCGTCGTGGGCGCGGACGGAGCACTCAATGTCGCCCATGCCCGTCTTGGCCTCCAGCTTTCCCTTCATGTCCAGGCCGCTGAGCCACACATCACCCAAGCCGGTCTTGACCTTGACCTTCTCTACCGTCGTCTCTGGGACAGTGATGATCACATCCATGGCGCTGGCGTTGACGCCGAACACATTTTTAAAATCGTCCCAGCTGGTGATGTTCACGTGTCCCGCCGAGCCGTCGTCCCGGATCTTCAGCACGCCGTCCTTGACCTCCCACTTCAGGCTGTAGCCCCCCAGGGTGGATTCGGAGCTGATGGACAGGGTGTAGTCCTCTCCCCCGGTCACCGCCACGTTGGCGATGCTCACGTCCACGTCGATCTCATGGAACACGTCCAAGCAGCCGTCCTCCACGGTCCAGAAGCCGCCGCCCTGCCCTTCCTTCTCCTCATAATAGACGGCGCCGCCCTCCACTGCGGTGCCGAACTGGGCGTTGTCCACCGCCTCCACCACTGCGGTCTGCTCCGCCCTCTGCCCGACGAACTGCCCCACGAAGCGCCCGATCTGAGAGGCCGAATAGGCCACCGACATTCCAACGATGGCCACACACGCCAGCGTCCCCGCCAGCACCCAGGGCCACTTTTTCCGCCTGGGGGGCGTCCAGCTCTCGGCCTGCTGCTGGGTGACGTAGCCCCCCTCCACCGCCAAACGGCAGGACAGGGCCCAGGGGTCCCCCAGCTCGGCCACCACCTGGGCCTCCCGGTCCGGCCCGGCCTCCTCGAAATATTCCGCGTAGTAGCGCAGGATGTCCTGCCGCTCCCGCTCGGGCACCCAGCGGGCCAGCCCCTCGGCCAGCTCAGCCAAATAGGTAAGTTTGTCCATTTTCCTCGTCCTCCTTCAAAAGCTCCTCCACGCCGTCCCGGAATTTGGCCCACTCCTCCCGCCGCCGGGCCAGCTGGGTCCGGCCCACGGGGGTGATGGCGTAATACCGGCGGTTGCGGCCCTGGTAGGGCCGGTCGTACACCTTCAGCAGCCCATCCCGCTGGAGCCGCCGCAGCACCGGATAGAGGGTGGACTCCGAGATATCCAGCTGAGATTTCACCTGCTGGGTGAGGATATAGCCGTAGGCGTCCCCGTGGGACAGCACCGCCAGCACGCATCCGTCCAGCAGCTGGGGACCGATCGCAAAAGCCATGTCCAGCCCCTCCTTTCGCACAATATTATATATTGTATAATATTGCTTTGTCAATATAACCCGGGGCATTTTCACAAATTCTTAAAAAACGCGAAAAGAGCGTCCCTGAAAGGGGACGCTCTTCGTAAAATCAAAGCATTTGGCGGCTCCGGGAGATGTTCATGGTGCCGTCCTGCATGTCGCTCACCCAGTCCAGGCTCTTGCCGGTGCCGTGGGCCACGCAGGAGATGGCGTCGTCGGCCACATAGGTCTCGATGCCGGTGTGGGACTCAATGAGCTTGTCGAAACCCCAGACCAGCGACCCGCCGCCGGTCATGATAATGCCGTTGCTGGAGATGTCGGCCACCAGCTCGGGGGGGGTGCGCTCCAGCACGCCGTGGATGGCCTCCAGGATGCGGGAGCAGGGCTCCTCGAAAGCCTCGATCATCTCGCCGGAGGTGACGGAGAACACCCGGGGCAGGCCGGTCATGAGGCAGCGGCCCTTGACCTCCATGGAGATCTCCTCCGGCCGGGGGAACACGCAGCCGATGGTCATTTTCAGCTCCTCCGCCGTGCGGTCGCCGATGAGGACGTTGTGCCGCTTGCGGATGTACTTCACCACCGCCTCGCTGAACGCGTCGCCCGCCACCTTGATGGAGGCGGACTCCACAATGCCGGACAGGGAGATAACGGCGATATCGGCGGTGCCGCCGCCGATGTCCACCACCATGTGGCCGTCGGGCTGGGTGATGTCCACCCCCGCGCCGATGGCGGCGGCCAGCGGCTCCTCAATGAGGTACACCCGCCGGGCTCCCGCCTGGATGCCCGCGTCGATAACGGCGCGCTCTTCCACCTCGGTGATGCCGGAGGGCACGCAGATGACCACGCGGGGCTTGAACAGGTGAACCGGGGCCACCTTGCGGATAAACTCCCGGAGCATCCGCTCGGTCATGTCGTAGTCGGAGATGACGCCCTCCCGGAGCGGGCGGATTGCCACGATGTTGCCGGGCGTCTTGCCCAGCATCTGCTGGGCCTCGGTGCCCACCTTCAGCAGCTTCCCGGTGTTCTTGTCCAGCGCCACCACCGACGGCTCCCGCAGCACGATGCCCTTGTCCTTGATAAAGACCAGCACGCTGGCGGTGCCCAGGTCAATGCCGATATCCTTTGCAAACATTGTATTCACTCCTGTATATATACTGCGCCTGGGGCCCCATCTGTGGGAAGTCTGCCCAAAATGCGCCCTGTGTAGTCATGTTTGAGAAATCCTCCATGGGGTATACTCTTTAATCATACTAGACCATCCCTGATTTTGCAAGTCTTTTTCCCCCAAGGACTCCTTAATTTTTTGTGACGAAACTCTCAATTTTTCGTCGCATTGACCGCCGGGGCGCTCCGAGCGGAGTGAATGACAGAAAAGCCCAGCCCCAATGGCAAAATTAAGAACCTGTATTCACGCCGAAACCGCCGGATGGACGAGGGATTTTCCTGTCAGGCGAGGCGGGGGAAAGAGAGCGGGCGAAGCTTTCGCCGCAGGCGGAGACGGAGTCGAGCGAACTTTGCCCCGACGTTGTCACGCTGCGCAGGCGGCTGGTCGCTCGGCCGCTTTCGCTCCGACTCGGCCTGGTCTGCGGGGCGCAGGCGCCCCGACCCTCGGCCTCGCTCCGTTCCAAGCGTCCTCGCAGCCACCTGCTCCACGCTTCTAAAACACACCAAGCCCCCAGCCGTCCTACATCTGCGGCTGGGGGCTCACTTCTGGGTTTGATTGTCCAAGGGCTGATACCTTCACTTTCCTCCGGTTCTTCCGGACGTTTTCGCGTTGGGGTTTCGCCTGAAACTACTTGCTCCCTGTTTCCTCAAACAATGGTAGGCTTCAGACTGAATCTGGCTTCCGTCGCTTTTCAAAGCGTGTTTGGAACGAGCCGAGGCTTCGTTTCACTTTGCGTTTCCCAATCGCAGAAAGAGGTTGGTGCGTTCTACGTTAATACATTGGACTCACCTTTTCCTTTCTGTCTATACTATACGATAATGCCCCCGATTTGTCAAGTGTTTTTGTGAAACTTTTTCAATTTAATTTTAGCCGGCCCCACAGATGGCGGGACCGGCCGATTGAAGGAGCCGCTCCTTAACTGTTATTCTCCAGCTGCCCGTCGTTTTCAACGGCCAGCCCGTACCAGCTCAGCCCCGTATCCGCCGCGTCTCCGAAGGTCGGGTGGCGCTTTGCCACCATGGCCCAGGTGTTATACCAGAACACATAGGCAATATCCACATGGCTGGGCAGAATCTCCTCAATGATGGCCCGCAGCCGGCCAAAACCCTCCGGTATGCCCGCCACCTCGGGGAAATACACCTTCACATGGTTTGGCTCCTCCCCTTCCTCCGCCCTGACATTGAGGCCGCACCCCCGCAGAGTATCGTTGATGGCCTCGGGGGTGAAGCTGTCGCCGCCGATGCGCAGCAGGGCCGCCAGCGCCGCCCGCCGCTGCTCCACCGTCACGCACACCGGCCGGTAGGGCAGCAGCGCCTCCACCCGTTCCAGCCCGAAATCCCGGGCGGCGGCCAGGTTCATCTCCCGGGCGGTGTCCTCCAGCTCCGCCTCCGCCCCGTCCAGCTTCCCGCCGTACGCCGCCAGCTCCCCCCGGTTGACGGTCCCCGGCCGCAGGTCATATACCCCCAGCGGGCGGAGCAGGGACGCCAGATAGCTCTCATATCTCCCCGGCATGTCCCGCCTCCCCACCGTTCTCAATGGTAAGCCGCCCCAGCACCGGCAGCGTCACGTTGTCCAGGGCCAGGTCCGCCGCCGGCTCCGTCAAGCGGCAGTTGGCCACCCCGTCCACCCCGTAGATGAGGGAAATCAGCTGAGCCCTGGGCAGGGGCCTGCCCAGCCGCTCCCCGTTGAACCACCGCTCCAGAACATCCCGCACCGACAGGGCCAGCGCGCCGTAATCCCGCCCCTCTCCGGCCCACAGCTTCACCGAAACATCCACCGGAACCACCGTGGGGGCCAGCACCCTCACATCGCAGGCGATCTCCCGCACCCGGTCAAAATGCGCCTGGAGCGCGTCCAGCAGGGCCTGTCCCGGCACGCCCCCCCGGGCGGCGGGCACCACGTCCACCGTCCCCACCCCCCTGCTTCTGGGAATCACCGTCGCCGCCGCCACCCCGTCGAAGGACATGGCCGCCTGGTGGTAAAAGGCGTTGTTGGCCCCGTTGGCCAGCCGCCGGAAGGTGGCCAGCACACGCTGCCGCAGCTCCTCATCCCCCTCCTCATCCTGTCCGTTGGACAAGGCCTCCGGATTGGCGCAGGCCACGATGCCCATGGGGGGCACCGCCATATACACCACCGTGCCCTGGCCCACGTTGCCCGCCGCCCCGGCCTCCACCGCCGTCACCGGCACCTCGCACCACAGCTCGCCGGCGGGCACCACGGCGTCCCGGTCGGTGGCAAAGCGCACCCCGCCCGCCGTCATGCACACGGTCCCCCCGGCCACTTCCGCATCCGTCTCTCTGCCCTCTTCCACATAGAACCGCACAGTGCCGGTGGCGGGGGTGGCCTTCCGGCGGGACACCCCCCGGAGCTCGGCGTGCCTATTCAAATCCTCCCCCTGGGCCGTCTGGGGGAAGCACTGCCGCCGGGTCCACTCCGCCTGGACATACAGGCTGTAAATCTGGGCCGCCACGGCGTAAAACCGCACCGCCAGCTCGCTGCTGCTTCCGGCGGTCTGCCCGGTCTGGGCCTGAAACTCCGCCGCCAGCCCCTGATAGATTTCCTCTAATGTGATCAACCTCTCACCCCTCCAAACGCACCTCCGCCGTCAGCGGCGCGCCCTGCCGCAGCAGCGCCACCTCCACCATCAGCGCGCCGTCCTCCTCGCGCACCCGCGCCCCGGTCACCGCCACATCCTCCAGCCCTTCCAGCGCCTCCACGGCGAACTGCCGGGCCAGCCCCTCCCAGGCGGAGGGCTTCTCCCGCCGGAGCTGGTGCATCCGGCTGCCCAGAGCGGGCAGAAAGGGGAAGCTCCCCCGCCGGGCGGCCAGCCGGAACAGGACCTCATTGAGCAGCGCGTCGCCGCCCTTCGCCACAACCACCCCGCCGTTTCCGTCGGGCACATAATCCCTGTCTGTCAGCAACAGGCTCATCGCAGCGCCTCCTCATCCAAGGCCGGACAGAATCATCATCACAATTCTGGTGATGAGCTCCTCCAGCGTCTCCTCTTTGACATACACCTGACCCATCAGCCGTATGTTTTCCGCCTCCACCACCGCGTCCCTGGGGGACTTGACGGTCACCGGCTCTCCCTCCAGGGTGAGCTCCTTTGCCTTGACGCGCACCTCGTCCGGCTCCTCGCTGCCCTGAAGAGCGCCCGCCACACAGGGGACCTCCCCCCGGCCCTGGATGACCAGAACCTTTCCGCCTACCCTGGGGGTCCAGGTATACCCCCCAGGGCTGTAAATTTGCAGTCCCCTGCGCTCACAGTCCAGCAGCACCGCCGTCTCCTCCCCGCTGATGGTGACGACCCCCACCTGTCCCTCGCCATTTTCGGCGGGCCGTTTGTGCTGGCCGCTCAGCCACATGGCAAACCACTCCTTTCCGTCCATCATGTACCCTGTCGGGGAGGGGCTTGCCCCTCCCCGACAGGTTTCCTCGCAGCCGCCCGCTTTGCGCTTTTCAATTGTCATGCTGCGCGGCCGCCTGACCGCTCCGCGCTTCTTTTAAATCATCGCGTCCACCTCGCCCAGCACCAGCGTGGTGGTCAGCCCCTCGCCGCCGCAGGACACCTCGGTCTGGGCCGCCCGGTACTGCCCGTTGGCCCCGAACCCGTCCAGCTCCACCCACACCAGCTCCCCCGGCCAGGCCAGAAATCCCCCGGCTATGGTGAGCCGCATCCGCACCCGCTCCCGGCGGGCGGCCCGGAGCTGGTATCCGGCAGTGTACCGCATGGCGGCGCTCCCTGTGGTGTTGGGCACGGTAACCACCTTTCGGGCCCGGCCCCCCTGGGCCAAAAAATCCCGGTCCGCCACCCACTGGGTGCCCTGGGACGTGCGCCGCCGCACCGCCACCTGGCTGAGCACCCCGTGCCGCTCCTCCCGGTATTCCCAGCAGGCCACCGCGCCGCCCTCCCCAATGCGCAGGGACCCGCCGCCCCGGTGGGGGTCCAGCACCAGCCGCCCCATCCGGTCAAACCGGGGCGTCACCCCGCCGTAATAGCAGGCGTACCGCCGCACCACGCTCCACTCGCTCTCCCCGCTGGCCACCGTAAACCCGGCCACGCCGGGCAGGCCGGCCCCGCCCAGCGCCTCCACTCCATAGGGCGTCACATGGTCCTTCACGATGTCCGCCCGGGTGCATCTCTGGTACTCGGCGGGCATGGCCTCATTGTCCAGCAGCAGCGCGGCCATCCCCCGCCCGGACAGCTCCAGGTACAGCCCGTCCTTCCCGCAGATGACGGCAAATTCGTCCACCACGCCGGTAAACACCCGCTCGCCCTCCCACTCCGCGTAGAAGCGGCAGGCGGCGGACAGCACCTTTTCCTGCCCCCGTTCCCACAGGCACCGCAGGAAAAAGCTGTCGCAGGGGGTGTCCGTCCCATAGCAGAACTTCCAGCCGACGGCGGTGGGCAGCTCCATCTGTCCTCCGCCCCCCAGCCCCACCCAGCACCGCATCATTTCAGCCTCACCTTCTGTCCGATGTAGATGAGGTTGGGGTTGCGGATGGAGGGGTTGAGCCTGACCACCTGGCTCAGCTCCACCCCATACCGCCGGGCCAGCTCCCACAGGGTGTCCCCTCGCTCCACCGTGTGCCACCGGCCTCCGGCCTCCGCGGCCCCGCCCTCTCCGGCCTCCCGCTCGGGCAGGGCGGTCAATTTTGTGTCCCCCGCCCCGTCGACGACCTCCCAAAACTCGAAAGAGTAGGCCACATAGTCCCGCCGGGGGGCCTGCCGCAGCTCCAGCCCCGCGAACCACGCCGTGGTGGTCATCCACACCGGGTGGAACAGCACCCCCGGCGACTCCTCGTAAAATACGCTTGCCAGGGACTTGAAGGTGTCATAGGCCCGCTCCCCTGCAAACTCCCCCTCCCCTCTCAGCACCCGCCGGGTCTGCCCCAGCCCCTGCAGGTGGTACTTTCCAAAGGGGATTTTCTGCACCGCCAGCTTCCGCTCATAGGTGATGGAGTACACCCTGGGGTTGTGGGGCCACACAAAGCTTTTAAACCGCATGGGCGAAAGGATCATAACCCCCACCCCTTTCTAAAAAATAGACAGCCCGCCGTCATACCGCCGGCTGTCCCGCCGCACCGCCCGGTCCAGCTCGTCCACGGTGAACCCGGCGGACCGCCCCGGCTCTCCGGCCCGGTCCGTCCGCGCCATCCCTCCCCCGCTCGCCGGCGGCAGCGCCGGACGCGCCGCCTGGGCCGTCTGTCTGTACAGCTCCGCCAGCCCCCGTTCCGCCGCGGTCCCGCCGTCCAATGCCCTGTCCGCCGCCGGATATTCTCCCCTCAGCGGACCGATGAGCCGCGCGGCCTCCGCGCCGCCGTCCTCCGGCCTCACCGGCATTCCGCCCCCCGCCCCGCCTCCGGCCGCCGCCAGGCCAAAGGGCTCCGGCCCATCCTCCCCCGGCGCTCCGCCGCCGGTCCGGCTCTCTTCCGCCGCGCCGTCCGGCCTGAAAAGCTCCTCCCAGCCCGCCGCCAAGGCCCGCTCCGGGTCCGCCGCCTCCATCCCCGCTCCCGCGCCCGTCCGGCGGCCCTCCAGCTCCGCCGGAGCCAAACCCGGCCCCTCGGCCGCCCCGTCTTTCTCCGGTCCCTTCTCCATCTCCGGGGCGGAGGGGATGTTGACCGCCGCCTCTGTCTCCAGCTCCGCCGCGCGCTCCCGCTCATCCTCGTCCCGTTCCTCTTTCAGCAGCTCCAGCAGCTCCTCCAGCCTGTCAACCAGCGTCTCCGCCTCCTCTCAGCTCCCGGTAGCGGGCCCAGTCGAACCCGGTGTTCACCGACCAGCTCTCTCGCGGCGCGCCGCACGCGGGACAGGGCTCCCGCTCCGCCCGCTCCCGGCAGTCGGGGCACAGCCGGGCCAGCTCCTCCTCCCGGTCCAGCGCCAGATTGAGGGCGCACCACAGGTAGTCCCGGTCGGTCATGCTTTTCGCCCGCTCCTCGGTGGGCAGAGCGCCGAACAGGCGGAGCACGCGCCACTGAAGGCGCTCATAAGGCGCGTGCTCCAGGCTTTTTTTCGCCGCCGCACCTCCTCCTCTCCGTCCAGCGCGGAGGGGTTGCATCTGCGGTTGAAATCCGCCCACGCGTCCGCCAGCCGGGCGATATCCTCCACCCGAAGCGCGTCCAAAGCGGCCTCTCCATCCGCAAAAACGGGCTTTCCCCTCCGCTCCAGCGCCCGGGCGATGAGGCAGGCGTTGCGGCACAGGGCGCGCTCCCTGCCGTCCCGGGCCAGGGCGTCCCCCTCCCGCCGGGCCTCCAGCGCCTCCCGGGCGGACAAAAGCCGCAGCTCTCCCTCTTTCACCTTCATCCGGCTGGGCCCGTTCCAAAATCCACAGTCCATTTACGCCGCCGTCTCTATCCGGTGCCCCGCCACCAGGGTGAGCTTCTCCACCACCATTTTGCCCAGCTGGGCGTCCTCCTGGATGTCGCTCCACTGGCAGTCGGAATAGATCACCTTCCGGTCCGGCTTGCAGATGACCAGGGAAAAGCCGCGCATCTGGTAGAAATTCAGCCCGTCGGCGATGGCCTGGTCGGTGGCGTACAGCCGGGTGAGCTGGATGACG
>CANOBV010000030.1 GCA_947564255.1 uncultured bacterium | reverse complement strand
ATCTGTGGAAAGCGTTTGCGGGGGAGTCCCAGGCCCGCAACAAGTACACCTATTTTGCCAGCCAGGCCCGCAAGGAGGGCTATGAGCAGATCGCCGCCATTTTCGAGGAGACCGCCGGAAACGAGAAGGAGCACGCCAAGCTGTGGTTCAAAGCCCTGGGCGGCATCTGCACCACCGCCGAGAACCTCATCGCCGCCGCCGAGGGCGAGCATGAGGAGTGGACCGACATGTACAAGGAGATGGCGGCCACCGCCCGCGAGGAGGGCTTTATCGCTCTGGCCGACGCCTTTGACGCTGTGGCCAAGATTGAAAAGAGCCACGAGGACCGCTATGTGAAGCTGGCCGAGAACCTGTCCAACAGCGAGGTGTTCAAGCGCTCCGAGGTCAAGGTCTGGTATTGCCGGAACTGCGGACACCTGGAGTATGGCCTGGAGGCTCCCGAGGAGTGCCCGGTCTGCGCCCATTCCAGGGCCTATTTCGAGCTTAAGGCTGAGAATTATTAATTTGCGCCGGATAAGGGCCGCGTCTCTTCAGAGACGCGGCCCTTTTGCGTTTTGATTGGGAGGTCCGGCTCACTGGGTCAAAACTGGGTGATAGCTATGTAACCCTGTATAGAACGCCCTTCCCGGGGTTCCTCCATGACAAGATAATACTCCCTGAAGCCGTCCGCCGGGATGTCGTAAACCATGGACCGGGTCTCCCCTGCCGGGACAGTCAGCTGGCTGACGATATCCGGGACGATCCCGGTGTCGGTGTCCTTTCTGCACAGCAGGAGAACCACCGGCAAACCCACCTCATTGGCGTAGGTGCATCGGATATGACTCCCATTGGAGGGGGCGGGCGCGATTTTCCAGCTCATGCTGTTGCCCCTGAAAAACCCCCACGGGTACCATAGGAAGCCGTCCAGCGCCCCCGGCGGCGGGGCGGGCGCCGGGTCCAGGGGGCCGGTCATGACCCCGGTCTCCAGCCAGGACGTGTCGGGCCCTGGCGTGGCGGCGGGCGCGGGGGAAGCCGTGGGCTTCGGCGTGGGCGCGGGGCTGGGCGAGGGCGCAGGGCTGGGGGCGGGCTGGTGGTCCAGCCAATAGGCCTCCGCTCCGGTGAGCAGCTCGGCAAAGACCTGGGCGGCATAGACCATCTCCTGGTCGGTGAGCTCCAGGGTTTCCCCCTCCACCATGGACTCAAAGTCCTGTTTGACCACCGCTCCCTCCTCCAGGTCCGCCACAAAATGCACATAGAACCCGCTGACGGTGCCGCTCACCACCCGCTCGTCGTTGACGTTCATCACCAGGGACACGGTGCTGCGGTCCTCGCCGCCCCACATGAAGCTGCCCTCCGCCCGCTTGCCCGCCAGCCGGGGGCAGAAAAAGGACAGGTCGGCGGCGAAATACACGCTGCCTTTGTTGGGGGAGGTGTTGAAGCTCCACTCTATATAGCCGTCCCCCAGCCCGCCGATGTGCACATCGCCGGAGCCGTTCCCCGAGCCGGGGGAGTATACCGGGGTGTATTTGACGGTCTCCGTGGGCGGGGAGGGGATGGGCCCGTCGTAATTGTTGTAAAAGTCCTCCGCCGCCGTCAGGAGCTTCGCGGCGATCCGGGCCGCAAATACCGCCTCCTGGTTGGTAATGGACTCCGGGTACATTTTCACCGGGTCGGGCAGGGTGCTCTCACCTCCTTCGGCCTCCATGGCGGTCACCCGCCCCTGTTCCCCGGACAGGTCCACGGTAAATTCCCACCAGCCGCAGGGTATATAGCTGCTGACCATGGCCGACGTTTTAGTGGACAGAGCGACGGTTTTATGCTCCTCGTCCGCCCACCACGCCATCAGCTCCGCCCCGCCCTGCTCGAAGGTGTACCGCATGGACAGCCCCCCGGAATGGCCGTCGTACAGATCCTCCATGCCGGAGTGCCACCAGACGGCGTTTCGCTCCAGGGTATGGCCCAGCACGGTGCCGTTCATCCGAACGAAGGGGCCGGTGTCCGTCTGGCCGAGCTCATAGGTCAGGTCGGTGCCGCTGTCGTCGGGGGCGGCAAAGTCCACCACGCAGATGGGCCCGTTCCGCCCCCACACGCTGCCGCCGCTCAGCAGGCCCAGCTCGGGCTCTGTCCTGCCGTCATAGTACGGAACCAGGACCAACTGCCCCTCCCGCAGAATTTCGGCGCCCCGCTCCTTCTCGGCCGCCATCAGCCGGTCCCCCTCCAGCCGCAGGGCGTAATCCTTGTCCTCAAACCGGTTCTCCAGCTCGTAGAGGGTTTGGCGGGCGTAGTCGTACACCAGAACGCGCTCATCTATGAGGCCTGAGCCAAAGCTGACCTGAGCGCACAGCTCCCGCTTTCCGTCCCCGCTGAGGTCGCACAGGAAGACGCTCCAGACGGGCATGCCCTGGAACAGGGTGGTCTCCCTGTCCCCCTCCGCCGCCGTCACCGCTCCCGTCGTCCAGCGGAAGGCGACGCCGGGGTATTCCGGCAGCTGAATCTCCCGGCTCTCGTCCCAGGGCATATCCCGGGGCGCGCTGGAGTAGTCCACCCACGCCGACGCCGGGCCGGGGCTGAAGGTCCCCTCCCCGCCGGGTCCGCCGTCCGGCCTCCAATTTTTGTAGGCCCGGTCAAAGTCGTACTCCATCTGCCAGGTGGTCCCCGCCTTTCCATCCGCGCCATACTCGGTCACCAGGGTGGTATAGCTGTCCTCCCCAGGGTGAAGGGGGTGAAAGGAAAACCCGTTCCAATACCAGTAGTCTAGCAGGTAGTACCCGCCGTCCTTGCGGTCCATGCGCACTAAGTGGTGCTCGTTCCCGCTCAGAGTGAGCTCCCCGCGCCCGTAGACGCTCTTGCGGTGCTTGTTCACCAGCCCGGCCAGCTCGTCCCCCTTCTCCTTGGACAGCGGGGTCCGCCTGGCCGGGTCGGCCAGGTCCTTCTGCCGGTCGGCCTCGGTGGAGACAGTGCCGCGCTCAGCGGACTGTGTCCGGGAGGAGGTGGAATTGACCATGGTGTAGGACACGATGGAGTCAGGGTCAATGAAGAGGCCGGGGGCGCGGTCGGTGGCCAGGGCCGCCCCCGCGCACAGCACCCCGACAAGGGCGGCGGCCAGCACCCACCGGGCGGGCTTCTGGTAGCTCAAAATGTTCTTGATCCGGCTCTGGAAGCCGCTGCCCCCAAAGGCCAGAGGCCCCACGGGAAGCCTCCCGCCCACGGACAGCCGCAGCAGGGAGCTGGAGTAGTCCGCCCGGACGGACCGGCCCAGCTTGGCCAGCACCGCCTCGTCGCAGGACATCTCCATATCCTTGCCCGCCAGGTGAAAGGCCAGCCACACCAGGGGGTTGAACCAGTGGACCGCCGCCGCCAGCCAGGCCAGAGCCCGGGTGACGTGGTCCAGGCGGCGGATGTGGGTGCGCTCGTGGAGGAGGATATAGTCCCGCTCGCCCTCGGCCAGGCCGGAGGGCAGATAGATGGTGGGCCGGAACAGCCCCAGCACAAAGGGGGAGGGGATGTAGTCGGCCAGCCGGACATTCTTTTCCCCCTCCAGCGGCACGGACCCGGTCAGTTTCCGCTGTAGGCGCAGCAGGGAGACGAGGCCGTATCCCAACAGGGCGGCGCATCCGGCCAGCCAGACGGCGGCGGGCAGGGCGCGCCAGTCCGGCGCGGGGCCCAGCTGGTTGAGGGCGGGGGCCGGATTCTCCTCCGGGGACCCCGGCAGCGCGGGCTGTCCCTCCTGGTAGGGGTGGTCCGCCAGGAAGTCGTTCACCTGACTGTTTAAGGCCGGCAGGCCGGTCTGGACCCGGATGACCTGGTCCGTACTCTCCCCTCTTCCGGCCACGGAGACCACCCGCGCGGAGGGCAGGAGGCTGAAAGCGCTCTCGATGGAGAAGGGGCACAGCAGCCGGAACAGCGCCACCGCCCACAGGGCGTAGGAGAATACCCTGGGCGCTTTGCGCAGGGCCAGCCGGGCCAGCAGAACCGCCAAAATGACGGCGGACCCGGTGGCGCTCATGCCCAGCAGGGTGAAAAACAGGTTTTCCACGGTATCGCCTCCTATTCTCTATTTTGCTCGATGAGCCGCTGGAGCTGCTCTACCTCCTCGTTGGACAGCTTTTTGCGGCTGGTGAAAGCGGCCAGAAACTTGGGCAGGGAGCCGTCAAAAGTCTGCTCTACAAACTCCCGGCTCTGGCGCTCGGCGAACTCCTCCCGGCTGACCCGGGCCGTCACCACCCCGTTCTCATTTTGAAAAATACCTCTCTGGCACAGCCGCCGCAGGACAGTGTAGGTGGTGGATTTTTTCCAGTCCAGCTGTTCCCCGCACAGCTCCACCAGGCGGCTGGAGGGCAAAGGCTCGTTGTCCCAGATCAGGGCGGCGAAAGCGGATTCCACCTCACCCAGTCTGTACTGTGTCATGACGGTCACTCCCCTCTGGTTTACAACTTGTAGTCTAATGAAAGTTTACAACAAGTAAACCAAATTGTCAAGAGGGAAAACTGCATTTGCGCAAAAACTCGCGGAGCGTCTCCGCGTCTCCGCGGCCTGCGCTTTTCCGCTGAACCCCTGGGGGGGCAAAGGCATATGATGGCCTTGAGAGGAGCGCTCCCGCGCCCCTCGGAAACAGGGGAAAGGAATGGTGGGCCCATGGTCTATTACCTTATTATCTGCCGCTCGCTCACCTATGCCCAGCGCACTGCCCAGGTGCTGGAGCGGGTGGGGATCTCCGCCTATGTCCAACGCGCGCCCAAAGCGGTATCCAAGGAGGGGTGCGGCTACTGTGTGCGCATTCCGGAACGGCGTCTCACCGACGCGCTGACCATTCTGCGCCGGGAGGGCATGTCCCCCAAGCAGGTGTTCCTCCAGACGGCGGAGGGGGAGTACAGCGAGGTGAAGTCATGATCTATTTTGACAGCGCCGCCACAACACTGGAAAAGCCTCCCCAGGTCCCCCGTGCCGCGGCTTGGGCAATGACCCATCTGGCCAGCCCGGGCCGTGGTGGACACGCGCCCGGAATGGGGGCGGCGGAGCTGATGTATCGGATGCGGGAACAGGCGGCCATGCTTTTCCACACAGGGGACCCGGAGCGGGTCGTTCTCACCAGTAACGCCACCCATGGCTTGAACATTGCCATCCGGTCCCTGGTTCGGCCCGGTGGGACGGTGGTGGTCTCCGGGTATGAACACAACGCGGTGACGCGGCCCGTCTATGCCATTCCGGGAGTGAAGGTCAAGGTGGCGTCCGGGCCGCTGTTCGACCCGGACGGGGTGTACGCCGCCTTTGAGCGGGAGGTTACGCCGGAGGTGGACGCGGTGGTCTGCAACCATGTGTCCAATGTCTTCGGATTCATTCAGCCGGTGGAACGCATTGCCCAGCTGTGCCGGGAGCGGGGAAAGCCTTTTGTGGTGGATGCCTCCCAGTCTGCCGGGACATTGAATGTGGACCTGGAGGGGTGGGGGGCGGCGTTCATCGCCATGCCGGGACATAAGGGGCTGTATGGCCCTCAGGGTACGGGGCTGCTGCTGTGCGGCGGAGAGGCCCAGCCCCTGCTCTATGGCGGAACGGGGAGCCTCTCCGCCCGGCAGGAGATGCCGGGCTTCCTTCCGGACCGGCTGGAGGCGGGGACGCACAATGTATGCGGCGCGGCGGGCCTGCTGGCGGGGATGAAATTTGTCAGCCGCGTGGGGACCGCGCGCATCCACCGGTACGAGCGGAAGCTGACGGGCCGGATGATGGACGCGCTGGAACGGACGCCTGGGATACGGGTATTCCGGGGGGAGGCCTGCCAGAGCGGCCTGTGTTCCATTGTTGTGGACGGCATGGACTGTGAGGAGATGGGAGAGGCCCTGGCCCGCCGGGGCATCGCGGTGCGGGCGGGCCTGCACTGCGCCCCGCTGGCCCACCGCACAGCGGGTACTCAGGACACCGGCACCGTCCGGTTCAGCTTCTCCGCCTTCAACCGTCCGGAACAGGTGGACCGGGCGGCGGCGGTGGTCCGCAGGCTGGTCAGGGAAGCGAAAAAATAAGGCGCGAGGCGCGGCAGAAGCCGCGTCTCCGCTTTGTTGTCTGGGACATTGCTGTAAATTTTCTCTTAATTCTCCCTGATTTACTTGCCAACGCCGGGGAGATAGGCTATAATATCCACACTGCCGCCCTGCGGCAATGGTTTGTCACGCGCATTTTTCGGCGAAGGAAGGGGTGTGCGTCCATGGACACCATCATTCAGACCCTGAAACAGGCCCCGGAGTACATCCAGCTCATCGGCTTCACCGATATTCTGGACATGGCCATCATCGCCTTCGGCATCTATCATCTATTCCGCTTTGTGCGGCGCAGCCGGTCGGGGCAGGTGGTAAAAGCGATCCTGTTCATTGTGGCGGCCATGGCGCTGGCCAACGAGAATGTGCTGAACCTGCGGGTTATCCGCACAGTGCTGAATAATGCGGTGGAGCTGGGGGTCATTGCCCTCATCATCCTCTTCCAGCCCGAGCTGCGCCGGTTTTTGGAGCAGATGGGCAGCGGCAAGCTCAAGGAACTGTTTGTGGCGGAGAGTTACAGCAACGACCTGGAGACCGCCATTCGGGAGACGGTGGAGGCCTATACGTCCCTGTCCCGAGACAAGGTGGGGGCGCTGATGGTGTTCGAGCGGCGCACGCTGCTGGACGATGTGCTGAAAACGGGTACCTGCCTGGAGTGCCAGGTGTCTGCGGAGCTCTTAAAAAACCTGTTTTGGAATAAAGCGCCGCTGCACGACGGAGCGGTCATTGTACGCAACGGGCGTATTGTGGGGGCGGGGTGCATGCTCCCCTTGTCGGGCAATGTAAACCTGAGCCGAGACCTGGGGATGCGCCACAGGGCGGGCATTGGCGTCAGCGAAAACTCCGACGCGGTGGTGGCCATTGTGTCTGAGGAGACCGGGTCCATTTCAGTGGCGGTCAATGGGATGCTCAAGCGGCACCTGTCGCCGGAAACGCTGGAACGGCTGCTCCGCCTGGAGCTGATGCCTGCGTCCCAGGAGGAGGGAAAGTCCTCCGCCGCCGCCCGGCTGTCCAGTGTATTGAAGGGGATCAAGGGAGAGAATGCCAATGGGAAAGAAGATTCTTGACAGCAAGGCCCTGTACGTAGTGCTGTCCATTGTCCTCTCCTTTTCAGCGTGGTTGTTTGTGATCTCCAAGGACGGGACCCGGGACAGAGCCTCCTACCGCAGCCTGCCGGTGGAATTCACCGGGGTGGAGATGCTGGAGGAGCGGGGGCTGATGATTGTCAGCAAAAATGTCACAGCCTCCATCACCGTCCGGGCGACGCCCAGGAAGCTGGCCATCCTCAACAAGACTCCGCCCCGGCTGGTGGGCAGTGTGTCCAACATCAACCTGGAGGGCACCCATTCGGTGAACTACACCGTGGAACTGCCCAGCGGGGTCAACTCCAGCGATGTGGAGATTACCTACGGCGGCCTGGGGGGCAGCACGGTGGATGTGGAGGTGGCCCGGGCCCTGAGCCGGAAGGTGCGGATTGAGGGCGAGTTCCTGGGCAGCGCGGCGGAGGGCTATCTGGCCGGAGACAAGGACGATTTCCGGTTTGACCCGGTGGAGCTGACCGTCAGCGGCCAGGCGGAGCTTGTCAATCAGGTGTCTTACGCCCGGGTCACGGTTACGGAAGAAAACCTGACGGAAAATGTGGGCGAGGCGTTTCCCTTCCAGCTCATTGGGGCCAGCGGCGACCCGCTGGACCTGGACGTAACCTGTGATGTGGATGTTATTTATACCTCCTTCCCCATAAGGGCTACGGCGGAGGTGCCGCTGAACGTCAAAGTGATTGAAGGCGGCGGGCTGAAGCTTGGAGATGTGGATATCGGACTGAGCGCGCCCTCTATTATGGTGGCGGGCAGCCGCGAGGCGGTGGCCGCTTTGGCGGACGAAGGGGAGATCTCGCTGGGCGCCATTGATTTGGCGGAACTGGACGAGGCCACCATTGAGTACGGCGGAGAACTGACCTTCCCCGTTCCCCTGCCCGACGAGCTGGAAAACATCAGCGGCTTCAGTGAGGTAAAGGTGACGGTGAAGGTGCTCAAACGGGTGGAGACCCGGACCTTTGACGTGACCAGCCGAATCCGGGCCATCAATGTGCCCGAGGGCTGGGAGGAGACCATCATTACCCAGGCCGTCCAGGTGAAAGTGCGGGGAACGAGGGCTCTGCTGGATGAGCTCACCGAGGAGAGCATTCTGGTGGTGGCGGACCTGCAAAAGGTCACGCCCGCCGCCGGACGGTACACTGTGCCCGCCAGCATCTATCTGAACAGCGCCAGTTCCGTATCGGACCTGGGTGTGGTCAACCCCAACGGCTACAATGTGGTAGTCGCCCTGGCCCGGGGCAGTTAAAATGTTCGGCTATGTACGCCCTGCCCTGAATCGGTTGGAGCAGAAACAGAGGGACGCGTATCAGAGCGCTTATTGCGGGCTGTGCCACGCGCTGGGCAGGCGCCATGGGTTTTGGGCCCGGCTTACCCTGCAATACGATTTCACGTTTCTTGCCATCCTGCTGGCGGCGGGGGATGGAGGCGGAGCGTGCGTCTGCAAACGGTGTCCAGTTCATCCCTTTCGCAGGCCCAGGACCTGCATGGCGGGGGGATGGCTGGATGCCGCCGCCGACCAGAGCATGATTTTGACCTGGCACAAGCTGTCCGACGACGTGGCCGACCACGGCTTTTTCACCGGATTGCCCTACCGTTTTCTGCGCCGGTGGTTTCAAAGGGCTTACCGCCGGGCGGCGGAAGCCCAACCCGAGTTTGACGCCCAGGTGCGGGAAGGGTTGGAGAAACTCGGCGCCTTGGAGAGGGAGCGGTCTTCTCAGCTGGACCGGGCGGCGGACGCTTTTGCCAGCATTTTGTCCTGTTCGGCCCAGACTGTCTCTGGAGGGGGCGCGCGGCGGGCCATGGGCCAGCTGCTATATCATCTCGGGCGGTGGATATACCTGATGGACGCCTGGGACGATTTGGATGAGGACCGGAGCCGGGGGCGGTATAACCCGCTGGACGCCCGTTTTGAGGGACAGGCCCGGGATAACCGGGAATACCTGGACACCACCGCCGCCCATTCCCTGCGGCTGGCGGGGTCGGCGGCCAGCCTTTTGGAAGTGGGGGAGTGGGCCCCTGTGGTGGAGAATATACTCTATGTCGGTCTCCCCGCGGTGCAGAATGCCGTGCTGGACGGCCGGTGGAAAGAAATGAGAGACAATATAAGGAGAAAGCCACATGAGAGATCCCTATGAGGTGCTGGGTGTGAGTCCTGACGCCAGCGACGACGAGGTCAAGCGGTCTTACCGGGACTTGGCCCGGAAATATCACCCGGATAACTATCAGAACAATCCCTTGGCCGACCTGGCCGAAGAGAAAATGAAGGAGATCAACGAGGCGTACGACGCTATCACCCGGACTCGGTCCGGAGGAGGCGCCTGCGCTGGGGGCGGCGCGGCCCAAAGCCAGGGCGGATACGGCTACGGGTACCAGCAGCAGAGCCAGCCTTCCGGCGGCAGGGTGTTCGCCCAGGCCAGACAGGCCATTCAGAACAACGACCTGGAAGGGGCGGAGCGGCTGCTCCAGGGGACGGCCCGCAACGGGGAGTGGTATTTTCTTATGGGGTCCATCGCCTACCGGCGGGGATGGCTGGACGAGGCCCGGCAGAATTACCAGATCGCCGTCCAGATGGACCCGGGCAACATGGAGTACCGGCAGGCGTTCAGCATGATGCAGCGGGGGGGCTACGGCTACCAGCCGGACATGGCGGGGACCCAGTGCGACGGCATGGACTGCTGTACCGCCATGATGTGCATGAACTGCCTGTGCGGAGGCTGCCGCTGACATGAGACGAAAAAACACGGCGGTAAAGGTGGCCTATCCGGCGGTTCTGGGGGCCTTGGCGGTGATTTTGGTGTATCTGGCCTCCCTTGCGCCCACAGGCCGGTGGGGGATTGTGGCCCTGGCGGGGCTGCTGCCTGCGGCGGCGGTGGTCTCTGTGGGGCTGAAAGCGGGTTTTTTGTGCTGGGCAGGTGCTTCTCTTCTGGTGCTGCTGCTGGTTCCGGACAAATTCTGCGCCCTGCTGTTCACGGTCTTGTTCGGGCTGTATCCCATGGTGAAGTCCATGGCGGAGAAGCCCCGGAGGCGGTTTGTGGAATACCTGGTGAAGCTGGGATTTTTCAATATGGTGTTCACCGGGCTGTATTTAGGTATGATGGGGGCCCTGCTGGCTTCTCTGCCCGGGCCGTTGGGGGACTCTCTGTGGGCGCTGTACCCGGCGGCGAATATTGTGTTTGTACTGTATGACTATGGATTCAGCAAGCTGATTGCGGTGTATATCAGCCGTGTCCAGCGGGCGGTCCACTGAAAGGCTGGGAGTTGACGTGGTGAAGAGTATGACCGGCTATGGCCGGGGAGAGCAGGCTTTTGACGGCGTGCAGGTCGTCGTGGAGCTGCGTGCGGTGAACAACCGCTATCTGGACTGCACGGTGAAAATGCCCAGGTCCTACATCTTCGCGGAGGACGCCATGAAAGCCAGAGTGCAGAAGGCTGTGGCCCGGGGCAAGGTGGACATGTTCGTCACCATCGTCCGGTCCGGCGGAGACGATACGGTGGTCACCGTGAACGAGGCGCTGGCAAAGAGCTATATCGACGCGCTGGGACGGCTTCGGGAGCTGGGGGGCAGTTATGTCAAGGGAAATTACTACGCCACCGACCTGGCCCGGTTCCCCGATGTGCTGACGGTGGAAAAAAAGGCTGAGGACCTGGACGAGATGAAGGCGCGCCTGCTGGCGGTGCTGGACCTGGCCCTGGAGGATTTCAACGCCATGCGGGCCAGAGAAGGGGAACGGCTGGCGGCGGATATTTCGAGTCGGGCGGACGCCGTGGAGCGCCTGCTGGGCGAAATTGAGGGGCGCTCTCCCCAGACGGTGGCGGACTACCGCGCCCGCCTGGAGGCTAAAATGCGCGAGGTGTTGGAGAATACTCAGATTGATGAGGCCCGTCTGCTCACCGAAACGGCCATATTCGCCGACAAGGTGGCGGTGGACGAGGAGACTGTGCGGCTTCACAGCCACCTGGGCCAGCTGCGGGAGCTGCTGGCGGCCGGGGGCGCGGTGGGGCGCAAGCTGGACTTCCTCATTCAGGAGTTCAACAGGGAGGCAAACACCATCGGCTCCAAATGCAATGACATGGAGGTCACCCGGCGGGTGGTGGATATGAAAGCGGAAATTGAGAAAATCCGCGAGCAGGTCCAGAACTTGGAGTGACGGGCGATGAAACTGGTTAACATTGGCTTTGGAAGCATGGTGTCCGCCCAGCGGGTGGTAGCCATCGTAAGTCCGGAGTCCGCGCCGGTGAAGCGGCTGGGGCAGGAGGCCAGAGAGCGGGGGATGCTCATTGACGCCAGCTTCGGTCGTAAGACAAGGTCGGTGCTGGTGATGGACAGCGGCCATGTGGTCTGGTCGTCCCTGCCGACGGAACAGGTGTCCGCCCGGTTTGGCCAAGGCGGAGAGACGGAGGAGGAGACGCAATGAGCATGTCAAAGAAAGAACGGGGGGAGCTCATTGTGCTGTCCGGCCCTTCCGGGGTGGGGAAGAGCACAGTCATTGCGGAGCTGCTGAGCTCCCGGCGGGATATTCATTTCTCCGTATCTTTTACCACCCGGCAGCCCCGCACAGGGGAAGAGAACGGGGTAAATTACAATTTCGTCTCCCGGGAAGAGTTTGAGCGGATGATCGCCGCCGATGAGCTGCTGGAATATGCCGAATATGTGGGGAATTATTATGGCACATCGCTGAAGGTGATCCGGGAGAAACTGGACCAAGGGGTGGATGTGCTGCTGGATATTGAGGTCCAGGGAGCGGCCAAGGTGAAGGGCCGCTGTCCGGAGGCGGTCCTCATTTTCCTCATTCCGCCCTCTGTAGAGGAGCTGTCCCGTCGGCTTCACCGGCGCAACACCGACGCGGAAGAGGTTATCCAGCTCCGGTTGGAAAAGGCCCAGCAGGAGTGCAGAGAGTGCGTCCACTACGGTTATCTGGTGGTAAACGACACGGTGATGAACGCCGCCCAGGAGATTCAGTCCATTCTCCAGGCGGAACAGTGCCGTACTCAGAAGCGCCTCCATTTGGCCCGGAGCATCATTGGGCCTCAGACGGACTGACCGTAAAACAGGAAAGGAAGGATATTTATGCTGCTCTATCCCCCGATTAAGGAACTGCTGGTGCAGGTGCCCAGCCGGTATATGCTGGTGAACCTGGTGGCCAGCCGGGCTCGGAAGCTGTCCAGCGAGTCGGAGGCATCCGGTGAGCCGTTGGAGGAGAAGGCTGTCTCCCTGGCCATCCGGGAGGTGGCGGAAGGCACGCTCACTGTGGATGAGGCGCAGGCGGCTGAGAATGCCGCCGGCGAATTTGAAGAGGAGCCCGTTGAGGGAGAAGCGTAAGGACCCAAAAAGGGCAAGCGGGCGGACTGCTTGCCCTTTGGACGTTTGAATGCGCGGAGAATGGCTTTTGATGTTGAAAAGAGGTGGAGCGGGTGGCCAATATCGCGAAAATTGCTGTGTCCGGGGCCACCTATGCCATTGACCGGCCCTACGACTATCTGGTCCCAGCCGGATTGGAGGGACCACTGCGGCCAGGTATGCGCTGTGCGGTGCCCTTTGGACGGGGGAATAAGCACTGCGACGGCGTGGTGCTGGCCTTGGGGGAGCGGGAGGACACCGATAAGCTGAAATATGTTCTGGCCGTGCTGGACGAGGAACCGCTTTTGGATGAGCCGGCCGTTCAGCTGGCGCTGTGGATGCGGGAGCACTATTTCTGCACTGTGTATGACGCCCTGCGGGCCATGCTTCCTGCGGGGCTGTGGTTTTCTCTCAAGGACTGCTGGCGCATAGCCCCCGGCGTGGACAGGGAAACGGCTTATGAGGCGGCGGGGGACTCGGACAAGGCAAAAAAGCTGGTGGAGCTGTTGTTTGCCAATGGGGGCTGGGCTGAGGTGGGAAGGGTCAGAACAGCTTTTGGCGTGTCCGACCCTGGTCCGGCGCTCCGGGCGTTGGAGAAAAAGGGAATCATTTTTCGGGAGGCCAGCGCCCAGCGGGGAGTGGGGGACAAGACCGAACTGGTAGCGGCCCTTGCTATGGACCCCGGCGACGCTATGGCCCTGCTTTCCTCCAGACGGCGGCGGGCGCCCCTCCAATATGCCGCCGGGGAGGCCATCTGCGCGGTGGGAGAGACTTCGGCCAAGGAGCTGTGTTATTTCACCGGCGCGTCCATGTCCACCCTGCGCGCCCTGGAGAAGCTGGGAGTGCTGAAGCTGTCAAAGCGGGAGGCGTACCGCCGCCCCCAGGCCCCGGTGTATGAAAAGCCCGCTCCGATTGTTTTGAATGAAGAACAGGAGGAAGCCTGCCGGGGCCTGCTGTCCATGGCGGAGAGCGGGGGCGGTACGGCGCTGCTGTACGGCGTGACCGGGAGCGGCAAGACTCAAGTGTATCTGAAGCTTATTCACGCTTTGCTGAAGCGGGGGAGAACGGCCCTGGTGATGGTGCCGGAGATCGCCCTCACCCCTCAGCTGATGCGGATATTTACCTCCCATTTCGGCCATGAGGTGGCCATACTTCACTCCTCCCTGTCCGCCGGGGAGCGGTGCGACGAGTGGAAGCGGGCCAGAAAGGGGGAGGCGCGGGTGGTTGTGGGCACCCGGTCCGCCGTGTTCGCCCCCCTGCCTGATTTGGGCGTCATCATTCTGGACGAGGAGCAGGAGCCCTCTTACAAGTCTGAACAAAATCCCCGGTATCACGCCAGGGACGCGGCCCGGTATCTCTGCTACAAGGCGGGGGCTCTGCTGGTGCTGGGCTCGGCCACGCCGTCGGTGGAGTCTATGTACCGGGCCCGCCGAGGGGACTACCGGCTGTTTACGCTGACACGGCGCTACAATGAGCGAATTCTGCCCCAGGTGACGGTGGCCGATATGAAGGAGGAACTGCGGTCGGGAAACGGCGGGGCCATCAGCGCCCCCCTGGCGAAAAAGCTGTGGGAGGCCATTGACCGGGGGGAACAGGCCATCTTGTTCCTCAACCGCCGGGGGGCCAGCCGCATGGTTACCTGTGGGGAGTGCGGGGAGAGCCCCGCCTGTCCCCGGTGCTCCGTCCACCTCACCTACCACTCCGCCAACCGGCGGCTGATGTGCCACTACTGCGGCTGGTCCCAGCCTCTGCCGGACCACTGCCCCGCCTGCGGCGGACTTCTGAACTTTATCGGAACGGGCACCCAGAAGGTGGAGGAGGAGCTCCACACCCTGTTTCCCGGGGTGGGGGTGCTGCGGATGGACGCGGACACCGTGTCCGCCGTCCACAGCCACGAGAGCATTTTGGAAAAATTCCGCCGGGAGCGGGTGCCGATCCTGCTGGGTACCCAGATGGTGGCTAAAGGGCTGGACTTCGGCAACGTCACCCTGGTGGGGGCGGTGTCGGCGGACCAGCTGCTGTACACCGGCGACATCCACGCCGCCGAGCGGGCCTTTTCCCTGCTGACCCAGGTGGTGGGCCGGGCGGGCCGCGGGGAGAAGAGGGGGGAGGCGGTCATCCAGACCTTCACCCCGGAGAACGACGTGGTCCGTTTCGCCGCCGCCCAGGATTACGACAGCTTCTACGCCCAGGAGATCCGAGGCCGGGAGGTGCGGGGTCTTCCCCCCTGCGGGGACCTGTTTGTACTGTGCGCCTCGGGGCTGGAGGAGACGGTGGTACTCCGGGCCCTGCTGCGCCTGAGGGACGCTCTGGGGGCAGCGCTGAGCCGGCCGCCTTACGCCGGGACCGGCTACCGTCTGCTGGGGCCCGCTCCGGCGGCGGTGGCCAAGGTGAATGACCGCTACCGCTACCGGTTGATTTTAAATACGCAGAATACCAAGGCCATGCGGCTGCTGACGGCGCACCTGCTTCGGCAGGCCCAGGCCGACAAACATAACCGGGGGGTGGCGATGTTCGCCGATGTGAACCCGCTGGATTGAGAGGAGATCAAACCATGTCGCTGAGAAAGATTCTGACCCAGGGGGACCCCGCCCTGACCAAGCAGTGCCGCCCGGTGGAGAAATTCGACCAGAAGCTTCACTGGCTGTTGGACGACCTGAGGGAGACCTTGGAAAACGCCGGAGGAGTGGGTCTTGCCGCCCCCCAGATCGGAATACTCCGCCGGGCCGTGATTGTGATGGATGAGGAGGACCGGATGATCGAGCTGGTCAACCCGGTGATCGTCAGCGAGGAGGGCGAACAGGAGGGCTGGGAGGGCTGCCTCAGCGTTCCCAACCAGTACGGCTGGGTGGAGCGGCCCAATGTGGTCACCGTCCGGGCCCAGGACCGGGACGGCCGGTTCTTTGAGATCACTGGAGAGGAGATGGTGGCCAGGTGCTTCTGCCACGAGCTGGAGCATCTGGACGGGCACCTCTTTGTGGAGCATGCCGACGAGCTGTACACCCCGGATGAGATCGACGCCATGGAGGGCGAGGAGGAGCAGCCGGAGCCCCCCAAGCCGCGCCCCAGGAAAACAGGCCGGAGAAAGGGTAAACGGTAATGAAGATCGTCTTTATGGGAACGCCGGACTTCGCCGTGCCGTCCCTGGAGGGGCTGGCAGAGGCCGGGCATGAGATCTGCGGGGTGTTCACCCAGCCGGACAAGCCGAAAAACCGGGGGATGAAGCTCCAGCAGTCCCCGGTGAAGCAGCGGGCCCTGGAGTTGGGCCTGACGGTTTACCAGCCCGCCAAAATGCGGGACGGGGAGGCGTTTGGGATACTCCGAGAGCTGAAGCCCGACCTCATCGCCGTGGCGGCGTATGGGAAAATCCTGCCCCCGGATATTCTGGAGCTGCCCCCGCTGGGGTGCGTCAACGTCCACTCCTCCCTGCTGCCCAAATACCGGGGAGCGGCCCCCATTAACTGGGCCATTTTGAACGGCGAGGAGGAGACCGGGGTCACTATCATGAAGATGGCGGAGGGAATGGACACCGGGGACGTTCTGGCCCAGTCCAAAACTCCCATCGACATCAATGAGAACGCCGCCCAGCTCTTCGGCCGGCTGGCGGACATGGGCGGGTCGCTGCTGGTGAAGACGGTGAGGGAGCTGGAGGCGGGGAACGTCCGGCCTGTCCCCCAGGACGAGACGCTGGCCACCCACGCCCCCATGCTGTCCCGGGAGCTGTCCCCCATGGACTGGGGGAAGAGCGCCCGTCAGCTCCACGACCAGGTTCGGGGGCTGTACCCCTGGCCCGCCGCCACAGCGGTGGTGGACGGCGTGCGGTGCAAGGTCCTGCGCACCGCCTTGACCGGAGAGAGCGCGGGGGAAATGCCCGGAACGGTGGTCCAGGCGGACAAGAGGGGACTGAAGCTCGCCTGCGGGGACGGCGGGGTGCTGGAGATCCTGGAGCTCCAGCCCGACGGGAAAAAGGCCATGGCCGCCTCCGCCTTCCTGCTGGGGCACCCCGTTCCGGCGGGGACAATCCTGACAAGACAGGAGTGATCGCATGGGCTCGGCCAGAGAGACGGCGGTGCTCACCCTGGCCGCCTGTGAGAAGCAAGGGGCCTGGTCGGACGGGCACCTGAAACACGCCATCCGGAAAAACGGGCTGGACCGCCGGGACGGTGCGCTGTGCGCCCGGCTGTGCTACGGGGTGCTGCAAAACAGGCTCCTGCTGGACTGGCGGTTGGGGCGGGTGTGCTCCATGAGGCTGGACAGATTGGAGATCCGGGTGCTGTGCGATTTGAGAGTGGCAGCCTATCAGCTGCTGTTCCTGGACAAGATTCCCTCCAGCGCGGCGGTGAACGAGGCGGTGGAGCTGGCCAAAAAGCACAGCCGGAACCCTCGGGCGGCGGGGCTGGTGAACGGCGTCCTCCGGGCCTTGCTGCGGGAGGAGGTCCCTAAAATCGCGGGGCGGGACGAGCTGGAAACCCTGTCCATCCGGTACAGCCATCCCCGGTGGCTGGTGGAGGAATTCGCGGACCTGCTGGGGCTGGAGGGGGCGGAGGCCCTCTTGGAGGCAGACAACCGGCAGCCCCCCACCGCCGCCCAGGTGAATACCTTGAAAACCACGGCCGAAAAGCTTGCAAATGACCTGGGGGAGGCGGGAGTGGAGGCGCGGCCCCACCCCTGGCTGGAAAACTGCCTGTTCCTCACCGGAACCGGGGACCTGGAGCGGCTGGAGGCCTTCCGTCGGGGAGAGTTTTACGTCCAGGACCCGGCCTCCCGGCTGGCGGTGCTGGCGGCGGACCCAAGGCCGAGTATGCGGGTGCTGGACTGCTGCGCCGCGCCGGGGGGCAAGTCCTTCGCCGCCGCCATGCTGATGAAAAACCGGGGGGAACTGGTGTCCTGCGACATTCACGCCCACAAGATCAAGCTGCTGGAGGCGGGCCGGGAGCGGCTGGGGCTGTCCATCATAACCCCCGTCCTCCAGAACGCCGCCCAGGCCAGGGAGGACTGGCGGGAGGGCTTCGATGTGGTGCTGACGGACGTGCCCTGCTCGGGGCTGGGCATCATCCGCAAGAAGCCGGACATCCGCTATAAGGACCCGGAGCCCTTGAAGGGCCTGCCGAGGGTCCAGCGGTCCATTTTGGACAACTGTGCCCAATATGTCCGCCCTGGCGGGGTGTTGATGTACTCTACCTGTACGCTCCGCAAGGGAGAGAATGACGAGTTGGTGGACGGCTTTCTGGCGGACCACCGCGACTTCGCGCAGGAGTCCTTTTCCCTGCCCTGTCTTGGAGAGCGGCTGGGCCGGGTGACCTTCTGGCCCCATATCCATGGAACCGACGGCTTTTTCGCCGCCAAGCTGCGCAGAAAGGGATGAGCCCCATGACCGACCTGAAATCCATGCTCCCGGAGGAGCTGGAGGCATATTTCAAGGGGCTGGGCCAGCCCAAATTCCGGGCCATGCAGGTGTTCCGCTGGCTCCACCAGGGGGTTGAATCCTTCGACGAGATGACCAACCTGCCCAAGGACCTCCGAGAGCGGCTGAAAGCCGAGTGCGTTCTCACCGTTCCCCAGGTGGAGCGCAAACAGGTGTCAAAGCTGGACGGCACGGTGAAATACCTGTGGCGGCTGGGGGACGGAAATTGTGTGGAGACGGTTTTGATGTGCTACAAGCATGGGAATACTGTTTGCGTGTCCAGCCAGGTGGGGTGCAATATGGGGTGTGTGTTCTGCGCCTCCACCCTGGGGGGAAAGGTCCGGGACCTGACCCCGTCGGAAATTCTGGACCAGGTAATATTTACCGAAAAAGACAGCGGAGAGGCCGTCTCCAACATCGTTATGATGGGAATGGCCGAGCCGCTGGACAATTTCGACCATGTTTTGCGGTTTTTAGAG
>CANOBV010000029.1 GCA_947564255.1 uncultured bacterium | reverse complement strand
AGAATTTC
The DNA here is from genome assembly GCA_947564255.1 of uncultured bacterium. Taxonomy (GTDB): domain Bacteria; phylum Bacillota; class Clostridia; order Oscillospirales; family Oscillospiraceae; genus Enterenecus. Next base: position 18,396 of record CANOBV010000029.1, on the reverse strand, counting down.
GTTTCCGCTGCCCATAAAAAGCACCACCTCAGTAAATATCTTTTATCTTTTCTATTATCGGCAGGGAGCGGTTAAAAATTAAGTAGGTTTTCTAAGTTTTATCTCAGGGGTGTGAAAAATGGCCGATCTTTTGGGCGCGACCAACCCGGTGCCGGGTTATGACAATACAAATGTCAACCGAAATATTCCAATTTCCCCCAGCAATACCCAGGTGCAGAACGTCCCGGACCTGGACCGGGTGACCGGGGCGGACAACCGCACCGAGCAGCAGGACGCAAGCCAGGCCGGGAGCCAGGTCCGGTATGACTCCAATTTCCAGACGTTTATCCAGCAGCTGCGCAGGAATCAGGACGCCACCGGCGCCCTGGCCCGGTTGATGCTTCGGGAGGGCACATCGGTGTCCTCGGGCATGAGTGAGGGGATCGCGGAGGAGATGTCCCAGGTCATGCAGATGCTGAAAATGGACCAGGGACAGCTGCTCCAGTTTCTCTCGGCCCAGATGAGGGCGGGCACCCGGTTCGGCGGGGCGCTGTTCGCCGTGTTGCGCAGCGCTTATGCCCGGGCGGACGCCGAGGGCGTGCGGCTGGATATCCTGAACTTTCTCAAAAGCTACAGCGACTTTTCGTCCACCGCCCATATTGAAGGCAATATGCTGCGCAATCTGGCCTCTATGGCCAACGCCATGCCCGCCAGCTGGGGGGACCAGCTGCGCCAGCTTCTGGCCCAGCTGGAAAACGGCATCGCCGCCGGGGACCGCCAGGGAAATATCGCCCTTATTCAGCAAGAGGTGTTCCCCCTCATGTCCGCCTATGTCAACCAGACCCATGACCTGGGAACCCCGCGGGAACTGCTGAGCCTGCTGGCCCTGGATGTGGCCCGGTATGAAAACGGGTCGGAAGAAAAACTTCAAGAGGGCTTCCATCAGCTCTCGGGATATGGTACACTAAAAGGGATGCTGGGAAATATCGACGGCCCTTCCCTGATGAAGCTGCTCCAGGCGAGCCAGTTCGCCAAGGCGTCCCCCGCCACCCAGTTTGCGGACCATCTGGCGGCGGCGGCCACCAGGGCCCTCCGGGGGGAGGGCAGCGCCGAGGTGCAGCAGGTGTTTCGGAACCTGGTGTCCGCTCTGCTGGTCAACGAGAGCGTGTACATGCCCCTGGCCCATTTTCTCATCCCTATGGAGATGGACGGGCGGATGCTGTTTTCCGAGCTGTGGGTGGACGCCGACGCAGAGGAGAAGAAGGGCGGCAAGGGTCAGGGCGAGAAGTGCATGAAGTTCCTGTTCAAAATCGACGTGCAGGGCGTGGGGCTGTTTGATGTGATTCTCACCAACCGGGAGCGGGATGTGAGCGTTGTGATCAACTGCCCCGGAGGGATAGCTCCGTTTTCCAAGGAGATTGAGCAGACGGTGTCCAAGATATTGGCCCGCAACGAGCTCAATTCCGCCGGGGTGAGCGTGCGGAAGATGGAGCGTCCGGTGACACTCACCGAGGTGTTCCCCAAAATTTTTGAAGGGAAGAACAGTGTCAATGTCAAAGTATGACGGCAGGCGCAACCCCTCCAAGAAGGCGGTGGCTCTCCAATATGAGGCGGGGGACAACGCGCCGGTAATCGTGGCCTCCGGTATGGGCTATATGGCGGAGAAGATTGTGGAGGTAGCGGCGGACAGCGGCGTGCCCATCTATGAGGACAATTCCCTGGCCACCATTCTCACCCAGCTCAAGCTGGGACAGGAGGTGCCCGAGGAGCTGTACAAGGCCATCGTGGAGATCTATGTGTATTTTCTGCATTTCGACCCCAACAAAGGCAAGGGCGGCGGGGAACCCAAGGCGCCGGCCCAGGCTGAGGGGCGGGAGACGCAGGCGGAACAGGAGGAGTGAGGATGGAGCAGAGTTTATATCTGATGCTGGACAGCAAAGGCACCCCGATCGCCAGGGGCAGAGTCCAGGGCAATACGAGCGGGCCGTTCTGGCAGATTCAGGTGGAGGACGGCAAGATCGATGAGATTTTGGAGCACAAAAAGCTGAAACTGTTGTCGATTATGGACACCAGCCCCTCTTATGAGGGGATAATCGTGCGCAGCCGCAACGATATGATTCAGCTGGAGATTACCAAGCTGCAGGCGGACACGGGAGACATGCGCAAGAACCTGCGGGTGGAGGTTCATTTCAAAAGCGTCATTTATCCCATCACCGGAAGCTGGAAAGGCAGAAGGACCATTGAGTCAAACGACCTGAGCTGCGGCGGCGTCGCTTTTTTTACCGACCACTCCCTTCAGGTGGGGGAGCAGCTGGAAATTGTCGTTCCCGTCACCAGCCAGCCGCTGGTGGTCCGGTGTCAGGTTCTGCGCATGCGGCCTACCGAACGCGCGGCCATTCCCCTTATGTATGCCGCCAAGTTCGTGGACCTGTGCAACGACGAGGAGACCCTGCTGCGGGAGTCGGTGTTTAACCTCCAACTCCGGGGAAGGCCGAAGACAAGCTGAGCACAGCGCTTAGTTCATATAATGGGGACCTGTGAGCACAGGTTCTGAAAACTCAGGTACAATGGACAGACGCGGCCGGGCGTGCCCGCCCTCCGCGCCGGAAAGGAACGGTCACACATGAGCAACCATCAAACCAATACATCCGTCTGGAACCGGCTGCGCCGGGGACTGGCAGGACTGCTGGCCCTGGCGCTGCTGCTTGGTCTGCTGCCCGGGACGGTTGTCTCCGCCTATGCCGCCAACGCCAGCAGCAACTGGGCCATGCCCTATGCCCAGAAGCTGGTGGATTGGGGCGTTATGCGGGGCGACATCAGCGGCAGTCTGCGCCTCGGCGACAGCATCACGCGGGCGGAGTTTGTCACCCTGATGAACCGCGCCTATGGATATACCAAGATGGGGGAGCACCCCTTCACCGATGTGCGCTCTCGGGATTGGTATGCCGAAGATATCGCCATTGCTTATAATATGGGCTATTTCCACGGGACCTCGCCCACCACAGCCTCCCCGCTGATGCGGGTGAGCCGGGAGCAGGCCACCGTGCTGCTGGCCAGGAACATGATGCTCCAGACCAAGGCGGGCGAATCTCTGGGCTTTTCCGACAGCCGCACGCTCAGCGAGTGGAGCCGGGGGCTGGTGGCCGCCGCCGCCGAGAGCGGCCTGGTCAGCGGCATGTCCGACGGCAGCTTCCAGCCCAAGAGGAACATCACCCGGGGCGAAGTGGCCGCCATGCTGGTTCGGGCCATCGGCACCCCCATCCAGACCCCGGGCGACCACACCCTGGGCAATGTGTACGGCAACGTCACTGTGAACACCGCCGGAGTGAAGCTGCGTGACGGCGTGATTGCCGGCAACCTCTACCTCACCGGCGGCGTGGACTTGGGAGACGTTCTGCTGGAGAACATCACCGTACTGGGCGAGATCATCGTCAGCGGCGGCGGCGAGAGCCACTCCAGCCAGGCCAGCATCACCCTGCGTAATGTGTCCGCCGACAGCATGGTGGTGGACAGCATCAGCGACCAGTTTGTCACCATCCGCGCCGAGGGCAATACAGACATTCCCAAGACCACCGTGCGCACCAACGCCTATGTGGACGACTCCTCCCTGCCCGGGTTCGGCCTGAGCTTCATCGACCTGGACGGCGAGCCGGGGTCCCTGTTCCAGCTGGCGGGCAACATCAAAGAGGTGCTCAACCGCACGCCCCAGTCCGACCTTCAGGTGGTGCAGGGCGTGGCCAATAAGATCACCATGGACGAGTACGCCACCGATTCCACCGTCAAAATCGACGGAGACGCACGGGTGGATGAGCTGGACCTGGACGTGGCCACCAAAGTGGAGGGCACAGGCGACATCAAAGACTTGAATGTGGGGGCGGCCGGCTCCACTGTGGAGCAGCTGCCCGACAATATCACGATCCGTCCGGGCATCACCACCGACATCAACGGTTCCGAGATGAACAGCACCCAGGCGGCGGAGTCCTCCGCCGACCCCAGACTGCTGGCGGGCTACCCCAAGGTAAAAAATATTGCCCCCAACTCGGCCACCCTGGTGTTCAGCGTCAATAAGCCCGGCACCATCTACTGGGCTATTTCCGCTGTGGCCGACGGCTCGGTGGATGAGGACGACCTCATTGAGCCCCCCTCTTACGGCGGCGCCATCATCAAGTCCGGCTCCATCAGCGCCACCGCCGCCAAGACGGAGTATACCACCAACCTTACCGGCCTGACCCAGGACGGCTCGTACTACGTCAGCGCCATTCTGGTGGACGGGCGCGGAAACCGCAGTCCTGTAAAGGTCACCGCCTTCACTACTCCGGACGGCACTGTTCCCGCCTTCAACCAGGGATACCCGGTGATGACCCTGGTGACCACGGAAACCGCTCAGGTCACCGTGATGACCAACAAGAGCTGCCGGCTGTTCTATGCCCTGCTGCCCGCCGGGAGCGCCGCCCCCACCCCCGCCGACTTCAAGGCCAACTCCATCTCCGGCAACCTGGGCTACGGCGTGGTGGACGCGGTGAAGAACGTCACCCAGCCCATCAACGTGAACTCCACCCGGCTCCAGGAGCTCACCAAGTACACCCTGTACCTGTGGCTCACCGATTATGACAACGCCAAGAGCTCCAGAGTCTACTCCCTCAACTTCACCACCCCCGACGAGCAGCCGCCCACGATTGTGAGCAAGGAGCAGACCGGCTCCGACGCCACCGCCATTGAGCTCACCTTCTCCGTCAACGAGAAGGCCACCCTCTTCTGGGCGATCGTTCCCGAGGGCGAGCAGGAGGAGACCCGCTTCGAGGGCCTCGACGATAACCAGTGGGACCCGGACAAGGTCTATGAGCCCGACAACCGCAGGCTCCAGATCAAGATTGAGAACGGCAACGGCTCCATCAAGTTCGGCAAAAAGGCGGTGGGCACCGCCTACACCGACACCAAGGTGAACCTGAACGAGACCCGGCCCCTGGACCCCGCCGTGCATGGCACAACCTCCTTCACCATGTATCTGGTGGCCAAGGACGACGCGGGGAACTACTCCAAAATTGAAAAGATCAACGTGCGCGTCAGCGACGAGACGCGCCCGACCGTGGAGCAGCAGTTCTCCCCCTATGAGGGCGACGACAAGACCCAGGCCCCGGTGAACTCCAGCATCAACATCATTGAGCTGGTGTTCTCCGAGAAGGTCCGGGGCGGCAGCAGCAAAGAGGACGACTTCCTGGCGCTGTACGACGAGGTGAGGACCGCCCAGAGCCAGACCCCGGCGGAAGAGGCCGCGGCCCGGAACCGGCTGGCCAGCGCCCTGTACAAATACATCAAGCTGTACCTGGGGGATAAGCAGGGCGACACCCGCAATCCGGTCCCCTACTGCAAGGAGTGCGAGGCCGACCCGGCCACGGGCGAAATCACCAACGTCACCGACGCGAAGAATCAGGACTGGGTTATCAACTACTGCTACGCCGAGGTGATAGACCGGAACGGCAAAACCGTGGTGACGTTCCCCGTTGTGAAGGAAGACGACGGCACCGTGGACAAGACGGCGGGCAAAAGCGCCCTGGACCTGGCCAGCGGCGAGTACTACCACTTCATCGTGGAGGGCGTCGTGGACCTGGCCGAGGACGCCAACCCCCTGAACCCCGACCCCACTGAGCTGAAGCCCTTCCTCACCGCCTCCGCCAAGGTGATGCTGGAGCCGGGCGAGGAGCTGGAGCTGGAAGACTCCACCGCTACTCCTACGACAAGGGAAATTGACTTCCATTTCACGGCGGACCCCCAGGATGTGGCCCGGGTGACCGCCGACCAGTACTGGGATATGATGATCTGGTCCGATACCTCCATGGGCTTCACCCTCTACTCCAGGGACGATGAGAACGACACGTGGACAAAAGTGGGGAGCACCGAGATTCTGGTGGACAGCAGCGAGGGCTTCACCTACACCAGCCTGTACAAAAACATCAACGGGCTGGCTCCCAACTTTGAGCAGGTGAAGGAGATGAAGGCGAAGGAATACGCCATTCACGTGGACTGGCTGAACAACCGCACCAACACGGACCGCGAGAACTGGAACAGAACGGTGAAAATCCGTGTCTCCGTGGTGTCCGCCACCCGGAACCACCTGAATATCCTCAACAGCAACGGCACCACCCTGGAGGGCACCACAATCATCAGCTCCCCCAAGCCCTTTGAGATGGAATTCCCCTTCATCATTAAAAAGGCGCCTGAGATTTCGCAGATTTTCCTCAACGAGAAGCTGGACACCAGCGTGGACATCTCCGTGTACTTAGGCGACACCCCGGGCCGGGTCTACTATCTGGCGTTCCCGCTGAGCTCGCTGCAGGAGGGCACAAACCCGGTGGGCGGCGAGAACATTACGCTCACGGAGCAGATGATCCAGAGCGTGACCTCGTACTACGCCGACCTGGAGGTCAAGGTAAACCGGGGCGACACCAATCCGGTCATGCCGAAGCAGGTCCCGGTGATGGGGCTGGACCCGGCGATCACCGAGACGCCCGCGCCGTCGCAGGCTGAGCTGAAAGTGGATGTGCCCACCAAGGACGTCTTCATCGACAACAGCATCATCCCCGGCGTGGTAAAGTCCAGCACGAACCTGGCCCAGCCGGGCCGTCCGGCCACCATCTCCCTGGATAAGCTTCAGGCCAACACGGTGTACTACATCTGTATACTGACCCGCGGCGACTCCAACGACCCCAAGGCCTACGCCGAGAAGGCCGTGTGCTACCGCTTCACCACCCAGCGGGCGGCGCGGCCCCTGCTGGACCTGAGCGGCTCCGGCTCGGTGGTGAACGCCGAGACCAACCGGGACGCCACCATCGACTACTTCCTGGCCTCCTACGGCTTTGAGAACGCCGCGTTCCGCCGCCCGTTCAGCAGTACAGATACTAACAAGTATGCCATCAGCAGCTTTGACGGCAGTAACAACTACACCTACGAGGGCAAGGGGAAGGACATGAACGTGCTCACGGCCATGGCCACGCCCTGCTACGACAGCCTGAACAACTATGTGGGCAGCGTGTTCGATATCTTCGCCACCGACACGGCCAAGAACTTGTACGCCAGCCAGATTACCAATACGGCGACAATGCCGGGCCAGATTATCGATACGGGCAAAAACCACGCCATCCGGCCCGTCACCGGGAGCACGATACCCAACAGCAACATCTTCAGCTACGCTAACAACCAGGATGTGAAGCCCGGCACGGAGTATGTTTTTGTGGCGGTGGCCACGGGGGCCAAGGGGTCCGGCATGTCCTTCCGCGCCAAATACCCCGTCACCAAGACCGACCTGGAGCCCCCGAAGATCACATCCGCTTTTGTGAACGTGAGCAAGTGGAACAGTAAGCATGACGGTATCATTGAGGGAACCCTGACGCTGGCTTTCGGCGAGGACCTGTACGCCATTTCTCGGGTTGGCGGCGGACAGACGATCTATTCCATCTGCAACTGCGCGCTGGGCGCCCACGAGCCGCCCACCGGAAATCCGATCGGCAAGGATGAAACCGACGTGGAGGACCGTTTCTGGGGTGTGGGCTATTTGGCCAGCTCCGCGTCGTCCAGCGGAATTCTCAGCATCACAGGCAAAAGTGACCATGACCTAGGAAAAGCTGAGGCGCCCGTTCAGGAGATTGTAATCTCGATCACTGGACTGGGACAAAAGGACTCCGCTACGATGGTCTTCACCCAGGCCGACATTGTGGACGTGGTGGGCAACGGCATCGGCCGCGCTCCGTTGTCGGTTACGGTGTCTATGGTGAATAAGGGCACCGAGGCCAACCCAAACTGGCAGCCTGAGATCACCGGAATCGCCCGGGTCTGGGACGCCCGGACCAACTGAACCCACCGAAACCGCGGGAGCGGGCGGGGCCCCGCCCGCTCCCCTCTTTCCAACAAACAAACCGCGCAAAGGAGTACGAACTATGAGACATAATTTGTTGCGCCGCCTGGGCGCGCTGGCGCTGACCCTGGCCCTGACGCTTTCCCTGTCCGTCACCCCTGCGTGGGCCGCGCCGACGGACAGCCAGTGGGTGACTGTGGGGGACCAGGAGGTCCGGCTGAAATTGGTTCCCGACAGCGGCAGTATCATTGACGACCTGGGCGACCTGCTGCTGGCTTATGACGAAACCACCAAGGGCAGCACAGGACTGACGGCGGTGCTGGAGAATAAGGACGGCAACGACCCCAACATCAACTTCAGAGTAGAGTGGAAGCTGGAGGGTACGGCGGCTACGAAAACGGAAGATCCGACCAACGACAAGGTGTGCGAAATCGAAAGCCGCATGGAGGGCGACGTCACGGTGGCCGCCACGGCCACGTTGGTGGACGCCAACGGCGACGCGCTGGAAGACACGAGCGGAAACCTCCTGCCGGAGCTGACGGCTCAATATACTGTGCATGTGTTCAAGGCCAGACTGCGGCTGAGATTCCAGGGAGAAAATGCGGATATGCCCGGCGCCTTCTCCATGAAGCAGGACGAGGAAAAGGTGGTGGAGGCCACGGTGATGCGGGGGGATACAGGCATCATCAACGGATTGAATATGACGTGGGACGTGGTACGCCAGACCGGCACGGGACCCGCCGATGAGATTGTTGAGGTGACCCATTCCAACAACACCCTCAAAATCACGGCGAAGGGGCCGGGCACGGTCAAAATCACGGCCAAGTCAAACACATATGGCGTAGAAAGCTCATTCATGGTGCAGGTGGAGGACTCCAAAGCCGTGGCCGTCCGGGACATCACCCTGAGCGGCCTGGACGCCACAATGACGGTGGGCGACATCAAGCCCATCACGGTGACGGTCCTGCCCGCCAACGCCACCAACAAGGACATCACCTGGTCGTGGACCAAGGACGACAAGGGCCAGGACGTGGTCACGGTGGAGACGGACGACAAGGGCGTCCACAGGGTCAGGGCCCACAGGGTGGGCACGGCCACCATCACCGCCCGGTCCGTCTCCAACCCCAGCGTGAGCAGCGAGTTTAAAATCACCGTTGTCACCGAGCTGGTGGGCATCAAGATCGCCGGGGTCAGCTCCGACGGCCGTCTTCCCCTGGGCAACGGTGTGAGCAAGCCGGGGGACAGGCAGGTGATCCACGCTGAGCCCAGCCCGCGCAACGCCGTGGTCACCGCCTCCGGCGTGGAGTGGAAGAGCGACAACACCGATGTGGTCACCGTGGCCAAGAACAGCACCCCCACCAGCGGACTGTACGCCACCCTCACCCTGGTGAATCCGGGTAAGGCGAACATCACGGTGAAGGTGGGCAAGGCGGAGGACAGCTGTGTTTACATTGTCCCCGGCGTGGTGCTGAAAAGCAGCGGCGTGAACCCCATGACCGGGGGGAAGCTGTCCATGAAGGTGGGCGAGACGGAGCAGCTGGGCTGGGACGCCTATGGCCGCGCCGAGGGCGAGACGGGGACCAGCGCCCCCCTCTGGTGGAGCAGCGACTCGTCCATCGTGGAGGTGGACCGGAACACCGGAAAAATCACCGCCCGCAAGCCGGGCAGCGCCGTGATCAGCCTCCAGCTGGGCAATTACGACGCGGAGTGTACCGTCACCGTGGCGGAGGACACCTCCGCCGTCATTCAGGCGGGGAACATCAACGCGGGAAGCACCTTCCAGATGTCCAGCATCAGCGGCAAGCTGAGCTCGGTCTGTCAGGCCAAGACCGGGGCGGGGCTGTCCTATATCACCAACCTGTCCGTTCCCACCGCCCAGGGCATTCTCCACAACAACCACCGCTCCGAGGCGGACACCGGCGCGGGAGTGGGCGCGGATGAGAAATATTATCCCGGCAAGTCCAGCGGGCCGGACGCGCTGAGCGCGCTGTCTTTCGTGCCCCGCAGTACGTTCAGCGGCACTGCTGAGATCACCTACACCGGCTGGGCCACCAACGGAAAGTCCTACAACGGTGTGATCCGCATGACCGTTTCCGGCCTGGGGGAGAAGAGCGACGTGGCCTACTCCACCAACGGCGACCCGGTGACCTTCCAGACCGACGATTTCAACATCGTCAGCAACGCCAAGACCGGCCACAATCTGAAATACGTCACCTTCACCCCGCCCGAGTCCAGCAAGGGTACGCTGTATTATAATTACGTCAGCGACCGCCAGCCGGGGGAGAAGGTGACGGCCGGGACCCAGTACAAGCGCAGCGGCACCCCCAATCTGGAGAGAGTGACCTTTGTTCCCGCCGCGGGCTTCGCGGGGACGGTGAAGATCAGCTACCGGGGGACGGATACCTCCGGGAACTCCTACACGGGGACCGTGACCATCACGGTGGGGCAGGAGGATAAACCCGCCGACCCTGCCGACATCTACTATTTCGCTGAGGAACAGAGCTGGGTCACCTTCCGGGCGAATGATTTCGCAACGGCCAGCCGCCGGGTCATCGGGGAGGAGCTGTCCTATGTGCGCTTCACCCAGCCCGATTCCAGCGAGGGGACGCTGTTCTACAATTACCAGGGCTTCGCGGAGAACAGCGGCATGGTGAAACCGGACACCAATTATTACCGCAGCGGCACTCCTTCGGCGGGAAACGTATCGTTTGTACCCACCACCACCTCTCCCGGCCAGGTGGAGATCACCTACACCGGCTATGGTGTCCGGGGCACCGCTTTCACGGGGACCATCCATGTCAGCCTGTATGACGGGACTCAGCCGGGCGGCATACGATATACTGTGGTCCCCGGGCGGAACGTGTATTTCAGCGCGGGCGACTTCTACAGCGCCTGCCGGAACGCCACGGGCAAGCAGCTGTATTATGTGCGGTTCACCTCCCTGCCCGCCGTGGGCGCGGGAACGCTGCGCTATCTGACTCGGAACGGCAGCACGTCCTATACTGTGTCCACGGGCACCGCGTGCTATTACAACAACTCCTATTCGGTGCAGCTGAGCAATGTGTTTTTCCAGGCCAACGCCAACTACAACGGGGTTGTGCGCATTCCCTTTACGGGCTGCTGCACGGACAACACCACGTTTGAGGGCGAGGTGGTGATCTACGTGACCACGTCCACCACCAACCCCGTAAATCCAAACCCGACGCCCGGCTCCAGCTATTTTGCCGACATGTACGGGTACAGCTGGGCGGTCCAGGCGGTGGACTACCTGTACGCGAACGAGGTGGTGAACGGCACGGGGAATGGAAACTTCAGCCCTGGGCAGAAGATTCTGCGGCGGGATTTTGTGGTCATGCTGTGCCGGGCGTTCGGCTTTACAAGCTCCAGCACCCGAAGCTTTTCCGACGTGCCCTCCAACACCTATTACTCCCGGGCCATTGCCGCCGCGCGGGAGCTGGGCGTTGTGAGCGGAGACGGCAGCCGGTTCTATCCCAACAACCAGCTCACCCGTGAGGATGCCATGGTGATGATTTATAACGCCTTGGAGGCCGCGGGACGGGGTGTGGGAAACGTGAGCACTTCGGTGTTGAAGCCCTTCCAGGACGCGGGGTCCATCTCCAATTACGCCCGCGAGGCAGTGGCTACCCTGGTGAAGCAGGGAGTCATCGGCGGCGACAACCACGGCAGGCTGAACCCCAGGAATACCATCACCCGGGCGGAGGTTTCGGTGATTTTGTACCGTATTTTGACGCTGTAAACGGCGTATAAGACCATAGGAAAGGAGGGCGGCGTATGAGCGGTGAACCGGTTGAAGAAAATGAGTTTGAACTTGAACCAGGCATGATGGCGGAGGTGATGACGCCGGAAAACCGTCTGATTTATGTGGGCAAGGTGGAAAAGATTCAGAGCGGCGGAGTGTATATCCGGGAGGCCAACGAGGATACCCTGCCCATGGTGCTGGTGAACAAGCCCCTCAAAATACGCTTTTACCGGGAACAGGGGAATATCGTCCTCAAGGGCAAGGTGTGCGGCAGCACTATGCGGATGTGGAAGGTAGACCGGCTGGAGAGCACCTTTACCCAGGAGCAAAGAGCCTATTTCCGCCAGAGCATCAGCGTGAATATTGAGGCCAGGTGCGGCAAAAGGGCAGGGCGGGGCGCACGTCCCGGCGTACTTTCCCCGTGTCAGGTGCTGGACATCAGCGCGGGGGGAATGCTCATCAACTGTGCCGAAATCTTTTTTGAGGGGGAGAGCATACAGGTTACCAATGTCTCTCTGGTGGCGGGGACACCCGATTTCAGCTTCAACTGCCAGGTTCGCCGGGCGGGGGAATGGAAAAAAGGCGTGAACCGCTATGGCTGCCAGTTTGAGGCTTTATCCCCCCGAGACCAGGACCGCCTGCTTCAGGCAATTTTCACCATTCAGCGAGAGGAAATTAAAAAACGCAAGGCCCGCTGACCTCGTTTCGCACATGTGGACCCGTCCCCGCAATCTGCGGGGACGGGTCCATTGTCACTTTGCACAAAGAGACGCCCCTGAGATTGCAATCTATATACGAATTCTTTTCTCATAACTGGTAAAATTCCGATATCCGCAGAAATTCAGAAGAAAATCTTGTGAAAAAAACCACTTGCTTTCCGCCGCAAAGCGTCTATAATAAGGCGAAAGCTGGGACTGTGCCATGGGGCTGTCCCAGGAAGCCATTCACCATCCCGCCTTGGAAGGAGGCAATTTTTATGACGAAGGACCTTACCTCAGGAAACCCCATGCGGCTGCTTTTGGGATTTACCCTGCCCACCCTGTTCGGCCTGCTGTTCCAGCAGTTCTACAACATGGTGGACGCCATGATTGTGGGCAAGCTGCTGGGCGCTCAGGCGCTGGGGGCGGTGGGCTCCACCGGTTCCATCAATTTTTTCGTTATCGGTTTTTGCCTGGGGGTTTGCTCCGGTTTCGCCATTCCGGTAGCCCAGAAAATGGGGGCGAAGGACTATCCTCAGATGCGCCGCTTTGTGGCGAACGCGGCCTATTTGTCTGCGCTCATCGCTTTGGCGCTCACAGTGGCCACCGGCGTCTTCTGCCGGGACATCCTCACCGCCATGGACACCCCGACCGACCTTTTTGAGGATGCAAATGCCTATATTTTCATCATCTTTATGGGTATACCCGTGATCTTCCTGTACAATCTGCTGGCCAGCGTCATTCGCTCCCTGGGGGACAGCCGCACCCCGGTGTATTTCCTGGCCCTGTCCGCCGGACTGAACATCGTGCTGGACCTGATGTTTATCCTGCTCTTTGACACGGGGGTGGCGGGAGCGGCCATTGCCACTGTGATATCCCAAGCGGTGTCCGGCGCTGCGTGTCTGGTATATATGGTGAAGAAGTTCCCTATCCTCCGGATTACCCGGGAGGAGCGCCGCCCCGACTGGGACGCGTGTAAGGGTCTGTGTGCCATGGGCCTGCCCATGGGCTTGCAGTACTCCATCACCGCCATCGGCTCCATTGTGATGCAGACCTCCGTCAACGCCCTGGGCAGCGTCTACGTGTCCGCCGTGGCTACCGGCGGCAAGGTGTACCAGCTGCTGGCCTGCCCCTTCGACGCCATGGGGGCCGCCATGGCCACCTACTGCGGCCAGAATGTGGGCGCGGACAGACTGGAACGCCTGCGCCCCGGCGTGCGGTCCTGCGCCTTGCTGGGGTTGGGTTACTCCGCCGCAGCTCTGGTTGGAATGATTTTCCTGGCGCCTCAATTCGCCATGCTGTTTCTCAATTCCAATGAGCCGGGGCTGGAGCTGCTGCTGGGGCTGACATGCCAGTATATCATCACCCAGACGGTGTTTTTCTTCCCGTTGGCACTGGTGAACATCCTGCGCTTCTCAATTCAGGGGATGGGCTTTGGTACGTTCGCCATTCTGGCGGGCGTGCTGGAAATGGCCGCCCGCACGGTGGTGGGGCGCTTCTTTGTTCCCGGCATCGGGTATACCGCCGCGTGCTTTGCCTCTCCGGCCGCGTGGATCTGCGCCGACCTGTTTCTTATCCCGGCCTGCCTGGGCTGCATTGCCCATCTGCGGCGGAGAAATCCTACCGGAACCCTGGAGACCATTTCCAAAGGAATGGTCAAAATCAAACCCGCGAAAGCGTGACACTGCAGGCACAAAAAAAGAGTCCCGGAATAAGAAGCCGCATGGCGCAATGACCGCCGTGCGGCTTTTTATTTCTATGAGCCGTCAGCTTTTGCTTGACAGGCCAGCCCTTTTATTGTATACTAAAAAAGAAAATTTGTTTACAATAGGAGGCGTTCCCATGAGTACAAGCTCTGCGGTCAATACGCGGCGGCTGGCCGTGTGCGCTGTGATGGCGGCGGTAATCTGCGTGCTGGCCCCCATTGCCATTCCCATCGGCCCGGTTCCCATTACGGTGGGGACGCTGGCAATATACTTGACGGCATATCTGCTGGGCGGAATATGGGGGACAACGGCGACATTGGTCTATTTGCTGGTGGGGATGGCCGGCGCGCCGGTGTTCAGCGGCTATATGGGCGGGCCGTCCAGGCTGGCGGGGCCCACGGGGGGCTATCTGGTGGGCTACCTGCCTATGGCGCTGCTGGCGGGGCTGGCCGTGGACTGGACCCTGCGCCGTTTTGGAGAAGACGGAAAAGGGGCGGCGATTGCCTTGGGACTTCAATTTCTGGGTATGGCGCTGGCAACCGCCGTGCTGTACGCGTTTGGCACCGTGTGGTACTGCGTCCAGGCGGGCGTGGATTTGCAAAAAGCGCTGGCAGCCTGTGTGTTCCCGTTCATACCTTTTGACCTGGTAAAAATCATTGTGGCGCTGGTGGTGGGCAGCCCTGTCCGCCGGGGGCTCCAGCGGGCGGGGCTGCTGTATAGTGAATAAAGGTTCTTAATGCGCCTGCGGCGCTTCGCGGGCCTTTTTCGCCGGGTTTCTGTCATTGCGTTTTCTCCCGGAATGTGGTAACATAGCTGTAATTCGTTTTGGGAGGCCGCTATGAAAGTGAAATACCTGGTCCAGCGGGTGCTGAACATGAATTACAAAGCCATGCTGGATAAGCTCGGCTCCATCCACAAAAAAACGGGGCGCTCCCGCTGGGCCATTTTCCGGGATATGAAGGACTGCGCAGTAAAGTACGGCGCGGGTTATATGGATTACGACCTGTTTGAGATGTATAACCTCACCCCGGAACAGCGGGACACCTATCTCACCCGGGGGAGGAACAATGAGCTCGTCGCAAAGTACAACGACAAAACCCACATGGCGGACCTTGGGGATAAAATCCGCTTCAACGCCCGGTTCGGCCCGTTTCTCCGCCGGGAGTGGGTGCCGGTGACAGGGGAGAACAAGACCGAGGTGCTGGATTTTCTCTCCCGCCATGCGGAGTTTATGGCCAAACCTTCTCAGGGCAGCTGCGGATGGGGCATCGAGAAGCTGAGGACAGCGGATTTTTCATCTCTGGACGCATTGTATGAGCATTTGGCTCCGCGGGCTCCGCATTTGGAGCTGGAGGAGGTCATTGTCCAGCATCCGGCGGTGGCGGCGATCTACCCCGGGTCCATCAACACCGTGCGCATGGTGACCATCCGTGGAAAGAGCGGCAAGGTCTATCTGGTTACCGCCATGTTCCGCATCGGGAACGGAAAAATTGTGGACAATTTTAACAGCGGGGGTATGGTGGCCCCTATGGACCCTGAGACAGGGACGGTTACCGACCGGGCGCTGGACAAGCGGAAAAACCTGTACGCCAGCCATCCCGCCACCGGGACCCAGATTAAAGGGTTTGCGTTCCCCGACTGGGATAAGGCCGTTGCCCTGGTGAAGGAGGCGGCCCAAGTGGTCCCGGAGGTGGGATATGTGGGCTGGGATGTGTGCTTTACCCCGGAGGGGCCCTGTCTGGTGGAGGGGAACCAGTTTCCCGGACATGATATCTACCAGCTCCCTGTCCATACGCCGGACAAGCTGGGCATTATGCCCCGGTTTCGGGCCGTTGAGGAAGAGGAGCGTAAAGAAAGCCCCGCGCCGTGAGCGCGGGGCTTCGTGTCTATTTCATGCAGCTGAGATAGGCCTGCTCCCCCTCCAAAATGGCGGAGACGATATCTCGGGGAGTTCGGATGGATTCTCTGCCCATGAGGAACCGGCGGCCCAGGCTGCAATAGAGCTGGAGGGCGTGGAGCTTCAGACCGTCGTCGGGGATGACCTCAAACTCATGGGTGAACCCGAAAGAGCTGACGCACAGCGTGAACATGGGCATGGCGGCGTAGCCCGCCGTGTCGGGGACCAGACCCGCCACAAACGCGTCCCGGAAGCCGGGGCAGGAGCGGTAGACCTCCTTGGCTTCGTCGCTCCAGTGGGCGGCGAAGCGTTTTTGATAGCCGTCCACCAGGGTGTAGATGGAATGCAGCATGTACTGCTTGAAGTCGGCCCGTTCTCCCTGGGAGGGGAAGGGGCGAAACACCGCCGAGCAGTACTGAGATACCAGACTGGCCAGGAAATAGCCCAGGTCGTAGGCACAGGGACCGGCGAAGGTATACTCCATGTCGATGACCTTGATCTGGCTGTCGTCGGCGAAAATATTGGAGGTGTGCACGTCGGAGTGGATGAACGCCTGGGTGGAGTTCATGTACTTGTGGCGCATGAGATGGGACTGGACCACAATGTCGTCCGAAAAGATATAGGGCAGGAAATGCCGGGTGAGAGCGGGGCATTTGTGGGTGGGGGTGTCCCGCAGAAACAGCCAGTTCTCCATGATGGCCCGCATTCCGGTGTTGACAAAGCGCCGGTCCAGTTCCCGAAACTCCCCGGTGTCCAGATAGAACTCGGTGGTGTAGAAGTGGTTGTCGCACAGAAACCGGGCCACCCGCTCCGCCAGGCCGCTGAGCATAATGCCCTGGGCCAGCTGGGGCCGGCTGGGCTTCAAATAATTTACGTCTTCCATGAGAAACACGTGATTCTCCCGGTCGGCATAATACACCTCCGGCACACAGTCGGGGGTGATGGCCCGGCGAAGCTTCATGGACAGGTATTCGGAATAGTTTCGGTCCTGAGGCGGACAGTAGCTGGCGTCGGTGGACTCCACGTCGTCATCCAGCCGCATGTTGGCCCGCGCCTGTTTGAGAATCAGGGAGCCGGTCTCATTGCGAACCCGGAATACGTAGTTGATAAGGCCCTGGGAATCCTCTTCGTCGTCTCCGATGGCGGATACAGAGGCCGGGCCGGAGACATTGAAGCTGGGGTAGTGGTCCCGCAGGTAGGGGACGATATTGTGCTTATCCAGTACGACCATCCTATCACCGCCGCTTCAAATTCCATGTATGCCGGACCCGCGTCCGCAGAGAAACACAGACCCACCCAATATGACAATTTTTAGTATAGCGTGTTTTGGCCAGATTGGACAGCGAATCTTTTGCTCCCTGATGGTATTTTTCAGCTGTCGGCCTTGTAAAAGAGAGGGGTGCGGCTGCGGTAGACGCACAACCAGCGGAAGCCCAGGGATTGGAGCAGTTCCAGCGCCTGGGGGAAGGCCGCGGCGATGAACCGGGAATGGTGGGCATCGGAACCCAGGGTGAGCACTTCGCCGCCCAGGTCCCGGTACAGCGCCAGCACGTCCCGCCACTGGCTCACCGTGGTTCCGCAGGTGGTGTTAAGCTCAATGCCTTTACCCTGGGCGATAACGGTCCGGAACACCTCGGCCAGACGGTCCCACCAGGGCCGAAGGTCCAACCCGTACTCCTCCGGAATATAGCGCAAAGGGTAGATCACGTGGCCCAGCACGTCCCAGCCCCGGGTCTGGACCAATTCCTCCAGCATATCCATGTAGTCGTCCAGAATGGCGGCGCCGTCCTCCTTCGTGGTGCACTCGTGGGCTACGGTGAAAATACCCCGGCCCCCGGCGGCGGCGCTCTGGCTGTGGAGGGAGCCGATGACAAAGTCCAGTTCGGGCAGTTCCAGAGAGGCGTCCACGGCGGCGGGGTCCAGCACGCCGTTGCCCACCTCCACCCCCAAGCGGAGTTCCAGCGCCCCGGGCCACCGGCTGCGCAGTTTTTTCCACTGTTTCAAAGAGGCTTCCCAGCTGTAAACGGTGGGCAGGCGGTTCCCCGCCTGGTCCAGCAGATTCCAATGGTCGGTGACGCATATTTCCCGCAGTCCGGCGGCCAGAGCCGCCTCTGCCTGCTGGGTCAGGGTGGCCTGGGAGTCGGAGGAGCAGCGGGTGTGAAGGTGATAATCGGAGAGATACATTTTGTCTTCCCCCTGAATTCTTTTGAATTATAGTTTTATTTTGGAGCCGCCGGTCCGCACAGCCCAAATAAATCATAGGGCTGAATTTCGGAGCAGACCGTATCTTCAAACACAAACTTTACCGCCCACGGCATCAGGTTTTTGATTTTTTCAAAGTGGGAATAACCGAATGATGGGTCATAATAGTTGATAACCGTGCTCAGAGCGGTGCCATGGCTTCCAATGACAATGTTTTTTCCGTTGAAAATGTTCAACGCGGCGTTCAGCGCCCTGATGTTTCTGCGCTGTACCTCATTCAAGGCTTCGCCGCCGGGTAATTTGTA
>CANOBV010000028.1 GCA_947564255.1 uncultured bacterium | reverse complement strand
AGAACAACGGCGTTCCGTCCCGAGAGGGAGAGGAGCGCCGCTTTCCATTTTTGCGAGGAATAGAAAGGGGATTTCATTATGGGCTACAGCCGAGAAGACATCATCCGCATGGTGAAGGAGGAGGACGTAAAGTTTATCCGCATGCAGTTCACCGACATCTTCGGCCAGCTGAAAAACGTGGCTATCACCGCCTCCCAGATCGAGAAGGCGGTGGACAACCAGATCATGATCGACGGCTCCTCCATCGAGGGCTTTGTCCGCATCAACGAGTCCGACCAGTATCTCTGGCCCGACTTGGACAGCTTTGTCATTTTCCCCTGGCGGCCCCAGCACGGCAAAGTGGCCCGGCTCATCTGCGATGTGCACAACCCCGACGGCTCTCCCTTTGTGGGCGATCCACGGGGTGTGCTGGAGCGGGCGCTGGAAAAGGCCAGGGCCATGGGCTACGACACCTTCAATGTGGGGCCGGAGGCGGAGTTTTTCCTGTTCCAGACCGACGAGGAGGGCAAGCCCACCACCCGCACCAACGATGAGGCGGGCTACTTCGACCTGGGGCCCCTGGACCACGGGGAATCCACCCGGCGGGAGATCTGTCTGGCTTTGGAGGAAATGGGCTACGAGATTGAGGCCAGCCACCACGAGGTGGCTCAGGGCCAGCACGAGATCGACTTCAAATACGCCCCCGCCCTCCAGTGCGCCGACAAAATCATGACCTTCAAGCTGGCGGTGAAAACGCTGGCCCAGAAAAACGGCCTCCACGCCACCTTTATGCCCAAGCCCATCTTCGGCATCAACGGTTCGGGGATGCACACCAACATGTCCCTGTTCCGGGACGGAAAAAACGTGTTCTTTGACGAGAACGGTCCCAAGGGGCTGTCCCAGGAAGCCCACGCCTTTATCGCGGGCATTCTGGCCCACATGAAGGGAATGGCCGCCGTCACCAACCCGCTGGTCAACTCCTACAAGCGGCTGGTGCCCGGCTACGAGGCCCCGTGCTATCTGGCCTGGTCCGCATCCAACCGCTCCGCGCTGATCCGTATCCCCGCCGCCCGGGGGCAGGCCACCCGTGTGGAACTGCGCTGCCCCGACCCCTCCTGCAACCCCTACCTGTCCCTGGCTGTCTGTCTGGCGGCGGGGCTGGACGGCATTGAGAAGGGCATGACTCCCCCGGCGGAGATCACCGAGAACATTTTCGCCATGACCCCGGCCGTTCGGAAGCGCCACGGCATCGAGGCCCTGCCCGGTTCCCTGGAGGAGGCCATTGCCGCCATGAAAAAAGACAAACTGGTGATGGATACCCTGGGCCAGCATGTTTCCAGCCAGTACATTGCGGGTAAAGAGGCCGAGTGGGACGAGTACCGCACCCGGGTGTCCTCCTGGGAGCGGGACAAGTATATGATCAACTACTGAGACGATGCGCCGGGAGAGGAGTGGTTGCGGTGGTTTCAATCATTGTGGCCTTTGAAAAACAGTCCAACTGCGACCGCCTCCGGGAGGCGCTGGAGAGCACTGGGGAATTCTCCTGTCTTACCTGCCGCAGCGCCGCCCAAGTGAAGCGGGCGGTGGCCAAGCTTCGGCTGGACCTGGTGGTGTGCGGCTTCAAGCTGGCGGACGAGAGCGGCGAGACCCTGCACTTCGACCTGCCCCAGCGGTGCGTCATGCTGATGGTGGCCCCCCGGGCGAGGTTGGAGCTGTGCGCCGCCCCCGGCGTCTTCAAGCTGCCCGCCCCGGTGGGCCGGGCCGAGCTTCTGGCCTCGGTGCGGATGCTGGCCCAGCTGGCCCAGGGGCGGGACGCCCCCGCCCGGCGCACCCGGGAGGAGAAAGAGCTGGTGGAGCAGGCTAAAGCACTGCTGATGGAACAGGACGACATGACGGAAGGAGAGGCCCACCGGCTGCTCCAAAAGCGGAGCATGGACTGCGGCGCGCGGCTGGCGGACACTGCGCGGCAGGTGCTGGGAGAATTTCAAGCGGGCAGGGACGCCTGACAGAATGGGACGGCGCTCACTGGGCAGCCGTCCCGTTTATTCCATATGACCCCGAAAAGAGGTTTTCGCTATGAGACAAAACGAAACACGGCTCTCCGTCCCCCTGTATGACCCCAGGTTTGAGCACGATGCCTGCGGCATTGGGGCTGTGGTGGACATCAAGGGACGGAAAAGCCATCAGACAGTGGACGACGCGCTGAAAATCGTGGAAAAGCTGGAGCACCGGGCGGGCAGGGACGCTGAGGGGACGACCGGCGACGGCGTAGGCATCCTGCTGCAAATTTCCCACCGATTTTTTGCCGGAAAGGCGGAACAGTGCGGCTTCGCCTTGGGCGGAGAACGGGATTACGGCGTGGGAATGTTTTTCTTCCCCCAGGACGCTTTGCGCCGGAACCAGGCAAAAAAGATGTTTGAGCTCATCGCAGCCCGGGAGGGGATGGAATTTATCGGCTGGCGGGAGGTGCCTGTGTGCCCCCGGGTGCTGGGCCGGAAGGCGTTGGCCAAAATGCCCCGGATCGTCCAGGGCTTTGTCCGAAAGCCGGAAAACGTGGCGCGGGGATTGGAATTTGACCGCCGTTTGTATGTTGCGCGTCGGGAGTTTGAGCAATCCAATGATAATACCTACGTAGCTTCCTTATCCAGCCGGACCATCGTGTACAAGGGGATGTTTCTGGTGGGTCAGCTGCGGCAGTTCTATCCCGACCTCCAGGACGAGAGCTATGACTCCGCCATCGCCCTGGTCCACTCCAGGTTCTCCACCAACACCGATCCCTCCTGGGAGCGGGCCCACCCCAACCGGTTCATTGCCCACAATGGGGAGATCAACACCATCCGGGGCAACGCCGACCGGATGCTGGCCCGGGAGGAGACCATGTCCTCCCCGGTGTGGATGGGAGACATGGACAAGGTGTTTCCAGTGGTGGACGTAAAGGGATCGGACTCCGCCATGCTGGACAACACCCTGGAATTTCTGGTGATGAGCGGAATGGAACTGCCCCTGGCGGTGATGGTGTGTGTCCCGGAACCCTGGCGGAACGACTCCGGCCTCTCCAGGGACCGCCGGGACCTGTACCAATACTACGCCGCCATGATGGAGCCCTGGGACGGTCCGGCGGCCATCCTGTTTTCCGACGGCGACCAGGTGGGGGCGGTGCTGGACCGCAACGGCCTGCGCCCGGCCCGGTACTATGTCACCGACGACGACAGGCTGATCCTGTCCTCCGAGGTGGGGGTGCTGGATATCGACCCCGCCCATATTGTGCAGAAATCCCGGCTGGAGCCGGGAAAAATGCTGCTGGTGGACACGGTTCAAGGCCGCATCGTCGGCGACGGCGAGCTCAAGGAGGCTTACGCCGCCCGCAGCCCCTACGGCGAGTGGCTGGATCGGAACCTGGTGCAGCTCCATGACCTGCCCATCCCCAATCACCGGGTGGAAACTTACCCGCCGGAACGCCTGACTCAGGTCCAGAAGGCCTTCGGCTACACCTGGGAGGATGTCAAAGACACCATATTGCCCATGGCCCGGACGGGGGCGGAGCCCACCGCCGCCATGGGGGCGGACATCCCCCTGGCGGTGCTGGACCGCCGGGACCGGCCTCTGTTCGACTACTTCCGGCAGCTTTTCGCCCAGGTCACCAACCCGCCCATTGATGCCATCCGGGAGGAGATCGTCACCGACACCACCGTCTATATAGGGGACGACGGCAATCTGCTGGAGGAGAACGCCGACAACTGCCGGGTGCTGCAAATTCACAACCCCATTCTGACCTCCGTGGATCTGATGAAAATCCGGGCCATGGACCGCCCCGGCTTCCGCGTGGAGACCGTGTCCCTGCTGTATTTCAAGAATATGCCGTTAAAACGGGCGCTGGACCAGATGAAGCTGGCCGCCGACCGGGCTTACCGGAACGGAGCCAATATCCTCATCCTGTCCGACCGGGGGGTGGACGAGAACCACGCGGCTATCCCCTCCCTGCTGGCGGTGTCCGCTTTGGAGCAGCACCTGGTCCGCACCCGAAGGCGCACGGCGGTGTCTGTAATTTTGGAATCCGCCGAACCCCGGGAGGTCCACCATTTCGCCGCCCTGCTGGGCTACGGGGCCCGGGCGGTGAACCCCTATCTGGCCCAGGAGACCATCGGCCGGCTTATTGAGGAGGGGATGCTGGACAAGGACTTCGGCGCGGCGGTGGACGACTATAACAGGGCCATTTTGAAGGGCATCGTGAAAATTGCCTCCAAGATGGGCGTGTCCACCCTCCAATCCTACCAGTCTGCCCAGCTCTTCGAGGCGGTGGGTATCGCCAGGGACGTGGTGGACGAGTATTTCACCAATACCGTCTCCCGGGTGGGGGGCATCGGTCTGAAGGAGCTCGAGGCCATGGTGGACCGGAACCACTCCAAAGCTTTCGACCCGCTGGGGCTGGCGGTGGACCTCACCTTGGACTCCGCCGGAACCCACAAGGCCCGCGCTGGGAAGGAGGACCACATGTACAGCCCTCGGGCGGTACACCTCTTGCAGCAGTCCGCCCGGACCGGGGATTACGACCTATTCAAGCAGTACAGCGCCCTGGTGGACGACGAGAACTGCCCCCACACCCTCCGGGGGCTGATGGAGATGAAGTACGCGGACGAGCCCATTCCGCTGGACGAGGTGGAGGGGGTAGAATCCATCGTGCGCCGCTTCAAGACCGGGGCCATGAGCTACGGCTCCATTTCCCAGGAGGCCCACGAGTGCATGGCTGAGGCCATGAACCTGCTGGGGGGCAAGTCCAACTCCGGCGAGGGGGGCGAGCGGCCCGAACGTCTGAAATCGGACCGCTGCTCCGCCATCAAGCAGGTGGCCTCCGGGCGGTTCGGGGTCACAAGCGAATATCTGGTGAGCGCCCGGGAGATCCAGATCAAAATGGCCCAGGGGGCCAAGCCCGGCGAGGGGGGCCACCTGCCGGGGAAGAAGGTCTACCCCTGGATCGCCAAGACCCGGTACTCCACCCCCGGCGTGGCCCTCATCTCCCCGCCGCCCCACCATGACATCTACTCCATCGAGGACCTGGCCCAGCTGATCTTCGACCTGAAGAACGCCAACCGAAGCGCCCGCATCTCCGTCAAGCTGGTGAGCGAGGCGGGGGTGGGCACCGTGGCGGCGGGGGTGGCGAAGGCCGGGGCCCAGGTGGTGCTCATCTCCGGCTGGGACGGGGGCACCGGGGCCGCCCCCCGCACCTCCATCCACCACGCCGGCCTGCCCTGGGAGCTGGGGCTGGCGGAGACCCACCAGACCTTAATCCAGAACGGCCTGCGCTCCCGGGTGGTGGTGGAGACCGACGGCAAGCTGATGACGGGCCGGGACATGGCCATCGCCTGCATGCTGGGGGCGGAGGAGTTCGGCTTCGCCACCGCCCCCCTGGTCACCCTGGGCTGCGTCATGATGCGGGTGTGCAATCTGGACACCTGCCCCGTGGGCGTCGCCACCCAAAATCCCGAGCTGCGCAAACGCTTCCGGGGCAAACCGGAATACGTGGTCAACTTCATGCGCTTCATCGCCCAGGAGCTGCGGGAGCACATGGCGAAGCTGGGCGTACGCACGGTGGACGAGCTGGTGGGCCGCACCGACCTGCTGAAGCAGCGGGAGCGCGCCGTCAACGGTCGGGCCGCTATGGTGGACCTGTCCGCCATATTGGGCAATCCTTATATCGGAGAGGAATACAAAACCCACTTCGACCCGGTCGACGTATACGATTTCCAGTTGGAATGGACCGTGGACCGATCCGTCCTGCTGGCAAAGCTGGGCACCGCCCTGAAAAAAGGACAGAAAAAACAGCTGTCCCTGGACGTCACCTCCACCGACCGAGCCGTCGGGACTATTTTCGGTTCGGAGCTCACCCGCCTTCACGGCGATGGTCAGGAGGAGGATACCTTCACCGTCCGCTGTACCGGCGGCGGGGGACAGTCCTTCGGGGCCTTTATCCCCAGGGGGCTGACCCTGGAGCTGGAGGGGGACTCCAACGACTACTTCGGCAAGGGCCTGTCCGGTGGCAAGCTGGCGGTGTATCCGCCCAAGAACGCCAGCTACAAAGCGGACGAGAACATCATCATCGGCAACGTAGCCCTGTATGGAGCCACCTCCGGCAAGGCGTTCATCGCGGGCCGGGCCGGGGAGCGCTTCGCTGTGCGCAACTCCGGGGCGGTGGCCGTGGTGGAGGGCGTGGGCGACCACGGCTGCGAATACATGACCGGGGGCCGGGTGGTGGTGCTGGGGGAGACGGGCAGGAACTTCGCCGCGGGCATGAGCGGCGGCGTGGCCTATGTCTGGGACCCCCGGCGGGATCTGTACCTGCGGGTGAACAAGGAGCTGGTGTCCATCGAGCCGGTGGAGTCCCGCCACGACCTGGAGGAGCTGCGCTCTCTCATCGAGGAGCACGTGGCCGCCACCGGCTCGGAGAAGGGCAAGGCCATCCTGGCGGATTTTGAACACAGTGCGGCAAATTTTAAGAAGATATTACCCCGGGACTATGAAAAAATGCTCCGGGCCATGGCCCAGTTCGAGGAGCGGGGCATGGGCCGGGACGAGGCGGAGATGGAGGCGTTTTACGCCGTGACGGGAGGTGTCCGGTGATGGGAAAGCCCACTGGTTTTTTGGAATACAGCCGCCGGGGAAATCCCGGCCAGCCGCCTTTGGAGCGTATCAGGCACTGGAATGAGTTCCACCCCACGCTCCCAGAGGAGGAGCGGCGGAGGCAGGCGGCACGGTGCATGGAGTGCGGGGTGCCCTTCTGCCAGTCCGGGGTGGAGCTGGCGGGGATGTTCACCGGGTGCCCCCTCCACAACTTAGTTCCCGAGTGGAACGACCTGGTGTACACGGAAAATCTAAACCAGGCCCTGGCCCGCCTGACCAAAACCAACTGCTTCCCGGAGTTCACCGGGCGGGTGTGCCCTGCCCTGTGCGAGGCGGCGTGTACCTGCGGCCTCAACGGGGACCCGGTGACGGTCCGGGACAACGAGCTGGCCGTCATCGAGGCGGGGTTCGCCTCCGGGGCCATGGAGCCCCAGCCGCCGAAGGTACGCACCGGGAAAAAGGTGGCGGTGGTGGGCAGCGGCCCCGCCGGCCTTGCCGCCGCCCAGCAGCTGGGCCGCCGGGGACATACCGTCACTGTCTTCGAGCGGGAGGACCGGCCCGGAGGGCTTCTCATGTACGGTATCCCCAACATGAAGCTGGAAAAGCGGGTTGTGGAGCGCCGGACGGCGTTGATGGAGGCGGAGGGGGTGGAGTTCCGCACCTCCTGCGACGTGGGCCGGGACCTGTCCGCCCAACAGCTCATGGAGGACTACGACGCGGTGATCCTGTGCTGCGGGGCGAAAAAACCCCGGCCCCTGCCCGCCGCTGAGGGGGTTCAGGGGGTGTATTTCGCTGTGGACTACCTCACCGCCGCCACCCGCGCCCTGTTGGACGGGACGGCCCCCATTGACGCCGCCGGGAAGGACGTGGTGGTCGTGGGGGGCGGCGACACCGGCAACGACTGCGTGGGCACCGTCATCCGCCAGGGGTGCCGCTCGGTGGTCCAGCTGGAGATGATGCCCAAGCTCCCGGACCGTCGGGCGGAAACCAATCCCTGGCCCCAGTGGCCCAGGATTTGCAAGATGGACTACGGTCAGGAGGAGGCCATAGCGGTGTTCGGGACGGACCCCCGGCGGTATCAGACCACGGTGAAGGAGTGCCGGACAGACGAAAACGGGGAGCTGTCCTCCATTGTCACCGTGAAGCTGGAGCCAAGGGAGGAAAACGGACGGCGCTTTATGGCTGAGGTGCCCGGCTCGGAGGAGGAGCTGCCCTGCCAGCTGCTGCTCGTCGCGGCGGGCTTCCTGGGCCCCGAGGACTACGCCGCCGACGCCTTCGGCCTGGGCCGGGACGGGCGATCCAACGTGTCCACCGCACCGGACGGCCATGCCACCGGCGTGGAAAAGGTCTTCGCCGCCGGGGACATGCGCCGGGGGCAGTCCCTGGTGGTGTGGGCCATCGCCGAGGGCCGCGCCGCCGCCCGGGAGGCGGACGAGTACCTCATGGGGTACAGCAATTTGGGTTGAATGTGGGCGAAAAAGCGCAGGGAAAACCGCCTATAATTTCATATTGAAGGTAAAAATATTTGTATTTCACGCCGAAAATGAATTTATATGGTTGACATCATGCAAAAACGGGGCTATACTGCCCCCATCAGGCAAAGGCGCCGGAGAGCTTCACCGCTCCCGGCGCTTTTCCTGTTCACGCAAGGGGGCGTGTCCGTGGGAGCGGGCGCGCCCTCATCTGTTTTCAGGGAGGAATTGCAATGGATATGTCAGTATGGTATCTGGTGGGCGCCATTTTGGTGTTCTTCATGCAGTGCGGCTTCGCCGCCGTGGAGGCGGGCTTCACCCGGGCCAAGAACGCGGGCAACATCATCATGAAGAACCTGATGGACTTCTGCATCGGCACCGTGGTGTTCGTGGCCCTGGGCTATGGGATCATGAACAGCGAGAACTACTTCTTCGGCCTCATCGGTATGCCGGAGTATCAGATGTTCACCGATTTTTACGCCTTTGACTGGTCGAACTTCTTCTTCCAGCTGGTGTTCTGCGCCACCGCCGCCACCATTGTGTCCGGGGCCATGGCGGAGCGCACCAAGTTCTCCAGCTACTGTATCTACTCCGCCGTCATCTCCGCGGTGGTATACCCCATTGAGGCGGGCTGGGTGTGGAACGCCCAGGGCTGGCTGGCACGTATGGGCTTCATCGACTTCGCCGGGTCCGCCGTCATCCACATGGTGGGGGGCATCTCCGGGCTCATCGGCGCGATTATGCTGGGGGCCCGCATCGGCAAGTACGATGAGCGGGGCAATTCCCGGGCCATCCTGGGCCATAACATCCCGCTGGCGGCCATGGGCACCTTCATCCTCTGGTTCTGCTGGTACGGCTTCAACGGCGCGGCAGCCTCCGACACCGCCCAGCTGGCCCAGATTCTGGGCAACACCACCATCGCCCCGGCGGTGGCCACGGTGGCCTGCATGCTGTTCACCTGGGTCAAAAACGGCAAGCCCGACGTGGGCATGTGTCTCAACGCCCCCCTGGCGGGCCTGGTGGGCATCACCGCCGGCTGCGCCAGCCTGGACGCCCTGGGTTCCGCCGTGGTGGGTGTAGTCACCGGAATTTTGGTGGTGGTGATCGTAGAGACGGTGGACACCAAGCTCCACATCGACGACCCGGTGGGGGCGGTGGCCGTCCACGGCGGCTGCGGCCTGACGGGCACGGTGCTCACGGGCCTCTTGGCCACCGACGGGGGGCTGCTCTACGGCGGCGGCTTCCACCAGCTGGGCATTCAGTGCCTGGGGGTGCTGGCCATCGCCGCCTACACCATAGTCACCATGACCATCGTGTTCCAGATCATCCGGGCGGCCAACGGCCTGCGGGTGTCCGCTGAGGAGGAGATTGCCGGGCTGGACTCCACCGAGCACGGTCTGCCCTCCGCCTACGCCGACTTCATGCCCACCACCACCCTGACGGCCATGCCCGGGGCCAACGCCTTCCCCGAGCCGGTGGCCGAAGGCGGCAAGGGCGTGGATCAGGCGGCGCCCGTCCAGGTCATGTCCGCCCCCATGCCTGCGTCGGACGTGAAGCTGTCCAAGGTGACGGTGATGTGCAGCCAGGCCAAGTTCGAGCAGCTCAAATCCGCCATGAACGACATCGGCGTCACCGGCATGACCGTCACCCAGGTGCTGGGCTGCGGCATCCAGAAGGGACGCACGGAGTACTACCGGGGGGTGCCCCTGTCCATGAACCTGCTGCCCAAGCTCCAAGTGGACATGGTGGTGTCCAAGGTGCCGGTGGCCCAGGTGGTGGACGCCGCCCGGAAGGCCCTGTACACCGGCCGCATCGGGGACGGCAAGATCTTCGTCTACGGTGTGGAACAGGCCGTCAAGGTCCGCACCAACGAGCGGGGTTACGACGCCCTCCAGGGCGAAGAGTGAGAGCAAATATGAACCCGAAGGGCAAGGATTTGTAACCCTTGCCCTTCGGGTATTGAAGCGGTAAATGCCCAGTGGGACGAAGAAAACTGTTTTGACTCTATCATTTCTGGTTTCCTCTCCCATATCACTGATGAAAAACCTATTACAGCCAGACAGTGCATCAAATCACTTGCCCAGGCAGGCTTGGCAAAACCACAATATGCCTCCGCACGAATGATATTGAGAAGCCCTACGAAACGCCCCTGGGCCGGAAAGCAAAGGAACGGACGCAGAAAGCGCGCAGTGACAAAGAACTGAAGGCGTCGTATATGACCATCGCGCAGAAAATGCTGGATGAACGCAGGGGCGGTCTGAGAGGCTGCCCCTGCGTTCAAAATCTGTATCAAGTTTGCAGACAGGGTATGAAAAAGGTTCAGCCCCGCAAAATACGGGGCCAAGCTTTATCGGCGTATGTGGTTGATTATTCTTTGCAGGAATGCGCTGCTTTGAATGGAAAAGTTGCAATTTTATCCGTTCTATAGTAGAATAAAATATCTTCAAAATTCTGTTTAGAATCCCTCGCCAACTGGCATTCTTCAAGGATTTAAGTAGGCTGCCACGAAAAAACATTGCAAGGGTGGGCAATATGGCGACACTGGAAGAATATTTGGTCACAATAGCTTTTGAACCCAGCATGATTGTACAAAACACGGTGACCTGCACGGCAGTACTCATTCTGTTTGCCGAACGGGGCCGGGGAAGGATGCGACGGCCCCGGCTGATCCTGGAATTTTTCACGCTGTTCGCGGCGCTGATGGCCATGAACGGGGCGTGGGAAGGTCTGTTCCACCGTCCGGGGAGCTATTTCGTCACCCATCTGCTGCTAACGACAGGCTATGTCCTTTGGTTGGGCAAACTGAAAAAACGGCAGTATGTGATCACCATTATCCTGTTCTACGCCGTGGAGACGGCGGGAATCGTGCTGTCCTCCATTATCCCGGAGGTCTTGCTGCCGGACACCTACGGCGCCCTGGAAATCGTGCTGCGCAACTTGGTGGTGCTGTCCACCCTGGCCGCGGCGGTCTTTTTCCGGAAAAAGGGCATTCTGGGCTTTCAGAACCTCAACCCGGTGAGTATGGTGTACGCCCTGCTTGTCGGCGCGTCCACCGCCCTGCTGGCCATGGCCTATTCCAGCAGCCGCAGCCGGTATGACGCGTCCGCCGCCCGGTTCGCCCTGCTGGCCTTTTCCTGCATCCTGGTGATCGACCTGGTGGCTTACTACATGAACTACGCCGTGGCCCGCGCCCAGGAGCGGGAGAAGCAGCTGGTCATCGAGAACTATATGGCCCGGAACGACCGGGAGCTGCTCCAGCTCAACCAGCAGAACCTGGAGGATATGCGGAAGATCCGCCACGACATCAAAAACCACTTCGCCTATCTGGAGGTGCTGCTCCGGGAGGGGCGGCAGGGGGAGGCGCTGGACTATTTCGAGGAACTGCGAGTGGACGTCCTGCCCCAGCTGGCATACATCGACTGCGGAAACCGAACGGTGAGCGCCGTTTTGAACCTGGAGACCGCCAAAGCCCGGGCCCAGGGGATCGCCCTGGACTACCGCTGCATGGTGGGGCCGGAACTGCCCGTCCGGGACAGCGACCTGTGCGCGCTGATGACCAACCTCATCGACAACGCCCTGGAGGCCATGGCCCGCCTGGGAACGGCGGACGGCACGGTGGAGGTGGGCCTGCGGCAGAAGGGCGCCGGCCTGTACCTGTGCGTCATCAACCCGGTGGACGGCGCGCGGAACCCAGAGGAACTGCTGTCCCTGCGCACCACCAAAGAGGACGATACCCTCCACGGCTACGGCCACAAGATCGTGGAAGGCATCGCCGCCCGGTATGACGGGGCGGTGAACCGCGAGATTCGGGAGGGCCGATATATCGTGGACGTGGTACTGGATATGGCCTGCGCGAAGCCGGGGGAGGGATGATGGAATGGAACAGATCCGGATTGCAGTGTGTGATGACAGCAGAATCGCCGTGGATACGGCGTCCGCCGCCGCGGAGAGCATTCTGCGGGAGGCAGGGCTCCGGGCGGACACCGCCCGGTTTACAAAGCCCGCGGAGCTGCTGCGGCACTGTGAGCGGGAGGTGGTGGAACTGGTGCTGCTGGACATTGAGATGCCCGGCCTGGACGGCATCGAACTGGGGCGTGCCCTAAAAGCCCGGGAGCCCGCCCCGGAAATCATCTACATCTCCAACCGGGAGGACAAGGTGTTCGCTGCCCTGCATATCCACCCCTTCGGTTTCGTGCGCAAGGGGCGGTTCATGAAGGACATGGAGGACGTGCTCAGCTCCTACGCCGCCCAGCGGAAGAAGCGCCGCCGTGAAAAAAAGATCGTGGTGTCCACCCCCGACGGTCAGACCGGCGTGGCCCTGGCATCCATCCGCTATTTCGAGGGCAGCGGCACCTATCAGCGGATGTTCCTGGACGGCCGCGACCAGCCCATCCGCATCTCCAGCCGCATGAAGCTGCTGGAGGAGGAGCTGGCCCCGGAGGGCTTCCTGCGCATACACAAGGGCTACATGGTGAACCATGCCTATATTGCCAGCATCCGCACTGGCGAGGTGATTCTGGACGATGGCACCGTTCTGCCCATCCGGCGGGGCGGTACCCAGGAGATCCGCTCTGCCTACCTGGCCCTCCAGCGGGAAAACGGAACCATGCTGTTCTGACGCGCAGTTCGTGTAAAAAAACCGCCCGTTCGTGGAGCGGGCGGGACAGTTTGCCGTCCATAAAACGCAGTTTGCCCAAGTCCCCTTGGCTTTTGCCAGGGGGACTTGTATTATGTCCACAGCGAAACAAATCGGACACACACAAACAAGAAATGGAGGAAATTGTCTATGGGAAACATTCTGGTGGTCAACGGGACGTACGGAAAACGCCCCCAGCCGGACTCAATCCGAATGCTGAGCGCCCTAGCCGCCCTGCTGGTGGCGGCGCTGGCCGCAGCCCAGCTGTTCCTGCCGGCTTTGCGGGTGGGGGAACTGGTTAACGGCGCCTACGCCTACAATACCTATTCAGGTATTGACGTGGCGTTCATCTGCTGGCCCGCCTTTATTCTGGGCGGCGAGCTTATCGGCCCCAACCCCGTGCTCATCGCGGGCATCGTGTCGGCTATCCTGGGCGGGCTGATTCTGGGGCTGATGCTCCTGCGGGCCCGGGCCAAGAAGGCTACCGTTTGCAGCGGCATCCTGGCCGTCATCTTCGCCTACTTCGGCGCGACCTGGCTGGCCCTGGGTTCCCTGGTGATGAACACCGCCTATGACAAGTTCAAGGAACTGGTGCATTACGGCAAGGAGAACGGGATGTACGGCCTGCACCCCTTCGCCGTCACGGTGGGCGTGACCGCCCTGATTACGGCGGCGCTGTGCCTGGTGAACGCTGTGACCTGCGCCAAGCTGGCCCGGGAGTACCCAGAGGAGGCCCAGGCCAGAAAGCCCATGACCAGCGGGCAGGCTGTGGCGGTGTTCACCCCTGTCATAGCTGTGATCCTGGCCCTGGCTGTGGCTGCCAACCTCCTGATGAACCAATACTCCGGCGTGATGGACAACTTCTTCGGCCAGGGCGAGGTGCACACCTCCGGCGGCGGCAGCGCCGACCAGTACTACACCGGCCTGCTCAACGCTGGGGACTACTCCAGCAAGGAGGCCTCCAAGGCCTTCGCCGAGGCGGCCAACCGGGCCATCGTGGGGGATGGCGTGGTGCTGCTGAAAAACGAGGGCAGCGCCCTGCCCCTGTCCTCCGAGGCCAAAATCACCCTGCTGGGGGCAGATTTTGGCCTGACCGACGCCCTCACCGCCGCGGGACTGGACGTGCTGGATTCCACCACCGCGAAAGCTGCCTCCGGGCTGACGGAATCCGGCTGGACCGGGAACTATACCGGGCACACGGACGCCGCCATCGTGACCATCTACCGCGCCTACGGCGAGGGAAACGACGCCAAGACCCTGGCCGCCGACGGGGTGCGCACCGAGCTGTCCCTGTCCCAGGCGGAGTTGGAACTGCTGGACAACGCCTGCGCCAATTTTGATAAGGTCATCGTCCTGCTGGCCTCCGCCAACGTGATGGAGAGCTCCTTCCTCACCGCCGGGGCCGACTACCATGACCGCTTCTTCGAACCCGACCGGGCCCGGGATTACAGCAAAATCACCGGCGCGCTGTGGCTGTCCTCCAACATCGGGGCCAACGGGCCCGAGGCGGTGGCCGACCTGCTCACCGGGGTACTGAACCCATCCGGCCGCACGGTGGACACCTTTATCAGCAGCTTCGCCTACAGCCCCCTGATGGCCAACTATGGCGACTTCACCTACACCAACGGCGACCTGGGCGGCAGCGGCTATCTCTGCAACCCCTCCACCCCCGCCCAGGGCACCACCAAAACCACTTTCGTGGAGTATGAGGAGGGCATCTACACTGGCTACCGATACTATGAGACAGCCGCCTACGAGGCCCAGAACGGCAACTACCCCGGCTTCGTCTATGACGACGTGGTGGTCTACCCCTTCGGCTACGGCCTGAGCTACACCACCTTCGACATGGCCTACGCCGCTGACCCCGCCTTTGACGAGGCCTCCAACACCTTTACCTTCCAGGTGAACGTGACCAACACAGGCAGCGTGGCGGGCAGCACGGTGGCCCAGGTCTATCTCAGCGCCCCCTACACCAAGGGCGGCATCGAGAAGGCCCACGTGGTGCTGGTGGGCTTCGACAAGACGGACGTGCTGGAGCCCGGCGCCAGCCAGACCCTGGAGATCAAGGTGAACCGGGACTACATCTGTTCCTACGACTACAAAGACGCCAAATGCTATGTGCTGGACGAGGGCGACTACCGCTTTATCCTCTCCGAGAACGCCCACAGCTGGGCGGATACCGACCTGGGCGACAGCGGCAAGGTGTGGACCTACACCTTGGGCGGCAAGCTGGTTTTTGGCGCGGACAATAAGCGGCCCACCGACAACACCGCCGCCGTCAACCAGCTGGACGACATCACCAACTGGAAGTTCACCGACAGCGTCCAGACCGGCACCGGCTCCAGCGTCAACTTCAGCCGCGCCGACTTCGCCGGCACCTTCCCCACCGCCCCGGAGGGGGACGACTACACCGCCCAGGACCGGGTGCTCAACGACCGCAAGAAGTTTGACACCGACGCGGTGGACACCTACATCGACGACATCGTGATCACCGACTCCACCATGACCGGCTACACCCTGGCGGAGCTGCGGGGCCTGGACTACAGCGACCCCAAGTGGGATGCTTTCATCGAGCAGATCTCCGAGGATAAGCTCATCGAGATGTTCTCCAACGGCAACTGGCAGGAGGTGGCCGACCCGGACAACGGAATTCCCCGCACCGTGGACCTGGACGGCCCCGCCGGCCTCACCGCCCAGGCGCTGGGCACCCAGGACTGCCAGCAGTACCAGCACAACATCCTCATCGGCAGCACCTGGAACACCGAGATGGCCGCCCTCATGGGCACGGCGGTGGCCAACGAGATGATGGCCTACGGCTGGACGGGCTGGTACGCCCCCGGCACCAACATCCACCGCAGCGAGTTCTGCGGCCGCAACACCGAGTACTACAGCGAGGACCCCATCCACTCCGGCGTGATGTGCTCCGCCGAGGTGTCCGCCGGCTCCGAGGGCGGCCTGATCTGCTTCAACAAGCACTTCGCCGTCAACAACCAGGAGGTCAACCGCCAGGGCAACCTGTGCACCTGGGTGAACGAGCAGACGATCCGGGAGCTCTACCTGCGGGGCTGGGAGTACTACGTGAAAGAGACCACCATGACCGTCAACTGCTATGACGAGAACGGCAGCCTGACCACCAAGGAAATGCCTGGCGCCACCGGCGTCATGACCTCCTACAACCTGCTGGGCGCCACCTGGACGGCGGCCTGCACCGAACTTTGCGTGGACATCCTGCGCAATGAGTGGGGCTTCGTGGGCATCTCCCTCACCGACGCCATCAACAACGCCACCGAGTACATGGACCCCACAGCCGCCCTCTACTCCGGCGGCACCGACCTGTGCCTGTCCCAGGTGCAGCTGGGCGACACCGACAACGACCTGGCCCTGAAGAACCTCCAGACCGCCGCGAAGAACGTACTGTATAATAAGGCCAACAGCAACGCCCTCCAGCTCAACGGCCTGGCCCCCGGGGCCACCATCACCTACGGCACCGCCCCCTGGCGGGTGGGCCTGACGGTGGGCACCGTCGTCGCCGGGCTGGCCTGCGCGGCCTGCCTGTACGCCATGGTTCGGGTCATCCTCAGAAACCGCAAGGCCAACGCTTGACCAGAAAGGAGAGAGCATCATGAAATTGAGGTTGTTATCCAAACTGTCCCTGGCCGCCGTGTGTCTGCTGATGGCGCTGTCCCTCTCTGGCTGCGGCTCCGCCATGAGCAGCGACACCATCACCGTGGATGCCAACGGCAACTATGCCTTTGCCACCATCGGCGACTCCGACTATTACGTGGTCCGCTTCTTCCGGGAGGAGGATATCGTGGACGGAAAGGTGGCGGAAGGGGCCCGCCCTGCGCTGAAGCAGACCCTCCAGGCCGCCGCAGGCAACACCGGCACCTTCAAAAAGATCGGCAAGCTGGCCTTTGGCGCCTACTATCCCACCATCTACGGGCTGTACATGGACAAGACCATCACGGAGACGGTGGTGGGCGACAGGCTGGTTATCGGCGGCACCCTCTCTGCCCCCGGCATCGTGGTCCAGAACGACTACGGCCAGGTGAAGGTCAACATCACCGATAAGTCCTTTGACGAGCATTACTTCAAGTCCGAGGCCCTGTATTCCTTCACCGCCCAGGTGTTTGACAACGCGGAATGCTCCGGCGACCCGGTGGGCAGCGCCGACTTCGGCTCGGACGCGGCCTACATCGACCCCACCAACTCCTCCAAGGCCATCTGGATCCGGAACCGCTCCGTGACCATCTCAGTAAACGAAGACGGGACCTATTATGTGCGCTGTAAAGCCAACGGGAACAACGGCGCCCAGGTAGAAGACTCCCCCTGGTCCGAGGCGGCGGAGGTGGCGGTTCAGTCCGCCGGAACCGACGTGAAATACTGCGTGGGCGTCTTTGACCCCGCCGCCGGGATCGTCGCCATGACCGGCGAAGAGATGCTGGAGTTCGGCAACGGCGCGGCCATGTTCACTGAATTTGCCCTCACCGATGATCCGGAGACCGTGAAGGAGGGCGATCTGTACACCTTCAACGGAGCGGCCAACTGCGACCTGCACCTGATGGGCGCGGTCGGAGACACCAGCGGGGAGGCCTACACCTGCGGCCCCCGGCTGATGCCCATCGACAAGCCGGACATCCGGGGCGAGTGGGAGACCAACGCCGACGGCTCCATCACCGTGACTCTGATGGGCGATTACCAGTACTACATCGACGAGGCGGACAAAAAGACAACTTAAAAACATACGGCAGTACCCCCAGGAAACTGCTATGCTGTGAATAAAGAAACCCCGGTGGGGGTTGCCTGACTGCGTGAGAAGGGGGCCTATGCGGGCAGCGCCGACTTATCCAGCGCAGAGGGTACTCGGAATACCAAGTCTGCCATCCGCAATGAGGCCGAGGCAATGATGGCTTACACCAAGAACAATATGCTAATTCAGTCCGCCCAGGTCAACCAGGTTCCCCAAAGCGTGCTCCAGCTGCTGCAGTAATTGGACGCGCATTGTTCTTGAAAACCGCATAAACCTAAGCATTGGGGGTGGGCTTCGGCCCACCCCCGGTTCTATATTAGCTCTCGACAAATTTTCCCAATGGTATTATGCTATAAGCATACCACGACACAGCGCCGAGCAGGGCTGCCTGTCAGGAACCGGATTGGGGAGAACGGCAACTTACGGCGCTGATTCGCACCTTTTGATGAATTCATCCTGCCAGCATGTATAATTTTTTTACAAATGCCAATTCCTGCTGTGAATGCTTCAACTGTTTCTCCAACCGGTCTATTTTGGCACGGGCCGCCGCAAGTTCATAGACATTGGGCGCTGCTGTCTCCGCTGGCGCCCTTTCCAAAAACTCTGGGGTGAGGTGCAGAAAATACTCGTTCACTTTTTATTGTAGAGTTCTTGGGATATTGTCCAATTAGGCCTTGTCTGAAAAGCAGTATGTTTGTTCTGACAGGTATTGTGAAGGCTTTATTAATAGGCTCATTCGACAGTTGATGTTTTTTCAGTACACTATAATCATTATGATATTGACAAAAAGCGACAAGTTGTAATATAATAAATCAAAGTTAAATTTATGCTATATTACTACTCTTTCATAGAAAGGGAGAGATTATAATGTTACAAAAAAATGATCTCAGTTCTTTAGTCAAGCTTGCAGCAAAAGAAGAAAATTTTCCCGAATTATTCAAAATCATTTTCTCCTGTGATGATGGCATCGACCAACAGCAAATGTTAGATTTCCTCAGTACGTCCGTCAATAAAGAGCCGGATGCGCCGGCATCATTATTGATAGCTATCGACTCCTTGC
>CANOBV010000027.1 GCA_947564255.1 uncultured bacterium | reverse complement strand
CCTTTGTGGAGCTGGCCCCCGGCAAGGACGGCATGGTCCACATCTCCAAGCTGGCCAACCACCGGGTGGCCAAGGTGGAGGACGTGATCAACATCGGCGACATGATCTGGGTGAAGGTCACCGACATCGACGAGAAGGGCCGGGTCAACCTGTCCTATAAGGACGCCCTCCGGGAGATCGAGGAGAAAAAGGCCCGGGGAGAGACTGTGAAGTAAATGGCCTCCGCTGTCAAAAGCGTGCTGTTCGCCCTGGCCCATCCCTTTTTGCGGGTGTATATCAAGGTGCGTTTCGGGGATTACTGGGCGCTGAAGGAGCATCTTCAGCGCCGCCCCTCCCCTCTGCTGAAGCAGGCTTATGAAAAGTACTTCATGGGGTACGGCAGTTACGTGGGCATCGGTTCCCAAATCGCGGGGCGGCCCTATTTCCCCCATGGCTGCGTGGGCGTGTTTATCTCCAACGACGCGGTGCTGGGGAAGGACCTGGTCATTTTCCAGCAGGTGACCATCGGCTCCAACACCCTGCCGGACAGCAAGCGTCCCGGCTCCCCCGTCATTGGGGACGGGGCGTACCTGGGCGCGGGCGCCAAAATCATCGGAGGCGTCACCGTTGGCGACCACTGCCGGGTGGGCGCCAACGCCGTGGTGGTGCGGGACATGCCGCCCCACAGTGTGGCGGTGTGCGCCCCCACCCATGTGATTCAAAAGGAGAACCTGGACAACACGTTCCGGGTATCCATCGGCGGAGCGCAGTATATCAGCTCCGGCGGACGCCTGGTCCGCGCGGCGAAATAAAAAGCTCAAAAACAGGGGGGCGGCTGATGCCGCCTCCCTGTCTATTTTCAGGAGGAATATCATGCTGTACTTACGGAAAGCCGCCCTTACCGACGGGCGGGACGTCTACGAAATGCTCCAGCGCATCCCACCGGAAAACGGATTTTTGAACAGCTGCTATCAAATGGCTTGGGAAGACTTCCCCGTATGGCTGGCCAAGCGGGTGGACCGCAGTCAGGGCATTGGTCTGGAGGACTGGCAGGTGCCGGACACCACCTTCTGGCTCATGGACGGCGGCGTCCCCGTGGCTTTCGGGTCCCTGCGGCACCGCCTCACCGACGCTCTGCGGGAGGCCGGGGGCCACATCGGCTATGCCGTGGACGGCACAAAGCAGGGCCGGGGCTACGGAAAAGCCCTGCTGGGGCTGATGCTCCGGGAGGCCCGGCGCATGGGCATCACCGAAGAACTGCTGGTCACCATCCACCCGGACAACGCCCCCTCCCGAAAGGTGGCCGAGGCCAGCGGGGGAGAGCTGCGCCGGGAAACCGCGGAGCGGGTGTATTACTGGTTCCGGTAGCGGAACACCCGCCGCCTACCCGCACATATCGATGATGATGTGCGCGAACAGCTTGGCGCTCAGCATCAGGTCGCTGACCCGCACCCGCTCGTCGGGGCCGTGGAGGTGGGTGTCGAACCCGGGCAGGGTACAGCCGAAGGCCACGCCGCCCGGAATGTCGTGGACGTATGTTCCGCCCCCGGTGGACAGGCACTCCCCCTTGAGCCCGGTGTACTCCTCGTACCGTGTAAGCAGGGTCTTGATAAAGGAGCTGTCGGCGGGGACATGGTGGGGCGCGCCCTGAACGGCCTCAAAGGTGAACCCCTTTCCCTCGAAGGCGGCCTTGGCCACCTTCAGGCAGTTGTCCTCCGTGGCGCACAGGGGCACGCGGCTGTCGAAATAGCCCTTCAGCCCGGTCTCCGTGACCTCCAGCAGGGAGAAGGCCACCGTCAGCGCCCCGGCCACCGGCTCCTCCTGGGCAATGCCCAGGGAGCGGCCCTTGCAGTCCCCGTGGGGGATGAGGGCGCTCAGGCTGTTCAGCGCGTCCCGGCACCCGCCCTCCGCCAGCGGCAGGGCGCACAGCAGGGCGATAAGGCCAGTAATGGCGTTATTGCCCCCCTCGGGCCAGGCGGCGTGGGAGGCCTCCCCCTTCGCCTTGATCACGGTGAGCCCGCCCTCGTGGGCAAAGGTGAATTTGATCCCCGTCCGGGCGGTGATGTTCCGGGCCACGGGCTGGATGTCGTACATGGTCAGCCCCTCCACCCCGGCGGAGGCGTCCCCAGGCAGAATATTCATCCGGATGCCGCCGTGAACCCATTTCACCCGCGGCAGGGCCTCCTGCGCCGGCCAGCTCTTGGTGAAAACCGGGCGGAGGCTCCCCTTTTCCGTGTTGATGACGGGGAAGCCGGAGTCGGGGGAGAAGGTGGCCGGGGCATAGGGATGGCGGGCGAAATACCAGGCGATGTCCCCGGAACCGCTCTCCTCGTTGGTGCCCATAATGACCTTGCAGTTCTTGGTCAGGGGCACACCCAGGTCCTTCACCGCCTTCATGGCCAGCAGGGAGGCGATCACCGGCCCCTTGTCGTCGTCGGTACCCCGGCCGTAGAGCAGGCCGTCCACCAGTTTGGGGGCGTAGGGCTGGGTCACCGTCCAGCCCTCCCCCGGGGCCACCACATCCAGATGGCCCAGGATGTGCAGGGCGTCCTCTCCGCCGTTGAGGTCGGCGGTGCCCACATAGCCCTCGTGGTTTTCGGCGGCCAGCCCCCACTCCTGGGCGATGGCCAGCGCCTCATCCAGCGCGGCGGCGGGACCGGGGCCGAAGGGGGCGCCGGGGGCGGGTTCCCCCTCCGTGCTGTCGATGGACACCAGGCGGCTCACCGCCTCCACCAGCAGTTTTTCCTTGTCCGCAAAATAAGCCTCAAGCTGTTCTCTTATCATTATGTAACACACTCCTCGTCTCCCCGTGAAGCCTGAGCGGCAGCTTCGCGGGGGCCTTTTCATAGCGGGTATGCCGCCATTTTAATCTTTTTCCCCGTCGGTTGCAAGGGAAAAACGCCGCCGTTTATTGGCGCTCATCCTCCCCCACCTCTTCCAGGTACTTATAGATGGTGTACCGCGACACCCCCAGCCGTCCCGCCACATAGGGAACCGACTTGCGGAAGGAAAAAGCGCTTCGCTCCCTCAGCAGGGCCACCACCCGCAGCCGATCCGACTTGGTCAGCGCGTCCAGGGGCTTCCCCAGCTCGGCCACGCACTGGTCGAACAGGTCCGCCAGCTGCCGGGAGTCCCCCGGCTGCCACAGCGCGGAGCGCAGGTCGGATTGGGCGCTCACCAGGTCCTCCAGAATGCGGTTGGCAAACACCAGGGAGGTGTAGTCGAAGTTGATGCCCAGCGCCAGATTATAGTCCTCTCCAATCATATGGAAGGTGGACGACTTGGTCTGCCTCCCGTCGGGGGTGGTGGCGGCGAGATTCACCTGGTCGGTGGTGGCCGCCTGCTCGTCCAGCTCCAGGCCAATGCCCATGATGTCCATGGTGGAGCCCACCTCCCGGCCGGACACATGGCCGTTATAAATGGCCAGGATGGGGTGGGTTGGCACCCCCATGTCATGGACCAGCGTCTCGCAGGTGGAACCGAACATCTGGGCAATGCCCCGGGCGGTGCGGTCCAGAAATTCAAAGGCTTCGTCTCGGGTCATGGCGGACGCTCCTCTCAGAAAACAGCCCCGGCCCCTCTGGGGCCCCGGCGGTGTCAGCCTGTTGATTATACCTCATTTCCCAGGAAAAGACAACCCCCGGGGCATTTCCCGCAGCAGGCTGAACATTTGCGGCTGAGGTCGAAAATAGTTGTTTACTTTATCTCTTTTATCTGCTAAAATATAGGGAGCTTTGAGGCGCGGGAGGGACGCATATGCCAAAAACAACCAATAAAGAGCGGAGTATGGCGCTGTATGAGAGCATTCTCGAGTTGAAAAACCTGGAAGAGTGCATTGCTTTTTTCGACGACCTGTGTACCGTGGGCGAGCTGCGGGCCATGGAACAGCGGTATGATGTGGCCCAGCTGCTGGACGACGGGCTGGTCTACACGGAGATTCTGGAAAAGACCGGGGCCAGTTCCGCCACCATCAGCCGGGTAAACCGGGTTTTCTCTTTTGGCGCGGGGGGCTTCCGCGAGATGATCCAGCGGCGCAAGCAGAAAAAGGATTGAGCTTTCAGACGGGCCGCGCACCCCGGCGCCGCTTCCCGGCGGAGGCTCAAAACACACGCGGGGCACGTCCGGGACCTTCCCGGACGTGCAGCCGCCTCTACGCAGCGTAGGTAGACATTCCCCCGCCCCGCGTGGTATGGTGTGGGGGAAAGGTAGTGAAGTATATGAACAATTATGTCACAGGAGAGACCATCAAGCGCCTGCGCACCGCCCGCCGCATGACTCAGGACCAGCTGGCACAGCAGCTGGGCGTCACCGGAAAAGCCGTGTCCAAGTGGGAGACCGCCCGGGGCCTGCCCGACGTCGCCCTGCTGGAACCGCTGGCCAAAGCGCTGCGCATTTCCGTCCCCGAGCTTTTGAGCGGGGAACAGGTGGTCAACTCCAACCGGGCCGCCAACATTCTGCGTTCGCCGCTGTACGTGTGCCCGGTGTGCGGCAACATCATCCATTCCAGCGGCCCGGCGGTGGCCTCCTGCTGCGGCCTCACCCTGCCTCCCCTGGAGGCGGAGGAGCCCGACGAGGCCCACAAACTGGTCCGGGAGCGGTTCGACGGCGAATATTTTTTCACCATCCCTCACGAGATGCGCAAAAACCACTATATCTCCTTTATGGCCTATGTGACCACAGGGCGGTTCGACCTGGTGAAGCTCTACCCCGAGGGCCTGCCCGAGGCCCGGTTCGAACCCCGGAGCGGCGGATATTTATATTGGTACTGCAACCGCCACGGCCTGTTTCGGGAGAAGCTGTGAGCCAGCAGCTTCCCCGGCCGCCGCGCGCACATCGGTTCAGGCGTCCAAAACACGGCAAAGGCGAGAACGCGCCCGCATAGCGGGCGCGTTCTCGCCAGCTTGACTTTACCCCCCTGAAATACTATAATGTCATATGGTGAATAAAGTTGAAAAAGTGCAGATTGCACTTTTTCAATCCGTGTGCCGTCGGCCCGCTGACGCGCGAAGCGCGCCTCGTTCACTATGAAGCGCAAGTCAAGGCCGCGAATGCGGCCTCTGAAACAGTTCACCCCCGCAAGCGGGCTGCGCGGGGCCGTGCCATTTGCTGAAAGGCGCCGCCGGGAGCGGACGCAAAGGATTAATTTTATGAACAGTTATCATGACAAACCGTTGGTACAGGGATTGCTGGATGAAATTCAGTACGTCTATCAATCCGACGACCGCCCCTGGGTCATCGGCTACAGCGGCGGCAAGGACTCAACGCTTTTGGTTCACCTCGTCTATGAAATGCTCAAGCGGCTGGAGCCCAAAGCCCGTAAAAAGACAGTGCATGTCGTCTCCTCCGATACATTGGTGGAAAATCCCCTCATCAAAATCTACCTGGACGATATGCTCCGCCTGCTCAAGGCGTCGTCCGCCCGCGACGGCATCCCCATGTGCGTCAAAAAGGTGACGCCGGACCCCGGCAGCAGCTTCTGGGCAAACGTGATCGGGCGGGGCTTTCCCACCCCCCGCACCAACGGAACGTTCCGCTGGTGTACGGACCGGCTGAAAATTGCGCCCAGCGGAAAGTACATTGAGCAGGTTATTCAGGAACAGCATACGGAGGTGGTGGTCCTGCTGGGCGTCCGGAAGGCGGAGAGCGCCGCCAGAAAGCAGCGCATTGAGGGTCGGGAATTGCTGGGCCGCCTGCTCAACCGGCATTCCACCATCAAAAACGCCTTTGTCTACCCGGCCATTGTGTCCCTGTCCACCGACGAGGTGTGGGATATCCTGATGTCCAACAACCGGAAAAACGCGTGGGGCGGGGACAACGGCCGCCTGGTGGACTTGTACGCCGACGCGGACAGCGGCGAGTGCCCTTTCGCGGGCTTCTCCTCCAAGGACGAGCAGCAGCAGTCCTGCGGCAAATCCCGCTTCGGGTGCTGGGTCTGCTCCGTCGTCAAAGAGGACAAGTCCTTGAACGGGTTTATCCGTTCGGGTCACCGGGAGCTCATTCCCCTGGCCGAGTACCGGAAATGGCTCATGTCCATCCGCGACGTCCCGGAATACCGGGAGAAAAAGCGGCGCGACGGCACGGTGTACCGCACCGGGACCGGCGAGCTGGGCTTCGGCCCCTTCACCTGGGAGGCGCGCCAGATGATTCTCCGGCGCCTTCTGCGGGTGCAGGAGCAGATGAAATATGAGCTGATCACCGAGGGCGAGCTGCGGGCCATCGACCAGATATGGGACGAGGAAAAGGACCTGTCCCGCCGGGTGCTGGTGGAGCTCTACCACGACGAGACCGGCAGGCGCCTGCCCTGGGACGATTTGAAGCAGCCCCTTTTCGACCCCGCCGTGTGCGCGGAACTGGAGCGTCTGGCGGCGGAATACCAGGTCCCCCTGGAGCTGGTCCACACCATGATTTTCAAGGCGAATAAAAACAAATATTTTTCCAACACCCGCCTGCTTCGGGACGCGCTGGCCAAAACGGTCACCCAGCAGTGGCTCCAGGAGGCCCAGCTGGCCGGCGCAGGAGAAGGGAATGCGGCCCATGAAGATTAAAAGCGTCAAGCTGTATAATTTCAGCTCTTATGTGGGGGAGTGTGAAATAAACCTGGACACAGTCCCGGGCAAAAACGTCATTTTAATCGGCGGCAACAACGGCGCGGGGAAAACATCCCTATTCACGGCGGTGAAGCTGGCCCTGTACGGCCCTCAGTGCTTTCGCTTTCAGGACAGGAACAACCAATATACGGCGCGCCTCCGGGGCCTTATCAACCATGACGCGTTTTTGTCCGCCGACATGCGGTCCTTTGTGGAACTCC
Source organism: uncultured bacterium (assembly GCA_947564255.1). Classification (GTDB taxonomy): domain Bacteria; phylum Bacillota; class Clostridia; order Oscillospirales; family Oscillospiraceae; genus Enterenecus. The sequence goes on along the minus strand of CANOBV010000027.1, from coordinate 11,942 downwards.
GGGTCGGCCTGCCCGTGGGCCGCCATGTCACGGATTACACCATCCGGCGGGAGTGGTTTTTACAGGAAAAGAGTCTGGGCGAGCGGTTCACGGTTCTGGCCGGAGATACCCAGCTGGGGGAGCAGGACCTGGACTTTTTCCAGAACTATCTCTTTACTGTCATTCCTCCCAACATGTTCGACCTCTTCTTTTTCGACGGGGAAGAGGTGGGCAAGTCCCTCTCCAGCGGCAGGCACCGGCAGTTTTTGAAGGAAGCGGTGCTCACCCTCTCCGGATTCGACACATTCGGCCTGCTCCAAAAGTTCTGCCGCACCTTCGTCAGCAGCGAGCAGGAGGCGGAGGAATTCGCCGGCACCGCGCGCCAGCTGAAGGAGACGGACGACGGCATCGCGGCTCTGGAGGAGCTGATTGAGCGGGAACAGGCCCGGCTGGAGGACCTCAGGGTCCAGCACGCCCAGCGCAGCGCGGAGCGCACCCAGCTGGAGGCCGGATTTTCCCGTTCCGGCGGGCTCCGCGAGGACCAGCGCCGGGAAATTGAATCCGAGCTCACCGCCCTGGACGGTGTAAAAACCGAAAACTCCCGAAAAATACGCGGCTTTGTGGAGACCTTGATGCCCGTCTTTATCACCAGGGACCTGGCCGGGCAGGCGCAGAAGCAGCTCCACGACGAAAAGCTGGTCCAGCAGTATGAAAATGTTCAAGCGCTGCTGTCTCCCGCCGCCATGCGGCAGATCATACAGGATATCCCGGGCTTCCAGGCCGGCCGGACCGACGCACTGGCCGACGCACTGGCCGGCGGCATCGCCGACCATTTGAGGCCCGATGTGGATCTGGCCTCCTTCTCCAGAATCCATGACCTGTCGGAGGAGCAGGAGCAGCAGGTCTCCGCCATCATGACAAACCTGCGCAACTTCTCCTCTGACGACATGGTGGCGGTGTGCAGGACCCGGGCGGACGCCTCGGAGCGGTACGACGCCCTGACCAAAAAGCTCCGCAGCGCCATGCCCCAGTCCGAGGCGGAGGAATACGACGGCAAGCTGTCCAGGCTGTCCGCGGCTATCCACTCCATGTCGGCCTCCATAGGCGAGGCGGAGGCACGGCTTGAGCAGGCAAAAGCGGACCTGAAACGGCAGACAGCCGCCCGGGACCGGCTGGGCAAGGCCCTCCAGCAGCAGTCCCGGTATCAGACCGCCTACGTATATACCGACCGCATCCGCCGCATGATGGAACAGCTTCTCTCCTCGGCGGCAAAAGAAAAGCGCGGCCAGATCGCGGAGCTGTCTTTGCGGGTATTCCGCCAAATCATCCGGAAAGACGACTACATCCATCTGGTGGAGCTGGACGACGACTTTAATGTCTATATCTACAAAAAGCAGCGCTATACGCTGGAGGAGCTGTCGGCGCTGATGCGCAACATTGGCCCGGACGCCTTTGAGCGGCGGCTGGGCGTCACCGGGGCCGACATGGCGGCGCGGGCCCTCGGCCTGCCGTCCAGGCAGGAACTGTACGCCAGCCTGTCCAAACGCCGCGACGAGAACCAGCTCTCTCTGGACGGCGGCCGGGAGCTGGAGCTGTACAGCCGGATAGACCTGGAGCAGTTCTCCAAGGGGGAGAAGCAGGTGTTTGTGCTCTCCCTCTATTGGGCCATCATCAAAACCTCCCGCCGGCGGATTCCTTTCATCATCGACACGCCCTTTGCCAGAATCGACACGGAACACCGGGCCCAGCTGTCCAGAATATTTTTCCCGGAAATCAGCGACCAGGTCATTGTGCTGTCCACGGATGAAGAGGTGGTGGGCCATTACCGCGAGATTCTGAAGCCCTTCACCGCCCGTGAATACCTGCTGGAATATGACGCCGGAAGCAGCCGCACAAATGTGAGGCCCGGCTATTTTAACGAGGTGCGCCCATGATTTACAAGCTGAAAACGTCAAAAAAAACGGCGGAGATCTTTGACGAAATCGGGCGGAGCACGTCCTTCAAGCCCTATACCCTGGTCAAGCACGCCATCGCCTGGTCCCTTCGGGAGGGCGGAGGAATCACCCAGTTCGGCACGGACAACGACGGTCTGGAGCTGAACCGGCAGACCATCACGGCGGAGTACGACGACTATTTCAGGGTGCTGGTGGAGCAGGCGGAGGGGCGCAAGCTGACCAATGACGAATATTTTCCCAAATATGTAAAGGCCCACATCGACCGGGGCGCCGTCTACCTCGCCTCCCGCTACAAGCACGCCGGGAGCGTGGAGAAATACGTTCTGGAGACCTTGGGCGTGGGGGACACGGTATGATCTATCTTGACAACAGCGCCACCTCGGAGCTGGCCCCCGAGGTGCTGGAGGCCATGCTGCCTTACCTCCGGGAGGAGTTCGGAAACCCCTCCAGCAAATATTACACGCTGGCGCAGCACGCGGCGGACGCGGTGGAGGCCGCCCGGGCGCAGGTGGCGCGGCTCATCGGCGCCCAGCCTGAGGAGATTGTCTTCACCTCCGGCGCCACCGAGAGCACCAATATGATTATCAAAGGCGTATGCGACTATAAAAAATATTATGAGCGGGCCGGAAGCCATGTCATCACCTCCAAGGCCGAACACCACGCCACCCTGAATACCTGCAGGTTTTTAAACGGGGAGGTCTACTCCAACCACGACGCCACCTTCTCCCTCTCGGGGGAACCGGTTCGGGTGGACCGGGGTTACAGCGTCACCTTCCTGGACGTAAACGGCTACGGCCAGGTGGAACCGGACGTCTTTGAGCGGGCGGTCCGGCCAGACACGGTGCTGGCCTCCATCATATGGGCCAACAATGAGCTCGGCTCCGTCAACGACATTGCCGCCCTGTGCATGGCCGCCCGCCGCCGCCGCATTCCGTTTCACACCGACGCGACCCAGATTGCCGGGAAGCTGCCTGTGGACGTCCGGGTGACCCCGGTGGACTTTTTGTCCCTGTCCGCCCACAAGTTCCACGGGCCCAAGGGAGTTGGCGCGGCATACCTGAAAAGCGACGGCTACGGCATTCCCCCCATTACCGCCCTCATCCACGGCGGCGAGCAGGAACACGGCCACCGCGGAGGAACGCTGGCGGTCCACAACATTGTGGGCATGGGCAAAGCCGCCGAGCTCGCCCGCCTGCGCCTGGAGCAAAACGCCGAAAAGCTGCGCGGGCTGGAGGCGGCCGTCCTGCGTGAGCTGGCCCGGTTCCCGGCCGTCACGGTGCTGGGGGACCCCCGCCACCGCCTTCCCGGCGTCATCAGCGTCGTCATTGACGACCCGGCCTTTGACAACGAGCGCTTCATCAAATCCGTGGGCTCGAAGTTCGCCCTCTCCACCGGGTCCGCCTGCACAGCCGGAGCCCCCTCCCACGTGCTCCAGGCGATTGGAAGGGGCAGGGACGTATCCCGCGTGCTGCGCGTCTCCCTCTCGCCGGACAACTCGCCGGAGCAGGTCATCGCGCTGTTTTCCGAAATTTTCAGCCGGGGCGCATAGACGGTTCTCTTCGTCAGCTCTCCGGTTCGTCCCTGCCCGGCAGCTCCTCCGGGGGCTGGGGCGCGTCCGAGGCGAACATGGCGTACAGGTCCTCCTCCGTCAGCACGGGACGGCGGCGCTCCACGAAAGCCGTGAGAATGGGATAGAGGACGATGGCCACCAGCCCTCCGGAGAAACCGTTGTTGTAGAGGTTCATGCCCTCCAGGGGGAGCCCCGCCTGGAGGACCACTGAGGAGTGGATGAGCCCCGCCAGCACCCCGAAGGGCCAGCCGAACACCCCCGCAAAGGGGGCCAGCGTGGTGCCGAACAGCCCCGCCAGCTGCAGGCCGCTGCTGTTCAGGTCCACGTGGTTGAGCAGGCTGCCCAGCAGCACGCCCGCCATCACAGGGACGATGTTGAACGCGTGCTTGCCGTAGCCGGAGAAGCCGGCGATGGTGAATATGGCCCCGATGGTGGCCCCGTTCAGGTCGCCGCCGGTGAACACGATGTATCCGGTGGCGATGAGGCCGTTTATCCCCATGTTCACCAGCACCGGGCCGGGGCTGAACGTACGCACGTAGTCGCTGGGCACCCGCCCGGAGGTGTTGAGCAGCGCCCAGTATTTTGTCAGCACCACCCTGGGCCCCCGGGCCAGTCCGGCCGCGACGGCGGCAAGGCACAGCAGCGTCAGAGCCGTGCCCAGCTGAAGGTTGTTCCCGGTGGACCAGTAGTGGGCGGAGGCGGGGTCCAGGCCGAAAGCCTTAAAGGCGGGCACCATCATCATGGCCAGCAGGCCGCAGGAAAAGCCCAGGCTGTACAGGTTCATGCCGTTTTGCACCCGGTGGGCGTATTCCGCCACGGGGGGCAGCAAAAAGCCCACCAGCAGGCCGGTGGCGATGCCCAGCCAGGGGCTGAACCGCACCGCCATAAAGCTCACCATGGGGGCCAGGGCAGTGCCCCGCAGAGCCAGGTTCACGTGCTTGGAAAAGCACTCCTTTTTGAACAGGGCGTAGAGAACGGTGCCGAAAAAGCCGGGCCACATGTTGACGATATTTTTGCCGAACAGGGAAAAGCCGGACATCAGTCCGATGGTCACCATGGTGGCCCCGTTGGGCGACTCGTCCCACTCCCAGAGGATGGCCGTGCTGATGAGGGTCACCAGCCCCGCGTTGACGAACGCCGCGCCCATCCCGGCCACGGCGATATAGTCGGTAATGAGCACGTCCTCCATGGTAATGATTACGCGCAGCCCGTCCACAATTTCACTGGGCGTTCCCTGGCACAGTCCAAACGCCGCCAGGGCAAGACTGAACAGGGCGGAGGCGGGCATCAGGGCGCCGTTGCGCCGGTGGGGGGGCAGGTGCGGCATTCCGGTTCATCTCCTCTCCAATAACGGCAGCTTTCCCCTGCCGGCCCGGTTTTAAAACCGTACCAGCGGGGCTTCGCCGGTGTCCTCTCCGGGCTCAATGGCCTGGATGACGATATCGTAGCTGTAGGTGTCGCTGACCTGGACCGTCGCCCGGTCCCCCACCCGGCGGCCCAGCACCGCCCTGCCCACGGGGGACTCCTTGCTGATGAGGTTTTTCAGCGCGTCCTGGCGTATGGTGGTCACAATCTGGCAGGTGACGGTCTCGCCGTCCTCCTCCACCAGGAAGGTCACTTTGTCATACAGCCCTACGGCGCCCTCGGCGGACTCGCCGGAGATGACCACCGCCGTTTTAATCATGTTCTCCAGATAGCGGCAGCGGCTGTCGTTGCGGTTTTTGTCCCGCTTGGCGGCCTTGTATTCAAAGTTCTCGCTCAAATCGCCAAAGGCCCGGGCGGTCTGCACATCCTCTATGAGCTTGGGGCGCAGCACGCTCCGGCGGTACTCCAGCTCCCGGCGCATCAATTCGATGTCCTTTTGGGTCAGTTCGTTGTGCATAGAGAACGCCTCCTTGAATGATGATAAACGAGGATAACCATAGTTTGGCACATTTTGGCTTCGCCGTCAAGGGCAGGCTCAAGCAGAACACACCCTGTTCACAAAAGCGTCACAAAAGTGCAGTCATAAAAAGATTGACGAACGGGGTCAAAACGTGTAAGATAATGGGTGTATGACAAGACTCGAGCCTTTTGGCCAAGGAGGAATCCCATATGGCTCCCAAGCCCTCTCACGATATGCTCATCCATTGCGACGCCTGCGGCGAGGATTACAGCTCCACCTACCGCCGCTGCCCCTTCTGCGGGGAGCGCAACGACCCCCGGCGGGTCTCGGGCCGGGGCGACCCCGCCTCCGCCTCGCGCTATATCCCCACGCCGCCCCCGGTCCGCCCCGCTCAGGAGCAGGAGGAGGACCTGGACGACGGCTATGTCTTTGACGGACAGGACGCTTTCGAGTACGAGGAGGAAGAGGAATACTACCCCCCCCGCCCCAAGGGCGGCAAGCGGCTGGCCTCCAAGCAGGGCGGCCAGGGGTTCGACCTGCCCCCCATCAACTGGCCCAGGCTTATCACCTTTTTGTGCTCGCTGGTAATCATCGTGGCCGCTCTGGTCATTGTGTTCACCGTTATCTACCCCCAGCTGCGCGGGAATCAGGACCCTGCGTCCAATGCCTCGGAATCGGTTTCCCCCTCGCTGTCCCCCACTCCCGACCCCATCCCCACTCCGGACCCCGCCAACAGCCAGGACGTGGTACAGCCCACGGAACCGGTGAACCCGACGCCGGACCCCACCACCCCTGTAACCACTCCGCCGCCCAGCGGCGGCCAGCGGGCCACCATTGTCAACGCCAACGGCGGCCTGAATGTGCGTCCCGATCCGAGCAGGTCCAACCCCCCGATCGCCAGCCTGGTCAACGGCAATACCATCCAGGTGGTGTCCGACGCGGGCGGCGGCTGGTATGAGATCACTTTCTCCGGCAGAGGCGGGTCTACCATGCGCGGCTACATCATGGGCGATTACATCTCCACCATCGCCGGCACCACGACCACCACCCCGCCTCCGGCCGCCTCCACCCAAGCCCCCAGCACCGGCGGCAGTCCCACCGTGGGCCGTACGGGCACCATCGTCAACGCCGACGGCGGCCTGAATGTGCGTCCCGACCCGAGCAGGTCCAACCCCCCGATCGCCAGCCTGGTCAACGGCAATACCGTCCAGGTAGTGTCCGACGCGGGCGGCGGCTGGTATGAGGTCACTTTCTCCGGCAGAGGCGGGTCTGTCATGCGCGGCTACATTATGGGCGAGTACATTTCCACCAACTGAGAATCCGTTTAAAAACCGTCAAAAAAGAGCGCCGCCCGGGCGGGCGGCGCTCTTCCTGTGAGCAAGGAGTGTCGTCACATGTTGAAAGTAGAGCGCGTATCCGTCATGAACCTGGAAAACGCCATGCGGGGCGCCCGCAATCCGTTGAACAGCTGGGCGCGGTCGGACAGCCGCTTGGGCCCGGACGGACAATATGTGCTGGGGGCAAATGACCTTGCCCTGGCCAAGCGCCTGTGCGCGGCGGGCAGCGACCACCGAAAATTTATCCGCCAGATTCTGGTATCCATGGACATCACCGCCCCCCTGTACTGGTGGAAAGAATTCGACACCTACAAAGTGGGTACTGTGGCCAACTCCACCTCCACCATGCACAAGCTCCACACCAAAGCCCTGGAGACGGACGATTTCTCCACCGACCACCTCACCCCCGCCTCACTGGCGCAGTTCCGGCAGTATATCACTTATCTGGAAGAGGTGCGGCTGCGCTTTGCCGCCGGGGGGGACAAAGCGGACTGGTATGACCTCATTCAGCTTCTCCCGTCCAGCTATAACCAGCTGCGCACGGTGACGCTGAACTACGAGGTGCTCGCCAACATTTTCTACGCCCGCCGCCATCACAAGCTGGACGAGTGGCACACCTTGTGCGCCGCCATTTTAGAGCTGCCCTATGCCCGGGAGCTGCTGGGGGCCATCGGCGCAGAGGCCCTTTGAGCGCCTTAGAGCCTGTGTTTGCGGCTGAAACCGCCATAAAAAAGCCTGTGCTTTATGTGTTTTCAGGAGATAGCGGAACTATTCAGGGCCATATTTGAAAGCCCTCCTTAACACCGGCGAGCAGGGCGGACCTGGGACCGCGGGTCTCAAACGTCCGAAGGGTGACATTATCACGGAACAAAAATGAGGTTTTTGTTACCATAGGGCCATCACACAGGACAAGGAGGACTACACATGTCTGCTGTCAATATCACTAAACACAATTTTGAGGATGAGGTGACCCGCGCCGACCGCCCCGTCCTGCTGGACTTCTGGGCTCCCTGGTGCGGCCCTTGCCGCATGGTGGGCCCCATTCTGGAGGAGATCGCGGCGGAGCGCGCCGACATCAAGGTGGGCAAGGTCAACGTAGATGAGCAGCCGGAGCTGGCCCGCCAGTTCGGTGTTTCCAGCATTCCCACCCTGGTGGTGGTGAGGGAGGGCAAAATTGTGAATCAGGCCATGGGCGCGCGGCCCAAGAGCCAGATTCTGGCCCTTCTGTGAGGAGGCGTACCATGGGATTCTTTGACTTTCTGAAAGGCCCCGACGTGAATCAAGGCGTTCGAGAGTACAATGCCACCCCCGGCGCGGTGCTGCTGGACGTGCGCACAGCCCAGGAATACCGGGAGGGCCATATCCCCGGCAGCGTCAACGCCCCTCTGCAGTCTCTGGGCGCGGAAGGGACCGTCCCCGCAGGGAAAAACGCCTCTTTGTTCGTCTACTGCCACAGCGGGGCCCGGAGCCGCCAGGCGGTGGGCCTGCTTGGGCGGATGGGTTATGTCAACGCAAAAAATATCGGCGGCATGGCCGCCTACAGGGGAAAGGTGGAACGCTGAAATGAAAGTAGTCATCGTGGGCGGCGTGGCGGGGGGCGCCACGGCTGCGGCCCGGCTGCGCCGTTTGAGCGAACAGGCGGAGATCGTGGTCTTTGAGCGGTCGGGGTATATCTCCTACGCCAACTGCGGCCTGCCCTACTACATCGGCGGGGTCATTGAAGACCCAGAGGAGCTGACGCTCCAGACTCCGGAGAGTTTTTACCGCCGCTTTCGGGTGGATATGCGGGTGCGCCACGAGGTCACCGCCCTCCACCCGGACCGCAGGACTGTGTCCGTCAAAAACCTGGACACCGGGGAGGAGTTCGAGGAGTCCTACGACAAGCTGATCCTGTCCCCCGGCGCGAAGCCCACCCAGCCCCGCCTCCCCGGCGTGGGGCTGGAAAAGGTGTTCACCCTGCGGACGGTGGAGGACACCTTCCGCATCAAGGACTATATCAACGCCCGCCATCCCAGGTCCGCCGTGCTGGCGGGGGGCGGCTTCATCGGCCTGGAGCTGGCGGAGAACCTGCGGGAACTGGGGATGGAGGTCACCATCGTCCAGCGGCCGAAGCAGCTCATGAACCCCTTTGACCCGGACATGGCGGCGTTCATCCACAGCGAGGTGCGCTCCCACGGCATCAAACTGGCCCTGGGGCGCACCGTAGAGGGCTTTGAAGAACGGGACGGCGGCGTGGACGTGCTGCTGAAGGGCGAAAACCCGCTCCACGCCGACCTGGTGGTGCTGGCCATCGGCGTCACCCCGGATACCGCCCTGGCAAAAGAGGCCGGGCTGGAGCTGGGCCTCAAGGGCGGCATCGTGGTCAACGACCGGATGGAGACCTCTGTGCCCGACATCTACGCCGTGGGCGACGCGGTGCAGGTGAAGCACTATGTCACCGGGCAGGACGCGGTGATCTCCCTGGCGGGCCCCGCCAACAAGCAGGGGCGCATCGCGGCGGACAACATCTGCGGCGGGGACAGCCGGTATCCGGGCAGCCAGGGCAGCTCCGTCATCAAGGTGTTTGACCTGACTGCGGCCTCCACCGGAGTCAACGAGACCAATGCCAAAAAGGCGGGATTGGACGCGGACGCGGTGGTGCTGTCCCCCATGAGCCACGCGGGCTACTACCCCGGCGGCAGGGTCATGACCATGAAGGTGGTCTTTGAACAGGGGACGTACCGCCTGCTGGGGGCCCAGGTCGTGGGCTATGAGGGGGTGGATAAGCGCATCGACGTGCTGGCCGCCGCCATCCACGCCGGGCTGACGGCCATCCAGCTCAAGGAGCTGGACCTGGCCTACGCGCCGCCCTACTCCTCCGCCAAGGACCCGGTGAATATGGCGGGCTTCATGGTGGAAAACCTCGCCGAAGGGGTGGTGAAGCAGTTCCGGCTGGAGGATATGAACAACCTTCCCCGGGACGGCGGCGCGACCCTGCTGGACGTGCGCACGCCCCAGGAATACGCCCGGGGCCATATCGAGGGCTTCCAGCTCATTCCCGTGGACGGACTGCGGGAGCGGCTGGGTGAACTTGAGCCGGGCAAGCCGGTGTATGTGATGTGCCAGAGCGGCCTGCGCAGCTATATCGCATGCCGGATTCTGGCCGGACACGGTTTTGAAGCCTACAATTTCTCCGGCGGTTTCCGGTTTTATGACGCGGTGATGAACGACCGCCGCCTGACCGAGTCGGCCACGGCCTGCGGCATGGACCGGTAAAAGACCTCCCCGTTTCCAGTTGGAAGCGGGGAGGTCTTTTTTACGCACGGCCCAGGGTCTCCAGCCTTTTCGCGTCCAGGAGCTCCACAACACCCCGGGACAGCTTGACCATTCCCTCTCCTTGAAGGTAGCGGAGCATCCGGGTGACCACCTCCCGATGGGTGCCCAGGTGGTTGGCGATGGCCTCATGGGTGACGGACAGCCGCGCCGTCCCCTCAATGGCGGACTCCGCCAACAGGAAATCGGCTACCCGCCTGTCCATGCTTTTCCACATGATCTGCTCCACCAGCCACATCACCTCGGAAAACCGGGAGGCCATAATCTCGTTGGTATAGTTGGCCGCCGGCGCGGACTCCTCCATGATCTTCCGGTACAGCTCCGCCGGAATGACCCAGAGGCTGGCGTCCTTCTCCGCTTCAATGGTGATGTCGAACTGTATGCTTCGCAGCATACAGGAGGCGGAAAACAGGCAGACGTCCCGGTCAAACAGGCGGTAGATGGTGATCTCCCGGCCCTCCTCCGACAGAATATAGGCCCGGAGTTGTCCGGATTTCACCAGGAGCAGCCCGGTGCAGTCCGTATTGCCGCCGTGGACCACAGTCCCCCTTGTGATCTGCCGGGAGACCACGCTGCCAAGGATACTGTCCTGCTGGGCCTTTGACAGCTTATCCCATATAGGGAGACAGTTTTGAAATTCCATCCGCACCCTCCTCGCTCAGAACCTGTATTCAGATGCGCAATGAGAACGGGAGGCGGACAGCGCTGCCTCCCGTTCATCGCGTTTGTCGAGATAACCCAGGCCGGGGCTGTCCGATACTTATCCGCCGCACCTGCCCCCGCTCCCGCCGCAGCCGTGCCTGTCCTCGCCGCAGCGGTCATGGTGGCCGTGCCCGTGGTGATCACAGCGAACGTCGGCGTTATAGCTCAGCGTTCCCGCCAGAAAGCTTTGAACCGCGCCGTCGGCATTCCCGCTCACGCCGCCGTAGAGCTTAATCCCGGCCTGGGCCAGCGCCGCCTGGGCGCCGCCGCCGATGCCGCCGCAGATCAACACGTCCACCTTCAGGCCCGACAGGAACCCCGCCAGCGCGCCGTGGCCGCTGCCAGCGGTGTCGGCAAGCTGCTCCTTCACGATTGTTCCATCCTCCGTGTCGTAGATCTTCATCCGGCTGGTGTGCCCAAAATGCTGAAACACCTGACCGTCCTCATAAGGCACCGCAATTCTCATGGCAGCTTCTCCTTTCTTTTCATGCATGACCCACCGGCAGTTTCTCCCGCAGCCCCGCTCCCGGTCTCCACGGCATACGTGGTAGTTTCCGCCCGAGATCAGCAGCGTCTTCCCGTTCACGAGACTGTCCGAGATTTTGAACCGCGCGCTTTCGTATATCTCCGTCACTGTCGTCCGGGAAATTTCCATCTGCGCCGCACACTGCTCATGGGTTCTTTTTTCGTAATCGACCAGCCGGATCACTTCATATTCGTCCACAGTCAGAGTGACCGTGCCAATTCCGAGCGCTGTCTGCGGAGCAAAGCCGCGGCATTCCGGCTCCGAGCAGACCCGGCGGCAGCGGGTCGGTCTGGCCATACCACCAGCTCCTCTCGCAAATCGTTTCCGGTATATGTCGATAATAAGATATCATAGAATACACCGCTTGTCAAGCCGATATAAGAACCTGTGTCCTCAAAGGCGGCAAAACGGGCCGGGGCATTCCCGGGGGACCTTTCTTTCTACCCGAATGCGATGAAGTTTTTTGCCGCTCCACTGACGAACGGCTCGTTGAGCACGAAGCCGCCCTCCCGTAGGGTGATATATGGAGCATGCGCCGACGAAGTCAAACGCTGTACAGAAAACCCCCGCCGAAGGGAGCGGTAACGTAAGGAAGTTACCTCTCCCTTACTATTTGTAGATAGCCGAAAGTGATTGAATTGCAGGGATATTCAACACTTTGGAGGTAAATATCATG
>CANOBV010000026.1 GCA_947564255.1 uncultured bacterium | reverse complement strand
TGCGGGGCCACGCCGACGAGCTGAACAACCTGGGCCACGCCATCTCGGCGGCGGTGGAGGACCGGATGAAGAGCGAGCACTTCAAGGCGGAGCTCATCACCAACGTGTCCCACGACCTGAAAACCCCGCTGACCTCCATCATCAACTATGTGGACCTGCTGAAAAAGGCGGACATCACCGACCCCAAGGCGGCGGAGTATATCGAGGTGCTGGACCGGAAGAGCCAGCGGCTGAAAAAGCTCACCGAGGATCTGGTGGAGGCGTCCAAGGCGTCCACCGGCAACCTGACGGTGAACTGGGAGCGGCTGGACTGGGCCCAGCTCACCGACCAGGCCCTGGCCGAGACCGGCGAGCGGCTGGAGGCCCAAAAGCTGACGGTGGTGCGCTCCCTGCCCGGCGAGCCCATGTGGGTGGAGGCGGACGGGCGGCACCTGTGGCGGGTGCTGGACAATCTGCTCACCAACTGCGCCAAATACGCCCTGCCCGGCACCCGGGTGTACGTGGACCTGCGGCGCAGCGGGGAGTGGGCGGTGTTGTCGGTGAAGAACATCTCCCGGGACGCCCTGGATATGCCCGCCGAACGGCTGATGGAGCGGTTTGTTCGGGGGGACGAGTCCCGCAACCAGGCGGGAAGCGGCCTGGGCCTGTCCATCGCCCAGTCGCTGACCGAACTCCAACGCGGCAAGTTCGAGATCAGCATCGATGGCGACCTGTTCAAGGCCATCGTCACCCTGCCCCTGGCGGGGGAGCGCCCGGACGACCCCATTCAGCTCATCTTATCGTAAAAGGAAAGCCCCTGGCGCCGGCCGGGGGCTTTCCTTTTGAGCTGGGGTGTGGTATACTTTTTGCCATTGACATAGAAAAGGAGCGCAGACCATGGACTATGCGGCGGAATCGTTGAAATTACATTACCAGTGGCGGGGCAAGCTGGAAACAGTGCCCAAGATGGAGGTACGGGACCGGCGGTCCCTCTCCCTGGCCTATACCCCGGGCGTGGCCCAGCCCTGCTTGGAGATCAAAAAGGACATTGACAAAAGCTATGAACTCACCGGGCGCTGGAACACAGTGGCAGTGGTCACCGACGGCACTGCGGTGCTGGGTCTGGGCGACATCGGCCCCGAGGCAGGTATGCCGGTCATGGAGGGCAAATGCGTGCTGTTCAAAGCCTTCGGCGGGGTAAATGCCGTGCCGTTGTGCGTGCGCAGCAAGGACGTGGACGAGATTGTCAATACAGTGGCCCTGCTGGCGGGGTCCTTCGGCGGGGTGAACCTGGAGGATATCTCCGCCCCCCGGTGCTTTGAAATTGAGCGCAGGCTGAAAGAGCGGTGCGATATTCCCATTTTCCATGACGACCAGCACGGTACCGCCATTATTGTGGCTGCGGCGCTGACCAATGCCCTGAAGATTGTGGGTAAGAAGCTGTCTGAGGTAAAGCTGGCCATGTCCGGGGCGGGCGCCGCCGGAACAGCCATTTTCAAGCTGTTGTGGTCTATGGGCCTGCGGCACGCCGTTTTGTGCGACGTCAAAGGGCTCGTTTATCCCGGGCGGGCGGATCTGGAGAACGACCCGGCGCTGGCGGAGCTGGCGGATATGACCAGCCCCGCCTGTACAGAGGGAGGGCTGGCGGCGGCAATGAAGGGTGCGGATGTATTCATTGGCGTGTCCGCGCCAGGGCTGGTCACCCAGGATATGGTGCGCTCCATGGCAAAAGACCCCGTTCTGTTTCCTATGGCGAATCCAACGCCGGAGATCATGCCGGACCTGGCCCAGGCCGCCGGAGCGGCGGTGGTGGGCACCGGGCGCAGCGATTTTCCCAACCAGATCAACAATGTGCTGGCTTTTCCAGGAGTATTTCGGGGCGCTTTTGACGTGCGGGCCTCGGACATCAACGAGGCGATGAAAAAGGCCGCGGTCAAAGCTCTGGCGGAACTGGTGGGTCCGGAGGAATTATCTCCCGGCTATATCATCCCCGCCGCCTTTGATGAGCGGGTTTGCCCCGCTGTGGCGAAGGCGGTGTCCCAGGCCGCGCGGGAGAGCGGCGCCGCCAGGGTGTGAGCAGAGAGCCGGTCTGCCGCAATTGTTATGTTTGTTTTTGATTGAACCCGTCCAGGCCCTGCCCTTTTAAAGCCCGCTCCAGCAGCTCGGGCAGACGCTCCGGGGCGCAGGCGAAGCAGGGGATGCCCATGGCCGCGATGCGCTGGGCGGTCTGAGGGTCGTAGAAGGGCTTGCCCCCGTCAGCGATGGCCAGCAGCACCACCACATTGACGCCGGATGCTTTCAGCTCCTCCACCCGGCGCAGCAGGGCCGCCCGGTTGCCCCCCTCGTACAGGTCGGAGATGAGGAAGAACAGGGTCTTGGCCGGAGACTCGATGAGCTCCTGGCAGTAGGCGATGGACTTGGCGATGTCGGTGCCGCCCCCCATCTGGAAGCCGAAGAGCAGGTCCACCGGGTCGGCGCACAGGGGGGTCAGGTCCATGATCTGGGTGTCGAAGGCCACCACGCTGGTTTTCACTGCCGACATGGACGCCAGTATGCAGGCCATGACCGATGAGTAGATGATAGACTGGCCCATGGACCCGCTCTGGTCGATGTCCAGAATGATGTGCCAACGGTTGATCTTGCTGGAGCGGTCAAAGAACCACACCCGCTCCGGGATGACGGCTTTCAACTCAGGGTTATAATTTTGCAGGTTCCGCCGGATGGTATAGGGAAAGTCGATGGCGGAAGCGGAGGGTAGGGGGGAGTGGGCCCGGCGGTTCAGCGCCGCCGTCACCGCCCGGCGCACGTCGTTTTCCAGCATTTTGTTCAGCTCGTCCACAATCCTGCGGATGAATTTTCGGGCGGACTCCTTGGACTTTTTGGGGATCTGGTCCTTGAGCATCAGCAGGGTGGAGGCCAGGTTCAGGTCCGGCTCCAGCCCCTCCAGTAGCTCGGGCTCCAGCAGCAGCTGTTTGAGGCCCTTGCGCTCAATGGCGTCGTTCTGCACCACCGCCACCATCTCCGGGTCAAACAAAGTGCGCAGGTCCCCCAGCCACTTGGAGATGACGGGGGAGGAGGGGCCTTTTCCTGCCCCGCCGCCGGGGCTGCTGCCGAAGCTCTCTCCAGGTCCCCCGTAGATGGCCCCCAGGGCTCCGTCCATCAGCAGCTCCTCCTGGGACAGCCCGCCGCCTCCCATGCTCTGAAAGGAGTCCTCTGTCTCCGAGCCCAAAATCAGCCGCCAGCGAGAGAGCTGTTCCGGCTGTTCCATGGCATCCACCTCCTAAATGTCGTCGAAATCGAACGCGTCCAGGCTGTCCAGCACCGCCTGTTCCGTCTCGGTGATGTCGTTCATAAGAACCTCCGCAGCCTGCCGGGGGTTTACCCCCCAGATTTCGCCCAAATTCTCGGCGATATTATTTTTTTCCGACGGCGAGAAGTCGGCGAAGGCCCGGCGCAGGAACACCAGCGCCCGCCGGAAGGCCTCGTCGTCCAGGCCGCTGAGGTAGTCGTCCAACTGCCGCCACAGGGACAGACGGGCGATGAGGGCGTAGCGGTTTTTGCCCGCCAGCCCCTCGAACCACCCCGCCCCCAACTCGGCGGGCACCCCGGGGGACAGCCGCCGGGCCACCTCACGGGACAGAAGCGCCTCGTCCGCCTTGCCCCGCTCCAGCAGGATGGCCATGGCGAAGCCGGAGCATCGGGTGTTCAAATCATCCCGGTCGGAGATGTCCGCCAGCAGGTCCAGCCAGCGGTCCTCCTCCAGGAAATCGTGGCTGAGCTGGAGGGAGTTGAGCTGGTCCATGGCCTGAGTCACCGCCGGGGCGGCTTTGGCATCGCACACGCAGGCCCCCGCCAGGGTCAGGCAGGCCCTCAGATAGAGCTGTTTGATCAGCGGCACCACCGGGGCGGGGTCAAACCGCCGCAGGTCGCCGTAGCGTACCACCAGGGACAGGCGGGCGGCAGTGTCCGCTACCTGGTCAATGGCGGCGGCGTCCACGCCCAGCCCCTGCAAAACCGAAAGGGCGTGGGAGGCCGCGGCGGGCATACCGCATAAAAAGGCATCTTGGAAAATGGCGGCGGCTTCAGCGATGGCTGCGCTGCTGTCCGCCCGCTCCTTGAGGGCAAAGGCGGTGGCCCCCTCCACGGTGTCCCCCATGAGGGCGGACTCCGCCACCTCGATCTCCGCCTCCGGCGTCCACCGGAGTTCCCAGTACTCTCCCCAGTTGGCTCCCTGCTGCCGGGATGGGAGCAGGGTGGCGAAATGCACCCCCAGCACCCGCAGACGGTGGAGGAAGAAGGACCGCCGCAGATCTCCCAGGGCCGCCGCCTCCGATTTCACGTTCAGCTTTTCCCGCAAATCCAGGTCCAGCCGCTGTAATTCAGCGGTGCGGAATTTTTCCAGCCGCAGGGTTTTCAGCTGGCGGTAAAAATCCTCCTGCACCGAGGTTCGGGCCACCCCTTCCGGAAGGAAGCCGATTTTTTTGCCGATCTCCGTGTCCGCCGCGGCCAGGGCCAGCTCGGAGAAATTCCCGTGGCCCATGGTGGTGACGGAGGCGTCCCGTAGGTCGGACAGGGTGGGACAGCGGCTCCCCCGCATGGCGGCCAGGGCCTGCGCCAGCCGCACCGCCTCGATGACCTCGGCGGAAGACACCAGATTGCCTGCTTTCCGATGGGCCGCGGCCAGCCGGGTGAGGTAGAGATAGGCCGCATCCTTGACGCCGCCCCCGTTGAGGGCGTCCCACAGCAGCTCGAAGTAGGCCGGGGCCTTGTTCCCCGCCCCGTAGCCGGACCGGGAGGACAGCCGGTAATAGGAGTAGGGCATCAGGGTGGCGCAGCAGTCCGCCCGGGGCAGGGCCCGCTCCTCCTCGCCGGTCATGGGGGCGTTTGTCTCCAGCCCCGCCACGTGGAAGGAGCCGCACACGCAGAAGATCTT
This sequence comes from uncultured bacterium, assembly GCA_947564255.1. GTDB lineage: Bacteria > Bacillota > Clostridia > Oscillospirales > Oscillospiraceae > Enterenecus. The sequence goes on along the minus strand of CANOBV010000026.1, from coordinate 14,583 downwards.
TTCCGGGGAAGTACCCGAGTTGACGGCCTGGGTGATGACCCGCTTCATGTAGGCCTCCCGCACCACCGTCTCCGCCATGTCCCGGCGGCTGTCTACGCTGGCCGAGCGGAGCTGACGGCCAAAAGTGTTGTTGCCCGCCTGAAAGTCCCCGGCCTCCAACTGCTCAAAAGTGCGTTCCCAGAAGGTGTCGTGGTCCTCCCCCGTGAGGGTCTCCAGCCGCCGGTAGACGCTTTCTGTGGTGGGGGGCTCCTGTGATTCCGCCGTTTCGTCGGCCTCCGCATCCTCCGGCCCGTCCCCATTTTCCTCCTGGACCGGCTCAAACCAGGGCTTCAGCGCCAAAAACACCGAGGAGGGCAGGTCCATAAACCGGCATTCCACCCCGTGCTCATGGGCCCACAAAATGGCCTGGACCTCCGGGGAGTAGATTGCGAAGGGCCACAAGATGGTGCGTACCGGGGCCTCTTTTGTGTAGGCCAGGATGGCGGCGGGAAACTGGGTCTCCGGGTGGCACAGCCACTGCATCTGGCCGTTCAGGTCGCTGGGACCCTCCACCAGCACCAGGGAAGGGCTGGCCGCGTCCAGCGCCCTGCGCAGATGGTATGCCGCCGCCGGGGACAGGTGGCGCACACCGAAAAATGTCGGGTTTCCCATCACCCGTTCAGCTCCCGGCAGGCCCGGTAGAGGGGCAGCCACTCGTGGCCCCGCTTTTTCATTACGTTCTCCAGGTATTCCTTCCAGGTCACCTTGTCCTGGTCCTCGTCCTTCACCACGGCCCCCTGGAGGGCGGCGGCCAGGTCGGAATCGGAGATGCGCCCGTCTCCAAAGCTCCCGGCCAGGGCCATGGAGTTGGCCAAGAGGGAGATGGCCTCGGCGGTGGACAGCACCCCGGAGGTGGTTTTCAGCTTCTGCTTGCCGTCCAAGGTGGCCCCCGCCCGCAGCTCCCGGAAGATGGTGACCACCTTCTCCACCGTGTCCTCGCCGGGCTGGCGGGCGTTCAGGTCCAGGCCGCTGGACAGTTGAGCCACCCGGGTGCGCACGATGTCCATTTCTGTCGCCATGTCGGCGGGGGTGGGGAGCACCACAATGTTAAACCGCCGCTTCAGCGCCGCCGACATATCGTTGACGCCCTTGTCCCTGGTGTTGGCGGTGGCGATGACGGAAAAGCCCTTTGCCGCCGGAACCTCCAGTCCCAGTTCGGGCACGGAGAGCCGTTTTTCCGACAAGATGGAGATCAGCGCGTCCTGTACCTCGCTGGCGCACCGGGAGATCTCTTCCACCCGGGCGATGGACCCGGTCTCCATGGCCCGGTAGACGGGGCTTTTCACCATGGCCTCAAGGCAGGGACCCTTGGCGATGAGCATGGCGTAGTTCCAGGAGTAGCGGATGTGCTCCTCGGTGGTGCCCGCCGTACCCTGGACCACCTTGGTGGAGTCCCCGTTGACGGCGGCGGCTAAATGCTCGGACAGCCAGGATTTGGCCGTCCCCGGCTCTCCGATGAGCAGCAGGGCCCGGTCGGTGACCAGGGTGGCGATGGCGATCTCCACCAGCCGCTTATTGCCCATGTACTTGGGGGTGATGTCCACCCCCTTGACTGTTGTGTTTCCCGTCAGGTAGGTGAGGGCCGAACGGGGGGACATCTTCCATCCGGTCGGGATGGGGTCGGCCTCCGCCGCAATGAGGGCGTCCAGCTCCCGCTGATAGAGTTCTTCCGCCGGGAGGCGCTGTACGTTTTTCTCTGCCATGTCAAAAACCTCCTATTGCCGCATATTCCACCAGTCGTTCCACTCCGGGAAAGGACGGCCCGCCCGGAGCTGCTGGATGGTCCAGGGGAGGACCTTCAGGGCCATGGAAGCGTCCTCCTTGCGGATGTAATTTGCGTCCAGCACTTCCTGGCACAGGTTTGCCGTTTCGTTCAGGGTGAGGGACTTGGCGGCGTCGTTCAGCAGTTCCCAGATGTAGTAGAGATAAGCCGGCCTGCCGCTTTTCAAGATGCTGTCCTTGAACACGCCCTGAGGGCTGCCGCCCAGCTCGAACAGCCAGCGGCTGTAGGTCTGGTACTGCCCCGTCACCTTCATCCTCTGGCGCAGGTAAGGCGTCAGCTCCCGCCGAATCTCCGGGTCGGAAGCATCCACCAGTTTCATCAAAATCGTGTCGAAGCCCTCAACTTTTTCTCCATACCGGTAGGCGCTTCCGCCGCCCTCCGGAGTTTTCCACACAGCGTGGGTAAGCCTCTTGAACCACCGTTTGTCCAGGGGCTGGGCCGTGGGCCATTGGGTGGCGGGCCATGTGCCGCACACCAGATATGCCCCAGTGTCCCTGTCTCGGGTCACCCGCCACAGTCCTTTGAGGACGCCGTTATGGAATGCCTTTTTCTCCTCTATCCCCAACAGCGGTTTGATGGTGGGTACATAGGGGGAGAACGTGTCGTACACATCCGCCGCCGGTCGGGTGAGCACAGACGCCACAACCGCGTGGGACAGCCAGCGGGCTTCTTTTTTGTGAGTCTCCCACAGTTCCAGGCACAGGCCGCACAGCGTCCCCGGCCCAGCTTGACACAGACTGTCCAGCATCAGTTCGGTAAGCTGTCCTCCCAGCCGCAGAGGCTGTCCGGTATGGTTTTGCAGCTTGTCGATGTCCGCCATTCTGGCGTCCGTCCACCGCCACAAATCCAGCATGGAGGGGGAGAATTTGCCCTTGGCGGCGGTCCACCAGGACCAGAGCCGGGCGTAGTCGTCCTTAGATACCCGGCCCCCCTGGTCCAGCGTCTGCGCCATGGCGTCCCACAGTCCGCGAGCCACTAGGTCGGAGGCCCAGTCCGCCTGGGTCTGGTTCAGAAACCGGACGGGCGCGCTGTTTTTAGCCAGCTCCTCGGACCAGAACGCCGCCACCGCCTCACCGTCCTGCTTGGCCAGGGCCTCCAGGGCGGCATCCCGGTTCTTACCCCGCTCGGATTTTGCCAGGTCCAGCAGCAGAGCGGCCTCGTCACCCGCGCCCAGGGCGGTGATAACGGCGGCCCGTACGTCCTTTTTGGCCTGGGGCAGCACCTCTTTCAGCCAGGGAGCGGCAGTTTCTCCCTCCAGGGCGGCGATGAGCTCCACCCGCCGGGCCATCTCCCGCTTCCCTGCGGGGTCGAAGCCCTTTTTCAGCATGGGGACCACAGAGGGCCCCAGCTTTTTCAGCAGCGCGGCGCACAGCTCCGCCATCTCGCTGTAGCTGTCCCCCAGAGCGCCGATGAGGGCGGGAAGGATTCGGTAGTCCAGAAAGTAGTCGGGGCACCGGTCCCAGGCGGACTTGACCGCCTCCACCCGGCCTCCTCCGGTGGTGGTCAGAGCGGTGAGCAGGGGCTGGATCTGCCCGTAGGAGATGGGATAGTACCGCCCGCTGCCGGTGGGCAGGGGTTCCAGCTCCCCGTCCAGTCCGGTTTTCGCCTGGGTGTAGGCCACCGCGTCCACCAGGGCCAGCACGTCCAACAGCAGACCTGGGCGCTGGTCCGGGGGCGCGGAAAGCAGCTTGGCCAGCCCGGTGTCAATTTTTCCAAACACAGGACTGGCGGCGGCCAGGGGTTTCAATCCCTCCGCCGCCCGCTGGAGGCGGAAATCTTCTCCCAGCAGGGATACCCCGGCCACGGCGGCGTATTCCAGCCGCTCCTTCACATCAAAAAGAGGCTGTAAATTCACAACGGCACCTCCTCAGTATAACAGACGAACCACGTTTTTGGGCGTGACTATGCTGTAGGGGTGAAGGCACAGCGCCCTGTCCCGCCCGTCGTAGAACATCAGCCCGAACAGGGCGCTGCCCGCCGACAGCCGGGCCGGGAGCATGGCCAGCCGCTCCACACAGGCGTGGTCCGCCCCATCTTCGGGCCGGTTCCGGAGGAGAACCCGGTCTCCTTTGGAGTCCTCCAGCACGAATTCCTCCCCAATTTTCCCCAACCGCCCAATGGGGACCAGCACCGCCAGGAATTTGGGGGCCAGGGTGTTTTTGATCTTGCCCTTGGTGTGTTTCACCGCCTCGGCCAGGCCGGGCTGGGCCAGAGTGGGCAGGACCGACTGCTCTTGTGGGAGCAGAGGACGGGTGGATGCGCTCTCCCAGCGCACCCGGCGGTTCCCCTCCCCGGGGTAGACATACAGTGCCGGGATTTCCAGCAGGTCGAACCGGCTGTCCTCGCCCTTCACATAGTTCAGCGCTTTCAAAGGCCGCAGGTTCAAGGTCTGGTACAGCTCCCCGGAGCCCGAGTCCAGCCACCAACCCCGCTCCACCTGCTCCTTTTTCGCCGGGTCGAAGGACACGTCAAAGGACAGCTGGACCAGTCTGGCGTTCTCCTTGAAGGAGCCGACGGCGCGCAGGTCGTCCAGCTTCCACACGCCGCCCAGGGCCTCAAACAGAGCGGAGTCCTCGGGAGAATAGCTGCCCGCCTCCAGCTTTTGCTCCAAAAATACCCGGCTCTTTTTGATGGTGGAGCGCAGGGCCACCAGCAGACGCAGAGCCTCGGCATAGGCCGCTTCCGCCTGTGCTGGGTCCTTCTGCACCGCCCGCACCGCCAGGGCGATGCGGGTAAATGTGGTCTGAGGTCCGGTCAGGTAGCAGCTTCCCAGGTCTTTGGCCAGTTTGTCAAAGGTCTGGGCGGAGCTGCCCGCGAGAGTACCCAGGCCGGAGCAGAGCAGGTCGTCCACCATCCGCTGGGCCATGTCCAGACCCTCCAGCTGCTTGGACAGCTTCTTTTTCCGGGCGGCGGCATTGGGCTTTTTGGGCTTGGCGGGCTTTCCGCCCTCCTCCACCGCAGCCTCCTTTTTCACCGCTCGGGCGGCCTGCCGGGCCCGCTTGTCGGCGATGTCCCGGGGCAGATCCGCTGTCTCGAAGGGCTTTTTCGCAGCCAGCTCGAACATCAGACCCAAGGCATGCTTGCAGGGAAACTGGCGGCTGGGGCAGGAGCACCGGCACACCGGGGCGTCCGGCTGGCTCAGGTCGATGGATACCCGGTAGGAATTTTTGCCGCTGCCCGCGCACTCCGCCCAGTAGAGGGTGCCGTCCGCTGTTTTTCTGTGGGCGGAAAAGCTGCCTTTTCCGGACAGCTTTCTGCCGTTTTCCGCCGCCGCGGGGTTGGGGGCTTGGAGGAGGATAAACTGCTCGGTCCATTCCATGTCAAACCGCTCCTTTTTGGAATGTAATACGGGAGTACCTGCCGAGTGGCCGGCCGCTGAAACGCGATGAGTGCACCTGTTCCTCATTATACCTGCGGCAGGCACAAAAGGCAATCCCATTATGGCGGCAATGAACCCCCGGCGCTCCAGAGGAGTACCGGGGGTTTGCGAAGTATGGTATGCGCCTTCAGCCCGCCCGTTCCATGGGTGTGGACCGGGTCTCGGGCGGCGCTTCCGGCACGGCCGGCTTCTGTGCGGAGCGGCGTACAGCCCGCCCTGCGGCCAGAATGACGGCTGTGACCGCCAGAACCAGATAACAGTTCAGCGTACGGGTAAGAATCATGGCGGGGGCCACCAGCGTACCCCCAAATACCAGCAGGAAACTTCGGAGGAACACGTTTTCCGCCGCCCCGGCAGAGCCGGGCAGAGGAAGATAGCCCACGGCAATGGAGCACAGGGCTTGAAGCGCCATAACCTCCCACAGGGAAAAACCGGTGAGTCCGAAAGCCCGGTATACCACATAGGGTATGGCATAGGAGCAGGCCAGCTGTGCCATGCTCAGCCCCACCACCTGGAAAAGGAGGGCGGGAGCCCGGCGGATGAGGTCGGCGCCCCGGCGGTACTCCCGCAGGTGTTCGTCTGCCTTGGCCTCCAGTCCAGTCTTGTCCAGAGCCGGACAGACTTTGGAGGCCAGGGCGATGCAGCCATACAGCAGCCGTTTTGTGGGGCCGGGAAGGAACAAAAAGAGAAACATGGCCACGTCCAGCAGGGCAAATACCGCGAGTCCAAGGCCCAGCAGCAGTCCCACCTGTCCTCCCAGGCGCTCGGTAAGATTTCCGGCGGCGAACAGCGCGGAAATCCCCCAGACCATGGCGGCGGTGTTGTAGCCGATGGTCACCAGAAGCATGTCCAGCGCTCCGGAAGCGGCAGGAGTGCCGTCCTTGCTCATGGCCAGCACCTGGGCGGGCTGTCCGCCGGTGGCGGAGGGGGTGATGGTGCTGAAGAAAAAGCCCACGCTGGAGTAATAAGCGCACCGCTTGAAGGGCTGGGGACAGCCCAGGGCGCGGAGAATGGCGTGGGTGGCTTTGGCCTCGCAGCAGATGAACAGAACCATCATGGGCAGGCCCAGCAGCAAAATGCGCCAATCGGCGCTGAGCAGGGCGGCGGCCAGCTGGCCGGGGGTCTGCTCCTGAAAGATGGTATATACCGTCCAGCCCAGCAGGGCCAGCACGGCTCCCATGCATAGAATGTTTTTCACCTGCTTCTTCATGCGCGAACGCTCCCTTCCGCAGCCAGAGCCCGCACCACGGCACAGGCGGCGGTGCGGCTCAAATCGGCGGCCATATCGTCCATGGCCCGTTCCATGCCGGACAGCGCCTCGTCGTCGTAAATGGTCTCCCGGATGGCGCCCAGACAGGCGCTCTCCTCTTTGGCGGCAATGCGGGCCATGCCCCGGCGCACCAGGAAGTTGGCGTTTTCCTGCTCCTGCTTCAGGAAAGGCTGCCAGGCCAGGATAGGCAGGCGGGCGGCGATGGCCTCAAAGCAGGTAATGCCCCCGGGCTTGGACAGCATGAGGCTGGCCCGGGCCATGTACTTTTCCACCTCAGTGGTGAAGGGGACGGCCTCAATGTTTTCATATTTTCCGTTGAGGCGCTGAAACAACTTGTCGTTGCGCCCGGTGAGAATGGTGGTGTGCACGCCGGGCAGGGCGTTGAGCGCCTGATAGAAGCTGTCCCGCCGGGGCATGAGGCCCAGGCCGCCGCCCATGATGAGAAGTTCCCGCCGGCCGGAGCTGTCCCGGTGGGCGGGCCGGAAGCGTCCGCTCACCGGGATGCCGGATACCACGATGGTGTCCGGGTCCGCACCCTTGGCGATAAAGCCCTGCCGAACAGATTCCTCCGCCACCAGATAGCAGTCGGTGCCCGGGTGCAGCCATTCGCTGTGGCAGGTCACGTCGGTGACGCAGGTGACCAGGGGAATGTCCGACGGCCCCTCTTCCTTGTATTTGGCCATGGCGGCGGAACAGATGGGGTGGGTGGACACAACCACGTCGGGCTGGTATTCGTCCAGCAGCTGATCCAATCCCCCCAACAGATCATCCCCCCGGTCTTCGCCGGAGTCGTTGGCGGTGAGGTCGTGATAGATGTTATAAAATACTCCGCCGTAAGTCACCAGCACATTGAACCACCAGTACATGGCGGAGGCCCGCTCGGGCAGGGCATATTCAAACAGGTCGATGATATCGGCGCGGTGTCCGTCCTGGCCCAGCTGCTCCTGGAGTGCCCGGGCGGCGGACAGATGGCCCATGCCGAATTTTCCTGTCAGGATTAAAATATTCATGAAGTATCCTCCTCACGTCGGCACAAGCAGCGCGCCTGCTGTCGCCCATGGCGCAAGCCCGCCCGCTTCACAGTGCCTCCGTCCCCCAAGAAAGCCGAACGGCGCTTTCGCGGGAACCTCAATGGCACGCTGCCTTTTGACAGTACCGATTATAGAGGACAAATCTTCAATTTCAATGCGGAACCTTCTTAGGTTTTGGTGGGGATTTCATTAAGGATTTTTTAAGGAAGGATTGATTAAACCGACAAGAGCGATTCGCGAGAGGCTTTTTTCAGAGCAGGGCCAACGACAAAAAAGGTGGTCCGAAGCGGCAACACTTCGGACCATAGGATGGAGGATAGAATGAAAAAGAAAAGCATCTCTTGCAAAACCTAGAATACAGACCAGTCGTTACAAAAGTTCGGGTCCATTTGTTACAAAAGCATTAAATATTCTCCGGCAGATCGTCCAACGTTAAGGTGAAATCAAACCGCTCGTCTCCGTTTTCTCCCTGCCCCTGGGCATACAGCCCGTTTCCGCGGACGGCGGTGTCCACCCAGAGGGACTCCCCGGCTTGACACTCGCTGACATAACCGATTTGGAAGGACCGTACGAACTTTCCCCGGCCCAGCCGCTCCAGGTGGAGGCTGTCGCAGGCGAAGTCGGCGTAATGGGCGTTGTTCACATGGCCGTTGATATCGGTGTCGGAGTAGCCCAGTTCCCGCCGGGTTCGATTGTCAAAGGCCTCCGGCATGGCCGGGCGGCGGAGCTTTATATTTTTGCGCAGTTCTCCGCCGTCGGTGCCTTGGAATTCCGTCAAATTCTTCATGCGAAACAGCTTCCGCGCGTCCGCGTCCACCATCACCCACACCGAGGTGCCCTGGCCAATGAGCGTTCCGTCCCGGTACAAATCGAAATCCCGGTAGGAGGACGCGCCGGAGGCCCCCCGGTGCCATGTCTTTACTGTGATGCGTTCGTTCCAACGCAGGGGGGCGTCCAGTTCCACCCAGTTCCGGGTCACCATCCAAAGGCAGTTATATTTCTTTAAAATCTCCGGACCGGATACCCCCAGCGCCAGCGCCGCCTGGGTGGCCGCCTCCTGGAGGTAGCCCAGCACCGCCGACGGGCGGCATTGATTGAACAAATCCACGTCCCGGGAGTCCACCCGGAAGTCCATTTCATAGGTCACGCTCAAAGGTCACGCCTTCTTTCCTGGGATGATGAGGGTATCTCGGGCGCACAGGCAGTCCAGGTCGTCCGGCCCGGCGGCAGACAGACGAAGCGCTGCCCCGCAGCGGGCGCACACCAGGTCCACTGAGGAGTAGCCCACTTTTACGCCGTAATCCGCCGAGCCGCAGGCGCATTTCACCCCGCCCCGGGCGGCGATGTCCTTCAGCTCGGACAGCATCTCCCCCATCACCACCTCGTTCAAAAATGCGCCCCGGCTGTCCGTCTGGTCGTCCAGCCGCAGCTTGTCCACCGCCGCCTCCAGCTTTTCCATGGCCCGGAACACCGGGCCCTCCTGGCCGACATAGCAGCACCCCAGCCCGGACGCCGGACAGGACAGGGCCAAGAGCTTCCGGCGCAGTAAGGCGTCGTTGGCACACACCGCCCGGTGGTCACGGGCGCAGAACAGGCAGGGCACCGTCACCTCACAGCGGTCCCCCGTCTGATGGAAGGACAGCTCCGACTTGCCGCAGGGGCAGGGCAGCTTGCTGTCCCCGGCGGCAAGCTGAAAGGCGGTGCGGGAGGCGATGACCGCCTGACCGCACACGGGGCAGATGTAGCCGATGGTACGTTTCTCCTCTGACATGGTTTTTTCTCCCTGATCTTTTACGATTCAGCTCCCGCCCTGCGGGCGGGAGCAAATTCAGTGAAAAGTATTATACCACCATTTTCCCCCTTTGACCAGAGACAAAGCCTCTTTTGCTGTCAAATCTTTCCGCGCGCATGAATTTCCTCTAAAGGCGCAAACTAAGGGCAAATCCTGTGCGCAAACGAAAGGAAGTCGGTTCCATGGACAATCAAAAGCTGGGGCGGCAGACCTTCCAGCCCGGATCGCCCCCCGTCATCATCGGCCACGGCTCCGCCGCCGGGAAAAAGGAGAGCCAGGGACCCCTGGGGCGGCACTTCGACCACACCTGTGACGACGACACCTTTGGGGCCAAGACCTGGGAGCAGTCTGAGTCCGCCATGCAGCAGCTGGCCCTGGACGCGGCGCTGAAACGGGCGGGGCTCCATACCCCGGACCTGGACCTGCTGCTGGCGGGAGACCTGCTGAACCAGTGCATCGGCTCGGGCTACGCCGCCCGCACCGCCGCCCTGCCCTTCTTCGGGCTGTACGGGGCCTGCTCCACCATGGGAGAGAGCCTGGCCCTGGCCTCCCTGCTCCTCAGCGGCGGGTACGGGAAGTACGCCGCCGCCGTCACCTCCTCCCACTTCTGCTCTGCGGAGCGGCAGTACCGCACCCCCCTGGAGTACGGCTCCCAGCGCACCCCCACCGCCCAGTGGACCGCCACCGCCGCTGGGGCGGTTATCGTCACCAATGAGGTCCGGCCCGGTCCCCGGGTGGCCCGGGTGACGGTGGGCAAGGTGGTGGACAAGGGCATCAAGGACGCCAACAACATGGGGGCGGCCATGGCGCCCGCCGCCTATGAGACACTGAAGGCCCACTTCGAGGACACCGGCCTGGCACCGGACTACTACGACCTCATCGTCACCGGGGACCTGGGCAAGCTGGGCCACGAGATCGTGTCCGACTTTTTCAAAAAGGATGGAATTCAGTTGGCCAATTACAACGACTGCGGTCTGCTGCTCTTTGACCGGGAGGAACAGGACGTCCACGCCGGGGCGTCCGGCTGCGGCTGCTCGGCGTCGGTGCTGTGCGGATACCTGCTGCCGGGGCTGCTGGCGGGGCGGTGGAAGCGCATTTTGTTCTGCCCCACCGGGGCGCTCCACTCTCCCACCGCCACCATGCAGGGGGAGTCCATCCCCGGCATCTGCCACGCCCTGGCGCTGGAAGGAGGCAAATGATGGACTATTTGAAAGCCTTTGTGGTGGGCGGGCTGTTCTGTATCATCGGTCAGCTGCTCATCGACAAGACCAAGCTCACCCCCGCCCGTATCCTGGTGGCCTACGTGGTGTCCGGTGTGATTTTAGGGGCTGTGGGGGTGTACAAGCCTCTGGCGGAGTGGGCCGGGGCGGGGGCCACGGTGCCCCTTACCGGCTTCGGCTACTCCCTGGCCAAGGGGGTGAAGGAGGCGGTGGCTGAGAAGGGCCTGCTGGGGGCTCTCACCGGCGGCGTCACCTCCACCGCCGGGGGGATTGCCGCCGCCATCTTCCTCGGGGTGGTGGTGGCCATGATTTTCAAGCCCAAACCCAAAAGCTGAGCGCCGTACAAAGGCAGCTGGGACTGGCCGTGTACGGATGAGAAGACCGTCGGCGAAGCCGGGCGCCGGTTTTGCCGATGGTCATCAGGTTTCGTATGACGGTAATATGAAAAAAGGGGTTGACAACCTCGCCTAGAAGGAATATACTGGGCTACGCTGTTAAATCATCATGAAAGGAGGCGCGCAGGATGCTGAACACTGGGTTTGTATTTCGTGTTAAAGTGGATTCCGCTGTGTATCATCACAGGGGACAGTTGGGATTTTTGCGCGCCTGCGGGATGGGATAGAATTCTCCTCCTGTCATTTTGGGCTTGCCGCGTCCCTCTGTCCAGAGGGACGCTTTTTTTGCGTCTGTTGTCAGGAAGGAGAGTATATGGAATCACAGATTAAACTGACCCCGAAAGAAAAAACCGGCATGATTCTGGACCAGCTCCGGGGAAGCTGGGGATTTTTTGTGGGAGCCATCCTGCTGGCTTACATCAATACCATCTGCAATGCCGTCATCCCGCAGGTGATCAGCGTCACGGTGGATTCGGTGCTGGGGGAGAAGGAGCCGGAACTTCCCGGCTTCCTCCAGACCCTGCTGCCCCTTGACGCTCTGCGGGCGGACCCGTGGACCGCTTTGTGGACCGCCGCCGGGGCGGTGGTGCTGGCCGCCGCCGTACGGGGCGTGTGCATCTACGGTATGCGCATCAATCTGGCAAAAGGCTCGGAGGGTTTTGTGAAAAGGCTCCGGGACAGCCTGTACAGCCATATTCAGCGGCTGAGCTTCCAATGGCATACCGCCCACTCCACCGGCGACATCATTCAGCGGTGTACCTCCGACGTGGAAGTCATCCGCACCTTTGTCTGCAATCAGCTGATGGAAGTGCTGCGCACGGTATTTCTGATCCTGCTCTACACCGGCATCATGCTTTCTATGAACTGGAAGCTGGCCCTGATTCCCTTGGCCTTTATCCCGGTGACGGGACTGGCCTCCGGGGTGTTCTACGGCAGAATCTCTTCCCGTTTCCAAGTGGCCGACGAGGCGGAGGGAGAACTGACCACCTGCGCTCAGGAAAACCTTACCGGGGTTCGGGTAGTTCGGGCCTTCGGCCGGGAGCGGTTCGAGATCGACCGTTTCGCTCAAAAAAACAACCGCTTTTCCGCTTTGTGGGTGGAATTGGGCAAGGTCCTCAGCGTCTACTGGGCGTCCGGCGTGTTTCTGGTCTGCCTCCAGATTATGGCGGTGATTGCGGCCGGGGCGGTGGCGGCGGTGAATGGCGACATCACCCTGGGGGACTTCCAGGCTTTTGTCATCTACAACAGCGCCATGGCCTGGCCGGTGCGCTCTCTGGGCCGGGTGCTGTCCGAGATGAGCAAGGCCGGAGTGTCCATGGACCGCGTGGGCTATATCCTTAAGGCCGAGGAGGAAACCGACCGCGCTGGAGCGGAAACGGCGGCCCTGGGGGGCGACATCGTGTTTGACCATGTCACCTTCGGCTACGAGGGACAGGAAGTCCTCCAAGACGTGTCCTTTACCATCCCCTGGGGGTCCACCTTCGCCGTGCTGGGGGGAACCGGGTCGGGCAAATCCACCTTGGTCCACCTGTTGGACCGGCTCTATGACTTGGAAGAGGGCCAGGGGACCATCACCGTGGGCGGGGTGGACATCCGGGACATCAAACGAGAGGACCTGCGCCGCCAGATCGGCTTGGTGCTCCAGGAGCCCTTCCTGTTCTCTCAGACCATCCGGGAGAACATCGCCGCCACCCGGAGGTCCGCCACGGAGGAGGAGCTGCGCGCCTGCGCCCAGATCGCCTGCGTGGACGAGGCCATCGCGGACCTGCAAAACGGCTATGAGACCGTGGTGGGCGAGCGGGGGGTGACCTTGTCAGGCGGGCAGAAGCAGCGGGTGGCCATCGCTCGGATGCTGCTGCAAAACGCCCCGGTGATGGTGTTTGACGACTCCCTGTCCGCCGTAGACGCGGAGACGGACGCCAAAATTCGGGCGGCGCTGAAGGAGCGGATGGCCCAGGCCACCGTCATCCTCATCTCCCACCGGGTGACCACCCTGATGCAGGCCGACCGCATTCTGGTGCTGGACGGGGGACAGGTGGCGGACATGGGCACCCATGCGGAGCTTATCTCACGCCCCGGCATTTATAAGGAAATTTACGACATTCAAATGAGCAGCGACGACCGCGCTCTGGTGGAGGAAGGAGGGGAGGCATAATGGCCGCCTTTGACGAAAAAGAATATACGCAAGCCTTTGACTGGTCCATTTGGAAGCGTCTGACCCCTATTTTGGCCCGGTTCAAGGGATATTTTCTGGGGATGGTGGGCCTCACCGCCTGTTCCGACCTGGTGGATGTGGTGTTTCCCCTGTTCCAGATGTACGCCATCAGCCATTTTATCCAGGCGGGGACTCTGAATGGGCTGGCCCCCTTTGTGGTAAGCTATGTAATGGTCATCATCCTGCAGAGCGTACTGGTGGTGGCCAGTACACGGCAGTGTATGTACATTGAAATGTACCTGGGCCGGGACTTGCGCCGGGACCTGTTTACCCATTTGCAGACTCTGTCCCTGTCCTTTTACAACGTCACTCCGGTGGGCTATCTGCTCACCCGGGTGACCAACGACACCAACCGCATCGCGGGCAATCTGGCCTGGGGGCTGATGGACATCACCGACGCGGTGTTCTACGTCGCCGGTTCTTTCGCCGCCATGCTGCTGCTCAACTGGCAGCTGGCTCTGGTCGTGATCCTGGTGGTGCCCTTTGTGGCCCTCCTTACAGTGTATTTCCAACCCCGCATCCTTCACTGGACCCGGAAAGTGCGGAAGATCAACTCCAAAATCACTGGGGCCTTCAACGAGGGCATCACCGGAGCCAAGACCTCTAAAACGTTGGTGATTGAGGACCAAAGCATCCAAAACTTCCGGGAGCTCACCGGTACCATGAACCGCTCCGCCGTCCGGGCCGCCCGACTCAACGCCGTGTATATCCCGACGACCCTGTTTTTCTCCACCCTGACGGTGGCCATCGTACTGCTGCGGGGAGGCTGGCTGGTGGAGGAACAGGTGCTGGGCATTGCCACCTTGTCCGCTTTCATCTCCTACGCCATGAATATTTTCGAGCCCATTCAGAACCTCACCAACAATCTTGCGGAATTCATTGCCGTCCAGGCGTCCATCGAGCGGGTCACCGGTCTGCTGGAGGAGAAGCCCCAGGTCACCGACTCTCCCGAGGTCATTGAGAAATACGGCGACTGTTTTGACCCCAAGCGGGAGAACTGGGAACCGCTGAAAGGCGAAATCGAGTTCCGGGACGTGACCTTCCGCTATCCCGACGGCGGTGACAATGTGTTGGAGCACTTCAATTTAAAGATCCCAGCGGGCACCACTGTGGCTATCGTGGGGGAGACGGGGGCGGGTAAGTCTACCCTGGTCAATCTGGCCTGCCGTTTCTTTGAGCCCACTCAGGGCCAGATTTTGATTGACGGCCGGGACTACCGGGAGCGCAGCCAGTTGTGGCTCCATTCCAACATCGGCTATGTGCTGCAAAGCCCTCACCTGTTCTCCGGCTCCGTTCGGGAAAATATCCGCTATGGACGGCTGGATGCCACCGACGCTGAAATCGAAGCGGCGGCCAGGGCTGTGTCGGCGGACCAAGTGGTGGCCAAGCTGGAAAAGGGGTGGGACAGCGACGTGGGCGAGGAGGGTGACCGCCTGTCCACCGGCGAGAAGCAGCTGAT
>CANOBV010000025.1 GCA_947564255.1 uncultured bacterium | reverse complement strand
GGTTTGTCCTCTCCAAAAGGTACATTTCCAACTGCTACATCAAAAAATGAGTCTGGCAATTCAACATCTGATATTATATTCTTAAAGAAAAGAGATAAGATTGTTGATATTGAAGATGATTGGGTAGAAATTGCAGAAAATGAAGATGGCAGCGCCAAATACAATTTTGGTGAAGAAATTGTAATCACCTATAGCGCTGTTGTGAATGAGAACGCCATTGCTACCGTAGAGAAGAACAATGCGAAGCTGGTGTACAGCAATGATCCCAACTCGGACACCACGGGAGAGAAGAAGGACGAGGAGTACGTCTACAGCGCGCAGATCAAGATCAACAAGACGGACGACGAGAACAAAGCTCTGGCGGGCGCAAAGTTCGTGCTGAGGCGGGAGGCCGAGAACTCCACCCCTGAGAATCCTGTTTATGAGTATTACA
Organism: uncultured bacterium; assembly: GCA_947564255.1. Classification (GTDB taxonomy): domain Bacteria; phylum Bacillota; class Clostridia; order Oscillospirales; family Oscillospiraceae; genus Enterenecus. Next base: position 19,582 of record CANOBV010000025.1, on the reverse strand, counting down.
AGTATACCGATGCCACGGCTGACAGCCCTGCCAAGGTTGAGTGGGTGTCCGACCAGAAGATCGCGACACCAAAGGTCACGGACAAAGATGGTCACGCGGCGTTTGTCGGTTTGAAAAAAGGTGAGTATGAGCTGGTGGAAATTGAGGCTCCCAATGGATATAACCTGCTTGATAAACCCGTGGAAGTGGAAGTCACTGCCGCCACAGCTCCTGTGGGAGAAGGCGGCACAGGCACCCCCGTCCTTAGCCAGACCATGGATAAGGATGGAAATGTGACGGACGAGACGCTCATGGCTGGGGTGACTGTCGCAGAGCAAAACACCACAGTGCTGACCAGCGTGGCGGATGTTGTGAACAACGCCGGCACCCTGCTCCCCTCCACCGGCGGCATCGGCACCACCATTTTCTACATCGCCGGCGGCGTGCTGCTGGTGGGCGCGGTGGTTCTGCTCATCGCCAAGCGCCGCACCAGCGGGGTTGACGACGAATAAGAAATAGGGTATAATTTATAAACCTCTGTCACGTGCCTTCGCCGCGCCGTGGAAGGACCGCGGCGCGGCGAAGGAGATGATGGCGAACCAATGAAAAAACACCTGACCACGGTCCTGCTGGTCCTGGTGCTGCTGGCGGGGGCGGCGCTGCTGCTCTACCCCACGGCCAGCGACTATTGGAACTCCTTCCACCAGTCCCGCGCCATCGCCAGCTACTCCGACACCGTGTCCAGCCTGAACCAGGAGGACTATGAGCGGGTCTGGCGGGAGGCCTGCGAGTACAACGCCCGAATGGCGGGCAAAACCACCCCGTACAAGCTCACCGACGAGGAGTGGGAGAGCTACCGCGCCCAGCTGAACGTGGCGGGCAGCGGCGTGATGGGCTACATTGACATTCCGAAAATCAAGGTGACTCTGCCCGTCTACCACGGCACCGACGAGTCGGTGCTCCAGGTGGCGGCGGGGCACATCGAGAGCAGTTCCCTCCCGGTGGGGGGCGCGTCCAGCCACTGCGTCATATCGGGCCACCGGGGCCTGCCCAGCGCCAAGCTGTTCACCGACCTGGACCAGCTGGGCGAGGGCGATATGTTTCAACTGCAGATTTTGAACGAGACCTTGACATATGAGGTGGACCAGATCCGCATCGTGCTGCCCCAGGAGGTGGGGGAGCTGAACATTGTCCAGGGGCAGGATTACTGCACCCTGGTGACCTGCACCCCCTATGGCATCAACAGCCACCGGATGCTGGTGCGGGGCAGGCGGATTGCCAACCCGGAGGAGGTTTCGGTGGTCCGCATTACGGCGGACGCCATGCGCATCGACCCGGTGCTGGTGGCCCCGGCGGCGGCGGCTCCCATGCTGCTGGCCATGCTGATATGGCTGGTTGTCAATCCGGGCGGAAAGAAAAAGAAGAAAAGTGCCAAAAAGAAGGGCAAAAACCAATAACGATGAATATTCTGCCTGACGCACCTGCGCGGACAGGTTTTAAGAAAGGCGGCGGCTCATATGAAACTGAAGGGATTCATGCGGTATGCCGCGGCGGGGGCGCTGTCCCTGCTGCTGTGCGCCGCCGGGCTGGGGCAGACCGCTTTCGCGGTGGAGGCCAAACGCCCCATTCAAAATTTTGACCCCTCGAAGGCCTGCTCGCTGACGCTGGAGTATGCGCACCCGGGCATCAGCGTGACGGTGTATCCCGTGGCCAAGATGGAGTCGAACGGCAGATTTACCATGAATGAGAAGCTGGTTTTGAACGTTCCGGGGCAGAACCTGGACCCGAACCGGCAGACGTCCGCCGGCGGCTGGAGGGATTTGGCTCTGGCGCTGGACTATAAGATCAAGGAACTGGCCGGCAAGGGTGAGACTCTGTTTTCCACCACCAAGACCACCGGAGCGGACAAACGGGTCACGTTTTCCGGCGGCGGCATGACGCCGGGGCTCTATCTGGTGGTCACAAAGCCCTTTGCGTACAGGGAGCGTGACGCGAAGACGGGGCTGATTACCGACAAGGTATACGAGGTGTCCCCCTATCTGGTCAGTCTGCCCACCTGGGACGGAACGCTGAACGGCGGAAAGGGCGACTGGAGCTACGCCGTGATGGGAAATGTGGCCCAAAAGGCGACGGTGACAGACCGGGGAACGGTGAATATTCAGGCCGTCAAGCTGTGGAAGAACTCTGCGGGCCAGACGGTGACGGACCATCCCCGCAGTGTGACCGTGGCGCTGATGGATGAGCAAGGGAGAATTTCCCAAGTGCAGACCCTGCCCACAAGGTACGGCTGGACCTGTTATTGGACCGGGCTGGACAATACGCGGAAATGGACCGTGGTGGAGCTGGACACGTCGGGGAACTGGATTCCCTACGTCTACCAGGCGTGGGGGTCGGACAACCAATTTGTGCTCACCAACTATCTGCCGGGCCCGCCGGATGATGACGTGAAGCCCAGCAGCCCGGTGAACAGCCGCCCGCCCGCAACCAATCCGCCGGTCAACAGCCGACCGCCCACGCCCAATGAGCCGGACGTCCCCATTGACGACCCGGACATTCCGCTGGGGCCGCCGCCCATCGACGAAACGCCGGTGGATGAGCCGCCGGAGGAAATTGAGATAGATGAGCCGGAGACACCGCTGGGCGACCTGCCCCAGACGGGGCAGCTGTGGTGGCCGGTGCCCTTCCTGGCGGTGGCGGGGATGTTCCTGGTTTTGCTGGGGCTGATCCGCCGCAGAGGGGGCGAGTACGATGAGGAATAAGCGGGGGCTTGTCTGCATCGCGCTGGGGCTTGCGCTGATTTTGTCTGCGGTGGGGCTCACGGGCTATAACATGTGGGACGAGAAAGCGGCCGGGGAAAAGGCGGACCAGGCGTACCGCCAGCTCCGGACCCAGAGCATCGAGCCGGGGGAGCTGGAGCTGCCCGAGGGAGTTCTTCCCGCCTATCAGGTGGCCCCTCAAGTGGAGATGCCGGAGGTGGAAATCGACGGCCACAGCTACATCGGATACATCAGCATACCTTCGCTGGGGCTGGAGCTTCCGGTGATGAGCGATTGGAGCTACCCCAACATGAAGATTGCGCCCTGCCGGTACTATGGTTCGGTGTATCTGAATAACATGGTCATCGCGGCCCACAACTATGTGAACCATTTTGGAACGCTGGGCGGCGCCGCCGTGGGAGACCTGGTGCGGTTTACGGATGTGGACGGCAATGTGTTTGACTACACGGTGGTGGAGCTGGAGCAGCTCTGGCCCGACCAGACAAGGGATATGGTGAAGAGCGACGGCTGGGACCTGACCTTGTTCACCTGCACCCGCAGCGGCCGGCAGCGCTTTACCGTGCGCTGTGTCCAGGCCGGGGAGCAGTCCGGCTGACCGGGGAGCGCAAACCGAAATCAACATGTATGGCGCAGGGGTTCGGGAGAAAGCCGGGCCTGGCTGTGGGAAAGGAATCTCGACTATGAAAAAGAAAGTGATGTTTTCGCTGCTGCTGGCGGGATGCTGCCTGCTGGCGGGGTGCTCCCAGACATCCGCGGATGAGGATGTGTTCAGCAAGGGGGAGAGTCCTGCGGTCCGGCAGACTGAGGCGCAGCCCGGTGAGACTGCGCCGGCGAGCGAAGCGCTGCCCACCCAGGGCCAGCCCGAGCCCAGCGCCGCCCCGGCGGTAGACGGCCCGGTGTATATCGACCAGGTGACCATGGGCGAGGATGTGGAACTGGCAGATGAGCTGATCCCGTTGTCCACCTCTCCTGCGGCCACACCGGTCATGCTGGTCCCCGTGGCCTCCGGCACGGCGGTCAAAACCGGCGGCGGCGCGGAGATTGACTACTCCAACGTCAAGGACGGCTATGTGATGGTCCGCTTCGCTGCCGCCAACAGCAAGCAGCTCAAGGTGCAGGTGACAGGGCCCACCGGCGAACCCTATACCTATGCGCTGCCCACCGGCAGCTGGGCGACGTTCCCCCTGTCCGACGGCAATGGCAGCTATAAGGTCACGGCGCTGCAAAACACTACGGGGAAGAAGTACGGCGTCCTGGCGTCCGCCTCCTTCCAGGTGACGCTGGCCGACGAGTTCGCCCCCTTCCTGCGCCCCAACCAGTATGTGAACTATGATGGGGCGGTCAATACCGTGGCCAAGGCGGCGCAGCTCACAGGAAACATTTCCGACCCCTTGAAAAAGGTGGAGGTGGTATACGACTTTGTGGTGAAAAACCTGACCTATGACAGTCAGCGGGCGGCGGCGGTGTCCAGCGGCAAGCTGGTCGGCTACCTGCCGGTGCTGGACAGCGTTCTGGCGGAGGGCAAGGGCATCTGCTTTGACTATGCCGCGCTGATGACCGGGATGCTGCGCAGCCAGGGCGTGCCTTGCAAGCTGGTGGTAGGCTACGCGGGCACCGTATACCACGCGTGGGTGAGCGTGTGGACCGAGAAGACGGGCTGGGTGGACGGCGTGATTTACTTTGACGGCACCACCTGGCAGCGTATGGACCCGACCTTTGCCTCTTCGGGAAACAGCAGCGAGAGCATCATGAAGTTTATTGGAAACGGCAGCAACTACAAGGTGAAATACCTCTATTAAAAATTGGGAGTAATCCATGAAACAGAGAATTTCCAACGAAGAGACCGCCAGCCTGTGCCTGGAGCTGTCCATGCTGCTTCACGCCGGGGTGGGTACCGGTGACGCGCTCGCCCTGCTCAGTGAGGAAGGCGAGCGGAAGGGAATGCTCTCGGCCATGGCGGAGCAGGTGGACAGCGGTTCTACGCTGTCCGCCGCTCTGCGTGAAAGCGGAGTTTTCCCCGTATATGTCTGCGGTCTGGTGGAAGTGGGCGAGCAGACGGGACGTACGGAAGAGGCGCTGGCCGCCCTCTCCCGCTATTACGAGGACCGGGTGCGGCTGACCAGAAGGGTGCGCAGCGCCCTGCTGTATCCGGCGGTGATGCTGGCGCTGATGTTGGTGGTCATCGGGGTGCTGCTGGTGAAGGTGCTGCCCATTTTCGACGATGTGTACGCCTCCCTGGGTGGGCGGCTCACCGGAGTGGCGGCGGGTCTGCTTACCCTGGGGCGGTGGCTGGAGGGCGCCATGCCGGCGCTTTTTGCGGTATTGGCGGCGCTGGCGGTGCTGGTGCTGCTGTTTTCCGTGGCGCCACCCTTCCGGGCGGCGCTGACCGCTTTTTGGCAGAGGAGCCATGGGGACAAGGGCGTGTCCCGCAAGCTGAACAACGCGCGGCTGGCCCAGGCGCTGGCTATGGGCATGGCCAGCGGCCTGCCGGTGGACGAGGCGGTGGCGCTGTCCGCCGGACTTATGGAGGGCGGCGCGAAAAAGCGGTGTGAGGAATGCCGGAAGGACCTGGAGGAAGGAAAAAGCCTGGGCGACGCGCTGAAGCACAGCGGTTTGCTTCCGGCGCGGCAGTGCCGCCTGCTGGAGCTGGGCCAGCGCAGCGGCGCGGGAGATGCCTCCATGGAGAAGATTGCCCGAGACCTGAGCGAGGAGGGAGAAGCCGCTCTGGACGCTCTGGTCAGCCGGGTGGAGCCCGCCTTGGTGCTGGTTTGCTCGGTGCTGGTGGGGCTGATCCTGCTGTCCGTGATGCTGCCGTTGATGCACATCATGAGCGCCATCGGGTGAGCGCGTATGAAGAGAAGAAAAAACGGCCTGTTCACGCTTTTGCGGGGCGTGTTGCTGCCGGTGGCCGCCGCCGCGGTTCTGCTGTGGTTTGCCGCCGCGGTGGATGGTCTGGATGCGGGACGCGCTCAGGAGGACCTGCGCCAGTTGGAAGAGACGCTCCGGCGCAGCTGTGTGGCCTGCTATGCCGCCGAGGGGGTCTACCCCGCCAATTTGGACCACCTAAAGGAACACTACGGCCTTCAGATTGATGAGGAGCGGTACACCGTGCGGTACACCGCCTTTGCGGAAAACCTGATGCCGGACATCACGGTGCTGGAGAACACGCCATGAAGAGACAGGAGACCAAGCACCAGATGGATGGGCTGCTGATGCTGCTGCTGTTTGGCGTGTTCGCGGCATGTGTTCTGGTTGTGCTCATGACAGGAGCGAGAGCCTACCGGGGGCTGACGGACCGGGACCAGGCGGCCTATGACCGGCGGACCTGTGTGCAGTACATCGCCACAAAGGTGCGGCAGGGGGACGCCACGGGGAGGGTCTCTGTGGAGGACTTCTGCGGGGAGAGCGCCCTGCGGCTGACCGACAGCGAAGCGGGGTGCGTCACCCGGCTGTACTGCCATGACGGCTGGCTTATGGAGCTGTATACTTTGGCGCAGGTGGAGCTGGAGCCCCAGGACGGGGAGAAGATCATGCCCCTGGCGGGGCTGTCCCTCACCCTGGAGGACGGGCTTTTGACGGCGGAGATCGACGGCGGGGAGGGCGTAAAGGACACCCTCCGGCTGTCCCTGCGTTCGGAGGAGGGGGGACGGACATGAAGAGCAAAGCCCCCCTCCTGCTCATGGAGCAGATGGTGATGCTGCTGGTGTTTGCCCTGGCGGCGGCGCTGTGCCTCCAGGCCTTCGTGAAGTCGGACGGCCTCTCCGGGGGCAGCGAGGACCGGGACCGGGCAGTGACCCAGTGCCAGAGCGCGGCGGAGGCCGTGCGGCACAGCCGGGGAGACCTGGAGAAGACGGCGGGACTGCTGGGGCTGTCCTATCCCGGCGGAGATGGGGACTCTCTGTCCCTGGGCTACGACAAGGATTGGAACAGCTTCGGTGTGGTGGACGCATTCGGGAAGGATGTGCTCCGGGAGGTGCGGGTCACGCCAATCGACAGCGGCGTGGACGGCCTGGGCAAGGCCCGGGTGGAGGCCTTTGCCTGGGACGACAGCAGCGGAGCCGGCCCAAAATCGCTCTACGCGCTGGAGGTGGCCTGGCAGGAGGAGGTGAGTGCCCATGCCGGTGAATAAGCGGGAGCGCTTCTCCCCCCCGGCGGTGGGGGGCATCTCCCTGCTGGTGGTATTCGCGGTGCTGTGCCTGACGGTGTTCGCTCTGCTGGCCCTCACCACCGTCCAGGCGGACAAGCGGCTGGCGGACGCCTCCGCCCAGGCGGTGGCGGACTACTACGCCGCCGACTGCCAGGCCCAGGAGATTTTGGCCCGTCTGCGAAATGGGGAAATCCCCGAGGGCGTGGAGATATTGGACCGGTTGGGCGGACATTATACCGCCCGCTGCGCCGTCCCCATCTCGGACACCCAGGAGCTTCAGGTGGAAGTGGAGCTTATGGAGGATGGGATAGAATGGGCGGATGTTGACTGGCGCTATCAGGTGGTGCGCTGGCAGGCCGTGCCCACAGGCGAATGGGAGGGGGACGAATCCCTGGACCTGTGGGACGGGCCCATGTTTTAAAGGAGAGGACATATGGGACAACTGACGGAATACTTAGACAGGGCGGTAAAAGACCGGGCGTCGGACCTGTTCATTGTGGCGGGCGGCCCGGTGTGCGCCAAGGAGGAGAACAAGCTGGTTCCCATCAGCGAGGACAGGCTGTTCCCCCAGGAAACGGAGGAGCTGGTCCGGGAGGTTTATGCCGCGGCGAAACGGCCTATTGAGCGGTTTCTTCAGCAGGGGGACGACGACTTCTCCTTCTCTGTGGCAGGGCTGGCCCGTTTCCGGGTGAATGTCTACCGCCAGCGTGGTTCCATGGCGGCGGTGATCCGGGTGGTGGCCTTCGATATCCCCATGTACCGTGATATGGGTATACCGGACGAGGTGATGAACCTGTCTCAAGTGGCCCATGGCATGGTTCTGGTCACCGGCACGGCGGGCAGCGGTAAGTCCACCACCCAAGCCTGCATCATCGACCGCATCAACCGGACCAGAGAGTGCCACATTATCACCCTGGAGGACCCCATTGAGTACCTCCACCGGGACAGGCGGAGCATTATCAGCCAGCGGGAGATTGCCATCGACACTCAGGATTACCCTTCCGCCCTGCGGGCCTGCCTGCGTCAGGCGCCGGATGTGATCCTCCTGGGTGAAATGCGGGACCAGGAGACCATCCACACCGCCATGACGGCGGCGGAGACGGGCCACCTGCTCATTGCGACCCTCCACACCAAGGGAGCGGTGAATACCATCGACCGCATTGTGGATACATTCCCCAGCGGCCAGCAGGACCAGGTCCGTGTGCAGCTGAGCATGGTGCTGCACACGGTGGTGTCCCAGCAGCTGGTGCCCGATGTGGACGGCGGGCTGGTGCCCGCATTTGAAATCATGCATATGAACAACGCCATCCGGAGCCTCATCCGGGACAGCAAAACCCACCAGATCGACAATGCCATCGCGGCTGGCAGCGGAGAGGGCATGATGACCATGGACCAGTCTTTGCTGGCGCTGTACAAGAGCCGCCAGATCACGGCGGAGACGGTGCTGGCCTATTCGGACAATCCGGACCAGCTGAGGCGGCGGATGGGATAAAATACGGGCCGGAGCGTTCGCTCCGGCCCGTATCTCATTTTTTGTTTCGGACAAAGACCTGGGTTCCCTGATACTTGGCGTTGTGACGCTCATCGATTTCAAAGCCGTCCAGGGCGGCGATGAATTTGGACAGCTTGGCAAAGCCGTAGTTCCGGGCGTCAAAATCCGGCTGTTTTTTGATAAGCAGGGTGCCCAGATCCCCCAAATAGGCGTAACCGTCCTCGTCCGCCAGGTCCTCCACCGACTGCGCAATGAGCTCCTGCACCGTAAGGGCGGGAGATTCCGCAGGGACGGCTTTCTTTTTGGCACTCTTTCCGGCGGGGGCGGGGGGCGCCGCTTTCTCGGCGGCTTTCAGCGATTCGATGTATACGAACTTGTCGCAGGCCACGATGAAGGGCTTAGGGGTCTTTTTCTCCCCCATGCCGTACACCTTCATACCCGCCTCCCGGAGGCGGGTGGCCAGCCGGGTGAAGTCGCTGTCGCTGCTCACCAGCACAAAGCCGCCGCAGTTTCCGGAATAGAGGATGTCCATGGCGTCAATGATCATAGCGGAGTCGGTGGCGTTTTTTCCGGTGGTGTAGCTGTACTGCTGGAATGGGGTGATGGCGTGTTCCAGCAGCAGGGGTTTCCAGCTGCCCATGTTGGGCGCGGTCCAGTCGCCGTAAATGCGTTTGATGGTGGCCGAGCCGTACACCGCCACCTCTGCCATAATCTCCCGCAGGGCGGTGCGGGGGGCGTTGTCCGCGTCAATGAGGACGGCAAGGCACAGTTCGTTTTCCATATTGGGTTCTCCTTTGACTGTTTTCAATGATATAGTATATCATATGAACAGAAAAAAAGCCAGAGAAAAAGCCCTCTTCTTTTGCGGGGAAGGGGGCTGGGCACGGAAGGAAAAAATTTTTATACCCCGCAACAATTTGGCCCGCCAGGGCGTGTTATAAGCAGAAGGGGCCCCAGCAAAGCCGCCCTTCAGGATTTGCTGGGAGAGGAGGAACATGATGGACCACTCCAACCGGTTGGAAGAATTGGTGAGCGAACATGAACACACCCTGTTCCGGGCGGCGCTGGCGATTTTGGGCGACGTTCAGGAGGCGGAGGACGCAGTGCAGGAGACCTTTCTGCGCTATTTGGAAAAGCGCCCTGAGCTTCGGGATGGGGACCACGAGAAGGCATGGCTGCTGAAGGTGACGGCCAACCGCTGCAAAAGCGTCCTGCGCGTTCGTAAGCGCCATCCGGCGGTGGAGCTGCTGGATGTATACCAAGCCCCAGGGGGAGACAGCCGGGAACTGATGGAGGCGATTTTGTCCCTGCCCGCAAACCAGCGGGCGGCGGTGCACCTGCACTATTACGAGGGCTACACCTCCGAGGAGATCGGGGCAATTCTGGGCCAGAGGCCCGGGACGGTGCGCTCCCACCTGAGCCGTGCCAGGGAGGCATTGCGGCGGTATTTATTGGAAGAAGAAGGGGAATGATGATATGAAACGGTATCGAAAGTTTATGGACGGGGTGAAAGCCTCCGATACGCTCCACCAGCGGCTGGTGGAGTTGGAAACGCCGAAAAAAGGACCGGGAGCCTGGATAAAATACGGCTCTATGGCGGCGGCGCTGGTACTGGTGTGCGGCCTGGGGGTTTGGGGACTGAGCGGCGGCTTCCCCTTCGCGGCGGGCCATGACCTGCCGATGAGGGAGATTGCTCCTGAGAACGTCGATGTCGGCCAGCCCGATATCGCTCCGGCGGGTCCGGATGATGTGGCCCAGCCGGGCCAGCAGACGCTGGGCGGCTATGAGGTCCGTGGGAATGAGGGCGTGACGTCCTACTATATCCTGCCCTATATCGACTATGGAACCGCCGGGGCGGAGAAGGTCAACGCAAAGATCGCCCTGGACTTTGCACTGGGGGAGGGCTTCACCGAGGGGCCCATGTCCCAGGAGGAGATGACGGCCCTGCTGGGCGGCGCGGACGCGGTATCCGCCCACTTGGACTGGGACGGCTACGAACTGTTCGGCTGGCGGTACGACCGGGCGGACGGTACGCCGGGGCTGATTATGATCAGCGGCTCCAAAGGAGAACGGGACCATTTTGAGTTCTCCATAATGAAGGGGGAGCTTCCGCCTACCTGCATCGCCTATGAGGGCAGCGTGACCCAGGAGGTCCGGGGCCTTACCGTCACCGCCGACAAGTACGACGGCGAGTACGGCTGTGAGCGCCGTGTGAGCTTTATGAAGGACAACTACGGCTATCGGTTCGACCTGACCGCCACCGACGCGGAGCGGGCGGAGTTGCTGGTCAGCCGTCTGGTGTGCCGCGTCGCCGACGAGGGACTGGCGCTGTGGACGGTGGACCCATCTATAGAAACTTTTACCTGCGAGGTATGCGGCAAGCAGCTCCCAACGGGGACGGGAAAGCTTCATGTCCACACTTCCATCGACGTAGGCGAGCCCAACTGGAACGACAGCGGCGAAAGCGCTATCCCTGAGTTTGTTCCGGACTACGACCCCGCTTACGAGGACGGCGTGGCCGGTGAGGACCCGGCGATGTGCGACGGATATCCCCTGCCCCATGTCTGCGAGGTCTGCGGCGAGATTTACGTGGAGGGCACAGCGCACCAGCATGAGCTCTGCGGTCTGCCCCTGGCCCCGGACACCCACACCTGCGAGGTGTGCGGCCAGGTTCTCCCGGCGGGGATTGAGCACAGCCATCAGCAGGAGCACCACCAGGAGCGACACTCCAATCACCACTGATCAAAGCCCCGCTCCCGGCTCAGCCGGGGCGGGGCCTTTTTCGCCCTTGCGCCGGGCGGGAAAACCTGCTATAATATCCCTGTTTATCGGACCCTATTTCCGGTAGGATATCTGATGAAGGGAGGGGAAAACCATGGCCAAGAGCGCCAATCAAAAAAGAAAGCTTTTGCTGCTGGCAAAATTCCTGCTGGAGCGCAGCGACGACGAGCATCCGATTTCCCGGCAGGAGATGCAGGAGGAGCTGGAGCGTTGGGGGTTGAGCGCGGAGCGTAAGAGCATCTATGACGACATGGAGCAGCTCCGAGAATTTGGGCTGGACGTGCAGGCCCGCCGTGGCCGGGGTGGCGGGTGGTACATCGGCCAGCGGGAGTTTGAGCTGGCGGAGCTGAAGCTCTTGGTGGACGCGGTGCAGTCCAGCCGCTTCCTCACCAGACGCAAAAGCGACGCCCTCATTGGCAAACTGGAGGGATTGACCAGCGTCCACCAGGCCCGGCAGCTCCAGCGGCAGGTGTACGTGGACCGGCGGGTCAAAACCATGAACGAGAGCATTTTTTACAATGTGGACAGGCTTCAGGGCGCCATTTCCGACAATAAAGTGGTGACCTTCCGCTATTTTGAGTATAACGCCCAGCGGGAGCGGGTGTTCCGACGGGGCGGGGAGCGGTACAAGCTCACTCCCTACGGCCTCATCTGGGACAGCGAGAACTACTATCTGGCCGGATGGGATGAACTGAGAAAAGAGGTGCGCCACTACCGGGTAGACAAAATGGCGGACATCATGGTCATCGGGGCGAAAGGCCATCCCCGAGGGCGCTGGACAGCGGAGGGCTATACCCGCAAGCATTTCGGCATGTTTTCCGGCATCCCCTGTCAGCTGCGGCTGAGGTGTGAAAACCGGCTGGCAGGAGTGGTCATCGACCGTTTTGGCATGGAGGTATCCCTTGTGCCCGACGGGGAAAATCACTTTACCGCCACAGTGGATTTGGTGGTCAGCCCGCCGCTGTGGGGCTGGCTGTTTGGCCTGGGGCCGGGGGTGGAGGTGCAGGGCCCCGATTGGGCGGTGGAGCAGTTTGCCGCCCGGTTGGCGGAATTGGCGGAGCGGTACAAAGCCTTCCTGCCGCAGGCGGTGCCCAAAGGGGGCGAAACGGAGCGGGAAGGGACAAAGGCGGAGTGTCCGGAGGAATAACCGGGCCATAAAATGGGGAGACTGTACCAAAACGGGGCGTGAGCTTCGAAACGGGGGGACTTCCCATGGAGCGTATACAATTGGGCCGGGAGCTTTATGAATTGGGTCTGGCGTTGGGCGGGCTGGGCACGGTGCTCATCGGCAGCGGCGGCGGTTCTCTGGCCCGGGCGCTGGCCCGAACGGCGGGCTGCGGAACTGCGCTGGCCGGGGGCGAGGCCAAATTCCACGACGGAAGCTGCGCGGCCTGCGGAGCGTGGCTGGCGGAGTACTATGGTTTTTCCGCGTCCCTTTTTGTCCGCCAGGAAGGCGGAAAGGTGGAATGGTCTGTCTTGAACGAGAAGGGAAAACCCTTTACACCAATTGCGGTAAAAGGTTCTATCTCCCCGTGTACGGGGGAATGGGATATCCTTGCCGGGGCGGACTGCGCCTGGGCGGCCCACCGGGCGGGGGAATACCGGGGAGGGCTGGGGCCCGCCTGCGTTCAAGGGCCAGCCGCCCTCACCCTGGCTTTAGAGCGGCTGGGGTATGAGGTGTCCCGCTGCCCCGCGCCCAATATACCGCTGTTTATCAGTGACCGGGAGGGGTTTTCCCTCCGGGTGGAAGAGGGGGGCGCGGTATTTCGGGCCCAGGGGAAGGACGCGCTGGACGGACTGGCGGACTATGCCCGAAAGCCTCAGGCGGTGCCCGCTTTTCGACCGGAGCAGATAGAAAACGAAAAGTTGAAATAGGGATAAAATATCCTGTTTGTTATATAACCTCCGGTTGACAGCTCCGCCCCGCTGTGTTATACTGTGCTCAAACAAAACAGAAAAGGGTGAAAAGATGCGCAAGTGAGTCGAACTTCAAGCTATGAATCATTTGGTTGAGGCCCATATCTCGTGGGCCTGGGCTTTCATAGCGCGAAGGGCGGCTTGCTGACTGGGGGCATGGTATGCCCCTGCCTTTTCGTCATGTAAACCGCCTTTCCGTCGTGAAAGGCGGTTTTTGTGTTTGGAAAGGAGCGGATGCGTATGTTACAGGTGAAAAACCTGACAATCACCCACAAAAAGGACTTGACAACCCTGGTAGAAGGACTGTCCTTCACTCTGGCCCCTGGCGACCGGGCGGCACTGATCGGAGAGGAGGGCAACGGAAAATCCACCGTCCTCAAGCTGCTGTACCGCCCGGAACTGGTGGAGTCCTACGTGGAGTGGACGGGAGAGATTGTGGACAGGGGGCTGCGCAAGGGCTGGCTGGCCCAGGAACTCTCTCCCGGAGAGCTGGCCCTGACCGTGTGGGAGTTCTGCCGCCGCGTCCCGGCCTTTGAGGAGGCGGACCCCAAAGCCCTGGACCGCGCCGCCCGGCAGGTGGGGCTGTCCTCGGAGCTGTTCTGGGACAGCCGGTCCGTGTCCACCCTGTCCGGCGGGGAGCGTGTGAAGCTGCGGCTGGCCCTGCTGCTGCTGGACGGTCCCGACGTGCTGCTGCTGGACGAACCCTCCAACGACCTGGACCTGACTACCCTGGAGTGGCTTGAACGGTTCCTGCTGAGCTGTCAGGTTCCGGTGCTTTACATTTCCCACGACGAAACCCTTTTGGAACACACCGCCAACGCCGTCATCCACCTGGAGCGGCTGCGGCGGCGGACGGTGTCCCGGTGCACCACGGCAAAAATGGGGTACGCCCAGTATGTGGGGGAACGGTCCGCGGGCTTTGAGCGCCAGGAGCAGCTGGCCCGGAAGGAGCGGGCGGAGTATGACGCGAAAATGGACACCTTCCGCCGGATACACGACAGCGTGGAGCATCAACTGACCACGGTGAGCCGGCAGAATCCGGGCAAGGGGCGGCTGCTGAAAAAGAAAATGCACACGGTGCTGTCCATGGGGCGGCGGTTTGAGCGGGAAAAGGAGAACATGACCGCCCTGCCCGAGTGGGAGGAGGCCATCCTGGCCGCCTTTGACCAGGAGATGTCCGCCTTTCCGGCGGGAAAGACCGTCCTGCGGCTGGATCTGCCGGAGCTCACCGCCGGGGACCGGACGCTGGCCCGAAACGTCCGCCTCTGGGTGGACGGCCCGGAAAAAATCGGCGTCACGGGCCCCAACGGGGCGGGCAAATCCACCCTGCTGAAGCTGATTGCGGACCAGCTGCTGGCCCGGACCGACCTGCGGGCGGCTTACATGCCCCAGGACTATGGGGACCTGCTGCTGGGGGACAGGACCCCGGTGGAGGTGCTGGCCCCCTCCGGCCGCCGGGAGGACGTGACAAGGGCCCGCACCTTACTGGGCAATATGAAGTACAAGGCGGAGGAGATGGAGCACCCCGCGGCGGGGCTGTCGGGGGGGCAGCGGGCCAAGCTGCTGTTCCTGTCTATGGTGCTGAACGGGGCCAACGTGCTGGTGCTGGACGAGCCCACCCGGAACTTCTCCCCTCTGTCCGCGCCGGTGATCCGCCGGGTGCTGGCGGATTTCCCCGGGGTAATCATCAGCGTGTCCCATGACCGGCTGTATTTGGAGCAGGTGTGCACGCGGGTGCTGAAGCTGGGGCCGGAGGGCCTGAGAGAACGGTAAGAATATAGGCGCAAACAAGGGCGTCCGGGGGTTCCCGGGCGTCCTTGCGGTGTTTAGGGACGTGTGATATAATCGAAATGTGCCGGGGCGGAAAGGCCCCGGCACAGGCGTCAGAAACAGAAAGCCATGCAAATCAAAGGTTGCGCCCATGCAAACCCCAATATCATTGATTTACGGAAGGGAGAATTTATAATAGAGCTTATGGAGCTTAAAGATAAATTGACCGACCTGCGCACGGAGCGGGGCCTGACCCAGGACGGGCTGGCCCGGGAGCTGAACGTCAGCAGGCAGACCGTTTCCAAATGGGAGCGGGGCCTGGCCACCCCGGACGCCGTCAACCTCACCGCTTTGGGCCGCCTGTACGGCATCTCTCTGGACCAGCTGGTGAACGGGCCGCCGCCCCAGGAGGAACCCGCCCCGCCGGACGCGCCGCCGGAAACTGCCCCCGCGCCCCGGCGGTCCACCCTCTCGAGGCGGGCGTGGGCCGCCGTTCTGGCGGGGTGCGCCCTGCTGGCGGGTCTGGCCGCCGGGTTCGCGATTGGCGCCGCTGTGCCAAAGGAGCCGAAAACGCCGGAGGATGGTATTATTTGGACGGGGGCTATGGAGTGGGAGCTGATTGATCCGTCGGCCATCACACAAGACAAAGATATAGTTTTACCGCTGATGACTGGCACAATCAACACGACGGTTTCGCCGTTTTCCACGAAAACCATAAGGCCAGTTTCCTTACAGAGCAGAGGCGTAATCACATTGAATTGTTCCTGTTCGTTGCTGTCCGCAAGTATGGATTTCGGCGTGATAGATGCCAGCGGAAGATTCTATTTTATCAATGTGAAAGGGGGCAGTATCAATCAGGCAATTGGGATCAGCCAGGCTGGAACCTATCAGGTGGCGGTCAGGAGCAATTCATCACAAACTGTGCGTGTGGTCGGGTTTGTGAATGATTGACCGTATGTGTCCCACACGGTAAGAAAGGAGTTCCGACGTATGAAAATAAAACGCTTTATGGCCCCGCTGCTGGCCCTGGCGCTGTCCTTCGCCCTGGCCGCGCCCGCCTTTGCCGCCCCAGTGCCCCCTGAGGTAGAAACCGTCCAGTCAACGGATGCGGACGCGCCTCGATACGCCGTATACGAAGTGCCTTTTCGTGCGTATCTGGACGGCCTTACCTATCTTGATATGACCTTTACTGTTGTGTACGAGAGTGGGAGCTACGTCTTTGAAAGCGTCGACAGCGTCGTCCTCACCCCTATGGATGCCAGCGCTCTTCACTGGGAACTGGTCGGCTACACTTCCCAGCTCAGCAGCACTGAATGTACTTTGACCATTTCTCGCAAAGAGATGGATGGAAATACCCCCACCGGGGCTTTCCATCCAACCGACGACATCACAATAAAGATCGAAGCGGTTATGGGTAGCGCGAGGGAAAACGACCCCGTTATCCTTTCATTGGATACAGCCGCCCTTGCGATGAAGATCGAAGAGGTTATGGGCATCGTGAGAGAAAGCGGCTTCGATACCCTTGCATCAGTACACGTCGTCATTGATGAGACATATGGATTTGCTGGCGAGCCTAAGCTCGTCCGTGCAGAGTGAGGAAACAGTCTCGGGAAATCTTGAGAAACAGCGCGGCAGCCTGGGAGGATATCCAGGCTGCCGCGCTGTCTTTTCCCATGAGGCGGCGTTAGGGCCGCAGGCCCATGCCGCCCTCCAGGGTGAGGGTTTCGCCGGTGAGGTACTTGAAATCGGGGTGGGTGAGCTGGACGCAGACCCGGCCGATCTCCGTCTCGGGGTCGCCGTAGTGGCCCATGGGGGGCATCTTCACATTGGCCTTGAAGGCGTCGGGATAGGCGTTCTGGAAGTTCTCCAGCTGGGCGGTCCAGGCGATGGGGCAGATCACGTTCACGTTGATGCCGTCGGGGCCCCACTCGGTGGCGGCCACTCGGGAAAGGCCCCGGATGCCCTCCTTGGCGGCGGCGTAAGCGCACTGGCCGTAGTTGCCGAAGAGGCCGGCGCCTGAGGCGAAGTTGATGACGGAGCCACGGGTCTCCTTCAGATGGGGATAGCAGGCCTGCATATAGTAGAAAGCGGCATACAGGCCGGAGTAGACGGCCAGGTCGAACTGCTCGGTGGAGTGGTCCGCCAGGGTCACGCCGGAGGCGGAGGCCTGGGCGTTGTTGATGAGCGCGTCGATGCGGCCAAAGGCCTTGATGGTCTCATCCACCACGTGCTGGACCACGGCCTTGTTGTCCGACCCCGCGGACACGTCGGCCTGGATGGGGAGCACCTTTATACCGTACAGCCGCTCCAGCTCCTCCTTGGCGTCCTCCAGCTTTTTCACGTTCCGCCCGGTGATGACCAGGTTGGCCCCCTCCTTGGCAAAGGCGGTGGCAATGCCGTAGCCGATGGAGCCGCAGCTGGCGCCATCGCTGAGGACGGCCCGGCCGGCGCCGGTGATAATGACAGTCTTGCCGTTCATAATGCCCATAGTTGATATTCCTCCTTGTGAAATTGGTCCGGGGAGGGCCGCTCCCCGGCAAAAACTTGGTATGATCAATAACTTACCACATTTTAGGGAAAAATACCAGCCTGTTTTTGTGAAAACCAGAAAAATTTTTAGGGGGGGCTCCGCCGTTCCGCCGTCCCTTGACTTGTCCCGTCCGGAGGCGTAAAATAGCGGAGTAAATTTGGAGGGCAGGGCCGGACAAGGGCGTCCGGAGCAAGGGGGCCACGCCTGCCGCGGGAGGTATCGTTATGGCGACAGGCACGAAATTCATCTTTGTCACCGGCGGCGTGGTGTCCGGGCTGGGCAAGGGCATCACGGCGGCGTCCCTGGGGCGGCTTCTGAAGCAGCGGGGGCTGCGGGTGCGGGTGCAGAAGCTGGACCCCTATCTCAACGTGGACCCGGGCACCATGTCCCCCTACCAGCACGGGGAGGTGTTCGTCACCGACGACGGGGCGGAGACCGACCTGGACCTGGGCCACTACGAGCGGTTCATCGACGAGAACCTGACGGTGAACTCCTCCGTGTCCGCCGGGAAGGTGTACTGGAACGTGCTGAACCGGGAGCGGGCGGGGGACTACCTGGGGGGGACGGTGCAGATCATCCCCCACATCACCGACGAGATCAAGGGGCACATCTACTCTCTGGAGGGGCCGGAGGCGGACGTGGCCATTGTGGAAATCGGCGGCACCGTGGGCGACATCGAGTCCCAGCCCTTTTTGGAGGCCATCCGGCAGGTGGCCGCCGAGCGGGGGCGGAACAACGTGATGTTCATCCATGTCTCCCTCATCGTGTCCATCCCCGGCTCGGGAGAATTGAAGTCCAAGCCCACCCAGCACTCCGCCAAAGAGTTATTGTCCCTGGGAATTCAACCGGACGTTATCATGTGCCGCAGTGATTTTCCCATCCCCCAGGAGATTTTGGATAAGATCTCTCTGTTCTGTAATATCCCGGCGGACCACGCCATCCCCAACCTGACGGCGGACATTCTCTACGAGGTGCCGCTGATGCTGGAGCGGGAGGGGCTGGCGGACGTGGTGGTGCGGCGGCTGGGGCTCATCTGCCACATGCCCGACCTGACCGAGTGGGCCACCATGGTCCACCGGGCCAAACATCCCAAGGGGGCGGTTGCCATCGCTTTGGTGGGCAAGTACGTGGGGCTCCACGACGCCTATCTGTCGGTGGTGGAGGCCCTGACCCACGGCGGCATCGAAAACGATGTGTCGGTGGACATCCGCTGGGTGAACTCGGAGGAGGTCACGCGGTCGACGGCAGAGGGGCTTTTGGGCGGGGCCCAGGGTATCCTGGTGCCCGGCGGCTTCGGGGACCGGGGCATTGAGGGCAAGATTGAGGCCATCCGGTACGCCCGGGAGAATAAAATCCCCTTCCTGGGCATCTGCCTGGGGATGCAGATGGCGGTGGTGGAGTTTGCCCGGAACGTGTGCGGTCTGAAGGGGGCCCACTCCGCCGAGCTGGACCCCAATACGCCCTACCCCGTCATCGACCTGATGCCCGATCAGGTGGGGGTGACGGCCAAGGGGGGCACCATGCGGCTGGGGAGCTACCCCTGCCGGCTGGGGTCGGGGTCTCTGGCGGCGGCCATCTACGGAGCAAATGAGATCAACGAGCGCCACCGGCACCGCTACGAGTTCAACAACGACTACCGGGAGCAGTTGATGAAGGCGGGGCTGGTGCTGTCCGGCCTGTCCCCGGACGGGCGGCTGGTGGAGATGGTGGAGCTGCCCGGCCACCCTTGGTTCGTGGCGGGGCAGTTCCACCCGGAGCTGAAATCCCGGCCAAACCGGGCTCACCCGCTGTTCCGGGAGTTTATCCGGGCGGCGAAACGAGAAGCGCGGAGAAGTGGACAGTGAGGGAGCTTGGAGCGTAGCGAGCTTTGCAAACCAAGAATCGCGCTGCGATTCTGTTTGTGAAGCGAGTCGAAGTGAAAGCGACCGAGCGCCCTGGCCGCTTCGCAGCGTGACAACAAGAAAACCCCGGACGGTATCCCGTCCGGGGTTTCGCTTTTTGTTATTCCACTGGCACGATCCAGTTGTGGCTGTCCTCCAGGGTCCCCCACTGGATGCCGGTGAGGGTGTCGTACAGCTTCTGGGTCAGCGGGCCGATGCTGCCGCCGCTGACAATCTCCTTCCGGTCCTCCCAGGCCAGCAGGCCGATGGGGGACACCACCGCCGCCGTGCCGGTGCCCCAGGCCTCCT
>CANOBV010000024.1 GCA_947564255.1 uncultured bacterium | reverse complement strand
TGATCATGTTGTTCCACCCTTCAAAAAGTCCTGCAGAACGCAGGCAAAAAATTTCACGCTGATTATATCAAAATAATTTTTCGTTAGCAAGAATATCGTGTCAAACTTGAAAAGTGAAGAAGCGCCGACAACGGGTCGTAAGGATTTGCGGCGGAAGAGAGATGGAATAATTTTTACTTTAAACTTATTTTTGCAATAGATGGCGGGTGGGAGAAAATGGTTGGGATGCGCCAAAGACAACCGGAAAATACGGGGGAAATTCGAGGATATTTCGGATATATGACCATAAGAATCTGGGTATATTGGGACAAATTTATGCAAAAAGATTTAATTTCATAAAAAGGAAGAAAAAGGAGAAAAATCAAAATATTCAGATTAAACTAAAAAAATGTTGACAAGCGCGTAGGAGGGATGCTATAATCAGGACAAGCGAGGCGGCTGCAAATATTAATTTGCGGCCCAAATAGGAGGGGGCATTCAATTAAATGGCAAGAAAAAACTTGGACCAAGGACCTTGGAAAGGGGAAAACTGGTGGGTAAGTCAATTTGATTTTGACGAATGTGTGACCGCGCAGACGGGACTGCAGGGGAAAAAAGTGGCCATCCACGATTCCACCCTGCGCGATGGCGAACAGGCGCCGGGCATTGTGTTCAGCGCGGAGCAGAAAATGGAGATTGCAAAGCGCCTGTCTGACGCAGGAGTACAGTATATTGAGGCAGGCTTTCCGGCGATCTCCGAGGCGGAGCAGCGCAGCCTGCGGGCAATTTCCGAAGCTGGGCTGGACGCGAAGGTCACATGTCTGTGCCGCGCCATGGAAAAAGACATCGACACCGCGAAAAATTGCGGAGTGCACGGTGCGATCATTGAACTGCCGGTCAGCTATCCCCGCCTGAAATACCAGTTTGGATGGGAGGAAAAGGCCGTCATTGAGAAGGCTCTGCGTATTACCGAGTACGCGAAGGAAAAGGGCCTTGCGGTGTATCTGTTTATGATCGACTCCACCCGCGCCCACGAGGAATTTTTAGAGGAGCTGACCAAGACCGTGACGGCGGCGGGATGTGTGGACCGGCTGTCTGTGGTGGATACCAACGGCTGTGTCTCGCCGGAGGGCATGGGTTATTTGGTGCAGAAGGTCAGAGGCTGGGTGGATGTCCCTGTGGAGGTTCACTGTCACAACGATTTTGGGCTCGGGGTAGCCAACTCCATCAGCGGTGTGAAGAGCGGGGCTGCCAGCGTATCGGCCACTTTGAGCGCGCTGGGCCAGCGGGCCGGGAATACCTGCTTGGAAGAGCTGGTGATGGCGCTGACCTGTCTGTATGGCGCCGATACGGAAATCGATGTGGCAAAGCTGTACGACGTCTCCCGGATTGTCCGGGAGTGGAGCGGCTGGAGCTTCCCGCCCAACAGCCCTGTGGTGGGCGAAAAGCTGTTTACCTGGGAGGCGGGAATTCCCACCGCCGCTTTGATGAAAAACCCGTTTACCGTGGAACCGGTAATGCCGGAGCTGTTCGGACGCAGGCATGACGTGCTGCTGGGCAAAAAATCGGGCAAGGCGAATCTGCAGTGGAAGGCCCGGGAGATGGGCCTTCGGTTGGAGGAGGAAAAGCTGCCCGCCTATTTGGATGAGGTCAAGGCCCGGGCCACGCGGCTGCAGCGCGCGCTGACGGATGAAGAGTTTGCCGCGGTTGTGCGGGAGGCCGGCGCAGTATAAAAAGCTGTACCAACAGCCTCAGCCCGCAAGTGCGCACGGTTTGGCTGCTGGTATGACTTCTTAAAATTTGAAGGAGGAAAACGACGATGAACAATGTAAACGCCCAGTGCTGCAATGAGGAAAAGTATCTGAAATACCGCATGTTTGATATGTCCTGGGTGGAGGTGAAAGAGTGGCTGGAAAAGACGGACACTGTGATTGTCCCCGTGGGCAGCATTGAGCAGCATGGTCCCGCCCTTCCCTGCGGTGTGGACTCCTACGCCGGATATTATGTGTGTCTGGAGGCCGCCGTCAAGGCCGATGTTCCTGTGGCTCCCCTGATGCCGTATGGGTACAGCTGCTTCCACATGCGGCCCAATGAGCCGGGCACGATCACCATCCGGGACGAGACGCTGTTTAACGTGCTGTATGACATCGGCCGCAGCCTCATTTTCCACGGCTTCAAAAAGATCATTTTCAGCACCGGGCACACATCCAATTCCGCCACCATCGACCGGGTGATCCGCGCCCTGCGGTATGAGACCGGCGCGCTGTGCTTTGGCTGGGCGGCGGATACCGAAGTGTTCTCCACTATGTGCGCCGACCTGATTGAGGGCGCGGACCAGCTGCCCGGCTGGCACGCCGGCGAGATCGAGGCCAGTCTGGCCATGCTGGTGTGTCCGGATTCCGTGCATAAGGAGCGGTTTGTGAAAGAACTGCCCCATACGCCCGACTGGATGCCGGAGGGCAGCACCAAGGGTTCCGGAAGCGGCTTCGGGTTCGAGTACAAGGGCTTCCCGGTGCGGGTGGCTATGGACCAGCAGGAGTATGACGACAGCGGCATCGCCGGCAATCCTCTGCTGGCCAGCGCGGAGAAGGCGGAAAAAATCTATGAGAGGATGACCTCCCTGTTTGCCGAATTTATCAAGGGTATTAAACCCATTCAGGTGGAGATCAAGAAGCGGGACTTCCCCGAGCGCTACTAATTTTATGGAAACGGCAGGAGGCTGACGATGGGAGCAGAGAGATTTCTGGCCGACAGGCTGAAACATCAGGGGGCCACCGACGACCGCAGAAAAATGCTGGCTTTGGCGGCTACGGTGGACGATGTGATCAACTTGGGCCGGGGCGACCCGGACCTGGAGACACCGCAATATATTATGGACGCCGCCAAAGAGGGGCTGGACAAGCACATGACCCATTACACCGCCTGGGCGGGCCTGCCGGAACTGCGCCGGGCTGTGGCGAAAAAATTCCAAAAGGACGGAATTGACTGCGACCCCAATACGGACATCCTGGTTACGGTGGGCGCCCAGGAAGCGATTTTCCTGACGATGCAGAGCATTCTGAATCCAGGGGATGAGGTGGTTGTGCCGGAGCCTCGGTACACGCCCTATGACACTTGCATTACGCTGGCCGGCGGTAAAATGGTATCCTGCCCCACCTATGCCGAGTACGGCTTTGAGGTGAGGGCGGAGGATATCCAGCGGGTGGTCACCGACAAGACCAAGGCCATTTTGATGGTCAGCCCCAACAACCCCACAGGCGCCGTAGCCAGCCGGAAGACGCTGGAGGCGGTGGCGGAACTGGCGAAAAAGCACGACCTTATGGTGATTTCCGACGAGCTGTACGGTTCTTTGCTGTTTGACGGAACGGTCCGCACCAGCATGGCGTCCCTTCCCGGCATGAAGGAGAGAACCATCACCGTCAGCGGTGTATCCAAGACGTATTCCATGACGGGGTGGAGAATCGGCTTTTTGTGCGCGCCGAAGGAGATCCTTGACCCGATGCTCAGCATCAAGTACGCGGTTACCATTTGCGCGACCGCCATCGCGCAGTACGCAGCCCTTGCGGCGCTGGAGGACCCCAGGTCGGAGGCGGCTGTGGAGGGAATTGTCCGCACCTACGACGAGCGCAGGCGGGTGGCGATGAGGCGGCTGGACCAGCTGGGGATTGAGTACACCGTGCCCAAAGGTTCCTTCTATGTGTTTTGCAGTATCAAAAAGTACGGTATGTCTTCCTTCGCGTTTGCCAGCAGCCTGCTGAAGGAGACCGGAGTGTTTACCTTCCCGGGCACCTGCTTCGGCGATATGGGCGAGGGCTTCATCCGGCTGTCTCTGCTGGTTCCTGTTGAAAAGATTGAAGAGGCGTTTGACCGCGTTGAGCGCTATTTGAGCGCCCGCGGCTTGTAAGTTCCCGTTCGGTGGATGCGTCAGCATCTGAGAGCCTGCAGCCATGACCGAACATGCCGACGGAGCGGGGATTTTTGCCGGATGAGAGAAGCTTTTGCGGGAATGCTTTGCGTGTTGGGAGAAAATTTAACAAAGAGCGGAGGCAAAGACCCGGTCGGACGGCTGTTTGAGGTTGTGAATACAGATCCTAAAATATGAAAGAAACGAGGAGACGAAACATGAAAAAGAGAAGTAGCCGCATTCTTGCCCTGACGCTGACCTTCGCCCTGTCCTTCGCTCTGCTGGCGGGCTGCAGCGATGCGGGCCAGCAGAGCTCCGCCCCTCCCGCCAACAACCCCACCAGCACCCCTGAAGCCCCCTCTGAAAAGCCCTCGGAAGCGCCCGTGACAGACCGCAGCAGCTGGCCCAAATTTATGGGCTTGGCGGCCGGCGGAGCCAGCTCCCAGACCGGCATCGTCGGCGCGGTGCTGGCTCCGGCCCTGACCGGTTATCTGGATATCAGCGTCAGCAGCGAGACTTCCTCCGGCATGACTGCCAACCTGCTGATGGTGGACGAGGGCACCTGCGAGCTGGGCTTTACCGGCACGGACTTTGCCTATGAGGCGTGGAACGGGACCGCAACCTGGACGGACAAGACCTGCCAGAATTTCCGCAGCATTATGCCGCTGTTTCCCTTCATTCAGCAGCACTACGCGCCTGCCGGGTCGGGGATCACCTCCGTGGAAGAGCTGGCCGGAAAGACTGTGAATCTGTCCACCGCAGGGTCCAGCACTGACACCTGGATGCGCCGGGTGCTGGAGGTGGGCGGCATCGACTGCAACATCACCAACCTGTCTCCCAGCGATGCCAACCAGCAGATGAGCGACAGGCTGGTGGACTGCGCGGTGTGCAACGGTCTGGCGCCCCACAGCGCCGTGTCCGAGTTTGCCGCCACCAACGAAACCGTGGTGTTTGGCATCAGCGACGATATGTATGACAAGCTGGTGGCCAAGTATCCTTATGCCGACCGTTTCACAATCTCCGCGGGCACCTTTGAGTGGCAGAAGGAGGACATTGAGACCATTTCCACCAGCTGTATGCTGATTGCCAGCAAGGACTTGGACGAGGGGCTGGTCTATGAGATGACAAAAGCCATTTTTGAAAACCTGGAGGAGCTGTGCGGCCAGCATAACGCTTTCACCTATGTGGAGGCCGGCCTGGTGGTCAACTGCACCACTCCGCTCCATGCCGGCGCGGCCCGGTATTACACCGAGATTGGCATCGAGCTGCCCGACAATATCAAGCCTATCGACTGATTTGCACCTGTTCACGGTAGAAATGGAGGGCGGCGTGCCCTCCATTTCTATAATCACTTGACTTAGGAGAAAAAAGTATGAGGCTTTTCAAAAAAAGTAATAAAGAGGAGCAGATGAGCCAGGCGCTGGAAGAGGCAAAAAACGACGGAAAGAAAAAGCGTGAGCTGCAGGGCGCTTGGAAATACATTGCCTCCACGTTTGCCATGCTCATCACAATCTTCCACATTGTCGGCCTGACGGTTTATCCGATGGACCCGTTTATGTTCCGGGCGGTAAGCCTGCTGTCCATCGCGGCGCTGTCGTTTATGATGGTTCCGCCCACAAAGAACGCCAATAAGAACCGGCCCGTAATATACGATTACGTCTGCATTGCGGTGGCGCTGTCTGTGATGGTGTATGTCATCCTGTTCTATAAGGACATCTATTACCGGGCGGGGTTCCAATCCACCACGATGGACATTGTCTTTGCCTTGCTGTGCCTGTTTGCCGTCATTGAGATGACCCGGCGGCTGATTGGCTGGACGCTGCCCATCATCGCTGGAATTTTCATCCTTTACGCCGTGATGGGCGCGTCGCTCCCCGGCGTGCTGGGTCACCGGGGCTACAGCATCAACCGTGTGCTCAGTATTCTGCTCAGTACGGAGGGCTTTTTCGGCTCGGCCATGAGCGCGGCGGCCAACTATATTGTCCTGTTTGTCACCTTTGCGGCCTTTTTGACCACCAGCGGAGTGGGTGAATTCTTTACGCGCTTCGCCACGGCGCTGGCCGGCCGGTACCGCGGAGGTCCCGCCAAGGTGGCGATTGTCTCCAGCGCCCTGATGGGCACCGTCTCCGGCAGCGCCATGGGCAACGTGGTGGCCACGGGCAGCTTCACCATTCCGCTGATGAAAAAAACCGGTTATTCCAGCGAGTTTTCCGGCGCGGTAGAGGCGGCGGCCTCCACCGGCGGACAGATCATGCCGCCGGTCATGGGCGCTGTGGCCTTTGTTCTGGCGGAATATGCGGGCGTCTCCTACAGAACGGTGATGACTGCCGCCATTATTCCCGCGATTATTTACTTCCTGGCCGTATTTTTTATGGTGGACTTCCGGGCGGTCAAGCTGAAGCTGACCGGCGTGCCAAAAGAGGAACTGCCGGATGTCTGGTCGGAGCTGGGGAAGGGCGGCTATCTGCTCCTGCCGCTGATTGTGTTCATTTTAATCATCACAGTGTTCAAAAAATCCATCATCATGGGCGCGATGGTGGCCATTGTGCTGGCCATCGCCCTGAGCTGGATTGCTCCGCTGCTGATTAAGACGGAGGCCGCAAAAGAGGGCCGGGTTGATTTTAAACGGGCGGGGAACGCGCTGTCCGCCGGAGCGGTGGGCTCCATGGACGCGGTGGCCGCCTGCGGCACCGCCGGTATCGTTGTGGGCGTGATGTCCCTGACCGGCCTTGCCCAGCGCCTGGGCTCCGCCGTGATGGAGCTGACCCATGGGAACCTGCCCCTGACCCTGGTGGCGGTGATGGTGTTCTGCCTGATTCTGGGCATGGGCATGCCCACGGTTCCCGCTTATATCCTGGCCGCCTCCGTGGGAACGCCCACACTGATTAAAATGGGGATCGACCCCTTTGTGTCCCACATGTTCTGCATGTACTTTGCCACCATCTCTACCATTACGCCTCCGGTGGCGCTGGCTGGATACGCGGCGGCGGGCATCGCGGGGGCGAGCCCCTCAAAAACCTCGTGGGAGGCCATGAAGCTGGGGCTTTCGGCGTATATCGTGCCGTTCGTCTTTGTCTACAACCAGGAACTGCTGGGCATCGGGAACCTTCCGGATGTGCTGCTGTGCGCCGGCTCCGCCATTATTGGCGCTTACTGCCTGGCGGGGGCGCTGGGCAGCGGCTATCATCCGGTCCTCCGGGCCGCGCTGGCCGCGGCGGCGGTTACCCTGATCGTACCAGGCTGGATTACGGACATTGTGGGACTGCTGGTGCTGGTGGCGGTGATGCTGATCAACCACGCCATGAAAAAGAATGCAGCCGCGGCGGGCGGCTGAAAGGAGGCTGTTATGAAGGCGGTTGTTATGGAGAAGCCCTATGAGCTGAGGGTAAAGGAGCTGCCGGTGCCAAAGGCCGGACCGGGTCAGGTGGTGATTAAAATTCACGCCTGTGGAATCTGCGGGTCGGATGTCCATGGATACGAGGGCAAGCATTTTCAATTTACCTATCCCCGGGTGATGGGCCACGAATTCGGGGGCGTGATTCACGAGATTGGAGCGGGGGTCTCCGGGCTCCGGCTGGGCGACCGGGTGTGTGCGGAGACCAACCAACCCTGCAGGAGCTGCTACCTCTGCACCCACGGGATGCCGGGGCTGTGTCAGAACCGGGTTACAAACGGTTTCGACATCGACGGGGGCCTGGCGGAATATGTGGTGATCCCGGCGGAGAATGTGGTTCCCGTGCCGGAGGACATGGAGCTGGACAGCGCGGTGCTGGCTCAGCCCTTTGGCGTGTCCTATCACGCGCTCCATGACCGGGCGGTGCTAAAACCCGGCGACACGGTTTTGGTCATCGGCGCGGGCGGCGTTGGAATCGGCGCCATGGCCGTTGCGAAATGTATGGGCGCGAGGGTGGTCATTTCGGACCTGGTGGACTACCGCCTGGAAACGGCGCTGGCGATGGGGGCCGATTACGCGGTCAACTCCAGGACCGAAGACCTGCCGGGACGAGTCAAGGAGCTGACGGATGGCGTGGGCGCCGACGTGGTTCTGGAATGCGTGGGTGGCAATCAGAGCCTCACCCTTCAGCAGGCGGTGAACGCAGTGCGTTTTCGCGGCGTCGTGGTCACGATGGGGACGTTCTCAGGCCCCGAGGTGGCGATGAATCCGAACCTGATCCGGTGGCACGAAATCGATTTCCGGGGGTCCCAGGGGCAGTACGGCGCGTATGCGCCGACACTGAAGCTGCTGCATGAGAATCATTTTGACGTTAAGCCCATGTGCACCCATGTATTCCATCTGGACGACGCGCAGAGCGCTTTTGACCTGCTGCGCCATCCCGGCCCGGACGACCATGTGATCAAGGTGTTGATGAAGCCGTGAACTCCGCCTCCCGAACCATGCCGGAAGACGGAGCGGGAAAGACGATTACTGACGAGGAGTGAGTGATATGCCGTTTATCCAGATTCATCTGGCGGAGGGCAGAACTGTGGAGCAGAAGCGGGAGATCGCCTCGGCGGTCACTGCGGACGTAGCCCGCATCGCAAGGGTTTCGCCCGACCGGGTCAAGATCTATTTTTTCGACATCAAAAAAGAGGATATGGCCAGCGGCGGGGTGCTCCGCGCCGATGAGGGCTGAAAATCCCGTCCGTACCAGAGGAGAATATATGCCATGAGTGAATATCAAGTGTTGGGGGTCCGGACGCCCAGGACGGACGCGCTGTTGGAGGCGTCGGGCCAGGTGGTGTACGGCGCGGATATCGTTTATCCGGACATGCTCTACGCCGCCGCGCGGTACAGTGATTATGCCCATGCCCGGATTTTGTCGGTGGACGTGTCCGAGGCGGAGCGCAGTCCGGGCGTCCGGGGAGTCATTACAGCTAAAGACGTGCCGGTCAATCGGTTCGGCTATAAATTTCAGGACCAGCCCGTGCTGGCCGACTACAAAGTGTACTGCAAGCAGGATGCCATCGCGGTGGTAGCGGCGGATACGGAGGCGCAGGCCCAGCTGGCCGCGGAAAAAATTCGGGTGGAATATGAGCCGCTGACGCCGGTGCTGGACCCGGTGGAGGCTATGAAAGACGAGGTGCTGGTCCAGGAGGGGAGCAGCAATGTGGTGGCCCACATCAAGCTGCGCAAGGGGGATGTGGGGGCCGGATTTGCCGCCGCCGACAAAATTGTGGAGGAGGAGCTGTCCACCCAGAAGGTGGAGCACGTGCCGCTGGAGCCCCATGTGGCGCTGTCGGAGCTGCGGCCGGACGGTCAGCTGGTTATCACCACCTCCACCTCCCGGGCGTTCGCGTATATCACCCAGCTGCTCAAAATTCTGCGGATGGACATGACCCGGCTGCGGGTGCTGACGCCTGCGGTGGGCGGTGCGTTCGGAGGGAAGAACGACGTATCTCTGGAACCCTGGGTGGCGCTGTTGACACTGAAGACCGGGCGACCGGTCAAGATGGTGTTCAGCCGCAAGGAGGAGTTTTTCACCACCCTGCGCCATCCTTACCGCATGAAGTATAAGACCGGCCTGAAACGGGACGGCGCCATTTTGGCCCGAAAGATTGAGATTATCAGTGATTCCGGCCCCTATGTGTGCCTGGGCAAGGATACGCTGACAAAAGCCTCCGTCCATGCGGCGGGGCCCTACAACATTCCAAACATCAGCGTGGACTCCTATCTGGTCTATACAAACTCGGCGCTGGGCGGCGCTATGCGGGGCTTTGGCGTGCCCCAAGTGGCCTTCGCCCATGAGGTTCACACGGACACCATCGCCCATGAGCTGGGCATGGACCCGGTGGAGTTCCGTCGAAAAAACCTGTTTTATGACCGGGGAGAGGCGGCCACCGGACAGCTGCTGGACAGCCGCGCCATGCGCGCTACCTTTGAGCGGGCGCTGGAGCTGGAGAAAAAATCCAATGAGGGAAGAGAGGAGCCGCGGGCATGATCAAAAAGGGAACCGGGATGGCCTGTATGTTCTATCCCAACGGCTCCACCGGCAAGGCAAATCCGGCGGGCGCCTTCATCAAAATAAATCATGACGGTACAGCGGTGCTGAACATCGGCGCCACAGACATCGGCCAGGGCTCCAACACCTGCATGGCCCAAATCGCGGCCCAGGAGATGGGGCTGAAGCTGAGTCAGGTCCGCGTGGTCACGGGAGACACGGAGCTGACCCCCTACGACGCCGGAACCGGGGCCTGCCGGGTCACCTATATCGCGGGCAATGCGGTGCAGAAGACGGCGAGAAAGGCGAAGCGGCTGCTTTTGGATGCGGCGGCCCGGAAGATGGGGCTGATTCACTCCGGGCAGCTGGTGATTGAAGAGGGGGAGATATTCCTGCGCTACTGGCCGGCCAAGCGGATGACCATCGCGGAGGCGGCCACCTACAGCGAACGGATTCTGGGACAGCCCATTATCGCGGTGGATTCCTATTCCCCCGCCACCATGCCTTTGGAAGAGGAGAGCGGACAGGGAATGCCCTTCGAGGTGAGCATCTACGCGACGCAGATAGCCGAGGTAGAGGTGGACACGGATACCGGCGAGGTGAAGGTCACAAAGCTGGTGGCGGTGCACGACTGTGGAAAAATGCTCAACCCCATGCTGGTGGAAGGGCAGATTGAGGGCGGGGTCGTCACGGGCATCGGATACGGCCTGTATGAGCAGATTATAGAGGACCCCGTGGAGGGCGGCATTCGCAATCCGTCTCTGGCGACCTATCAGATTCCCACATCTCTGGATGTCCCCGAGGACATGGTCATAGACTGCGTGGAGATTCCGGAGGAAAAGGGACCCTATGGAGCGAAGGGCGTTTCGGAGCCCACCTGCAATCCCACGGCTCCGGCCATTATCAACGCGATCTATAACGCCACCGGCGTGCGCATCCGCGACCTGCCCGCCACGCGGGAAAAGGTGCTGTTTGCCCTGCGTGAGCTGGAGCGGAAGGAGGAGGGGTGAGCATGGGATATCAATTTATCACCGCCGACAGCGTCCCCCACGCGCTGGAGCTGCTGGAGCGGTATGGGCGGGACGCCCGCGTTATTTGCGGCGGCACTGACTTGATGGTGCGGCTCCACCTGAAGCGCCTGCCGGAGTGTGTCTTTATCAATATTCGGAATCTGGAGGAGCTCCGGTATATCCGGGAGGAAGACGGCATGGTCTGCATCGGGGCGGGGACCACTTTGAGTACACTGGAGAATTCCCTGCTGCTTTTGGGGAAAGCCCCGGCTCTGTTTCAAGCAGCGCAAGTATTTGCCGACCCCAATGTGCGGCACAGCGCCACGGTGGGCGGCAATATCGGGAACGCGTCTCCCTCGGCGGACAGCGCGCCCCCTCTGCTGGCTTTTGACGGGCAGGTGGTCGTCGCCCGGAAAGACGGCCGACGGCTGCTTCCCATCCGCGAGTTTTTCACCGGAGTGGGCAGGACGGCGCTGGAACCGGGTGAGCTGGTGACGGAGGTCCGGTTCAAGCCCAACCCGGACAGCGCGTTTGTCAAGGTGGGACTGCGAAACGCGATGGCCATCTCTGTGGTCAATATCGCCGCGTCTGTGGATTTGGCGCAGGACGGTACAATGAAGGACGTCCGCATTGCGGTGGGGGCTGTGGCGCCCACGCCGGTTCGCGCCGTATGCGCGGAAAACTGCCTGCGGGGGAGACGGCCGGAAGAGGCGGTTATCCGTCAGGCGATGGACGCGATTCAGACGGACATCAAGCCGATTACGGATGTGAGGGCCAGCGAGCGCTACCGCCGGATCGTTGCGGAAAATATGATGCGCCGTGTTGTTCTGAAAGCCTGCAGGATTTGCGAAAACGAGGGGGGTGCGGGTCGATGAGTGAAAAAGTAGCCGTCTCTTTGAAAATCAATGGGAAAGAGGTCACCCTTTTGGCCGCGCCGGAGCAGAATCTCCTGCGGCTGCTGCGGGAAAACGGATATGTGGAGGTGAAATGCGGCTGTGAAGAGGGGGACTGCGGCACCTGCACGGTGCTGCTGGACGGTCTGTCCGTGAAGTCCTGTGTCACCCCCGCCTGCGCCTGCGAGGGGCGCGAGGTGTGGACGGCGGCGGGCGTCAGCAGACAGGAGCGCATTGGCCGGCTTCTGCGGGACAATTTTGCCAAATATGGGGCCAGCCAATGCGGATTCTGCACGCCGGGCATGATGGTTACGGGAGTCAACTACCTGATGAACAACGGTGTGCCCGACCGGCAGGCCATCCGGGCGGCTATTTCCGGCAATCTGTGCCGCTGCACCGGATACAAAAAAATTATTGACGCGATTTACCACACCGCCCAGGAGCTGCGGCGGGAGACGGCAGGTGAGGGGATGCTATGAAATTATTTGAATATCAGGCAAAAGAGGTCTTTGCCGAGCAGGGGATCACCGTTCCGCGAGGGGTTGTTGCGGACAGCCCCGAGGCCGCCCGGCAGGCCGCCCGGGACGTGGGCGTCCCATGTATGGTCAAAGCCCAGCTGCTCCGGGGCGGCCGTGGCAAGCTGGGTCTGGTAAAGCGCGCCGCTACGGCGGATGAGGCGGCGCGCCTGACGGCGGATATAATGGCGTCCTCCTATGGGGTGCGGAAAGTGCTGGTGGAGGCGTGCGCGCATATCGCCCAGGAGGTCTATCTGTCCATCTCCATGGAGCCGGTCAGCGCCAAGGCCATGGTTATGCTCTGCCCCAGCG
The DNA here is from genome assembly GCA_947564255.1 of uncultured bacterium. Classification (GTDB taxonomy): domain Bacteria; phylum Bacillota; class Clostridia; order Oscillospirales; family Oscillospiraceae; genus Enterenecus. The sequence goes on along the minus strand of CANOBV010000024.1, from coordinate 9,024 downwards.
GAGGGGTGGAGATTGAGGAACTGGCCCGGACCGCCCCGGAAAAGATTTTGAAGGGATATATCGCGCTGGAGGAGGGGGTCTCCGGCCGGATGCTGGACAAGCTGCTGGGCGCGGCGGGTTTTTCCGCCCCTGTGGAGGCGCAGATGCGCACCCTGATTGAGCGGCTTTACCAGACATTCCGCCAGTACGACGCGGAACTGGCCGAGATCAATCCCGTGTTCGTCACACCGGAGGAGACGGTGGTGGCGGGGGATGGCAAGCTCATCATCGACGACAATTCCATGTTCCGTCAGCCCAGGTTTGAAAAGACCCGTGAGCATTACGCCAGCGACATGGAGTTTGAGGCGGCGAAACAAGGGATTCCGTACATCCAGTTTGACGGCGACATCAGCCTGATGTGCGCCGGGGCGGGGCTGACCACGGCGGTGTATGACCTGATCAACTATGAGGGCGGGAAGGTGGCCAACTATCTGGAGTTCGGCGGACCGCATTACACCAAAGCGGAGACCGCCATGCGCATCTGTCTGGAAAACCGCTCCTCCGTCATCTTGATTGTCACCTTTGGCACCATCGCAAGGGCAGACGTCATTGCGGAAGGAGTGATCAAAGCCTGCGAAAAGCTGCGCCCGGACCGTCCGCTGGTGACATGCATCCGCGGAACCAATGAAGAGGAGGCCCACGCGGCATTGAAAGCGGCGGGGCTTGAGTGCCTGACCGATACCGAGGAGGCCGTGCGGAGGGCAGTGGCCTATGCGAAGGAGGCGAAAAGCCGGTGAGTATCCTGTTTGACAACAAAACGCCTGTGGTGGTACAGGGCGTCACGGGAAAAGAGGGCAGCTACTGGACGCGGCACATGCGGGATTTGGGAACCAATGTTGTGGCGGGCGTGACCCCTGGAAAGGGGGGCGGAGAGCAGGACGGGATTCCCGTTTATGACCATGCGGCGGAAGCGGTGGAGCGGCACGGCGCACAGGCATCCATGATTTTTGTGCCGCCGAGGTTTACGAAAAACGCCGTTTTTGAGGCGCTGGATGCCGGTATCAAACTGATTGTTACCATTGCGGATGGAATTCCCCTCCACGAGATGGCGGAAATCAGAACCCGGGCCAGGTCGAACGGCGCGATGGTGATTGGCGGCAATACGTCCGGGGTTATCTCGCCGGGCGTGGCCATGATGGGCTGCTTCCCCTATTGGATCGGGCGGGTTTACAAAGAGGGGCGCGTTGGCGTGATGACCAGAAGCGGCTCCCTGACCAATGAAGTCACATCCATGGTGGTGGCCGCCGGTTATGGCGTGTCCACATTGGCGGGTGTGGGCGGGGACTCGATTCCCGGCACCCGCTTTGCGGAGCTGTTGCCGCTGTATGAGGCGGACCCCGGCACAGACGCGGTGGTGATCATCGGCGAGCTGGGGGGAACCATGGAGGAAGAGGCGGCGGAGCTGATGCGCAAGGGGGCCTTTACAAAGCCGCTGGTGGCGTTTCTGGGTGGGCGGACCGCTCCCGCAGGGGTGCGGATGGGCCATGCGGGCGCCATTGCCACAGGCGGAAAGGGTTCGGTCAAGGATAAGATTGAGGCGCTGGAGAGCGCGGGCGCGCTGGTGGCCGACAGACCCAGCCGCGTGGGCGTTTTGCTGCGCCAGGCATTGGGGGCGGGACAATGAGCGCACCGGGAAACAAGCGGTGGAGCCCCACGCTGAAGAGCTACGCCAGCATTTTGGCGGCCTTTGCCGTCATGCTGCTGATTATGAAGGCGCCGGTGCCGGAAGACCTTCTTACATCCGGCACTGCCAGCTTGACCGAAATGGGAAGGGCCTCGCTGGGCGTGCTGATTTTCTGCTTGGTTTTGTGGATCACTGAACCGATGCCTTTCCACATCACCGGACTGTTCGGGCTAATTCTTATCACGCTTTTTAAAGTCGATACATTTGCTGAGGCGGTAAAAACCGGGTTTGGCAATGACACGGTGGTATTTTTTATTGGCGTGCTGGCCCTGTCCGCAGTGATTACCAACTCCGGCCTGGGCAAGCGGATTTCCATGTTGATTCTGTCGCGGACAGGGAACAAGACGTCCTCCATTCTTCTGGGCTTTCTGATAGTGGGAACGCTGCTGTCCATGTGGGTGACGGATATGGCGGTGGCGGCCATGCTGATGCCCCTGGCCAGAGCCATGCTGGAGGAACAGAAGCTGGAGCCGAAAAAGAGTAATTTTGGCAAGGCGCTGATGATCGCCTGCGCCTGGGGGCCGATTATCGGAGGGATCGGGACGCCTGCGGGGGCCGGCCCGAACCAGTTGGCAATCGGCTTTATCAGCGAGATGGCGGGGGTCGAGATATCCTTCCTGGACTGGATGGTCTACGGCGTGCCCTGCGCCCTGCTGCTGATTGTGCCGTCGTGGCTGGTGCTGATGCTGTTTTTCAAGCCGGAGATTCAATATCTGGACAAGACAAAGGAGCAGATTCAGGAGGAGTTCAAAAACTACCCCAGAATGAGCCGCAACGAGATGTCTACCCTGGCTGTTTTTGCCGTCACGATTATCCTCTGGGTTTCGTCGTCGTGGCTGAGCGGTGTGCTGGGGATCAAGATCCCCACATCCATGCCGGCAATCCTTGGCGCGTGCCTGCTGTTTTTGCCAGGGGTCACAGACTTGAAGTGGTCTGAGGTGGAAAAGGATATCTCCTGGAGCGGCATTCTGCTGATCGCCACCGGCGTTACCCTGGGCATGGAGATCTATACCAGCGGGGCGGCGGAGTGGTTGAGTATGCTTTTGTTGGGCGGGATTGCGGAGATGGGGCCGCTGCTCCAGATCTTCATGATTCTGATCATTATTTCCTTCCTCAAGGTGGGACTTTCCAGCAATACGGTCACAGCCACGGTGATCATACCCATTATGATTGTGATGGCTCAGCAATTTGGCCTGCCGATGATGGGAATCGTGGTGCCGGCCAGTCTGACGCTGTCCCTGGCGTTTATACTGGTGACCTCCACGCCCACCAACGTGATTCCATATTCCGCCGGATATTTCAACATTTCCGACATGGCGAAGGCGGGTACGGTGCTGACGTTGATCAGTTCCGCGATTTTAGCCGTGGCTATATACGTGATTGGAACCCTGACGGGCATTTACTGAAACGCGCTCTATCCCTCTCTCTTTTGATGGACGGCTCCCGAACCTGGACAGTCCGATTGCGGCTGGCAGAATTCGCGGGGCCGTTCATCATCCACGGCGCGCCGTCTGGGTTCGCATAAAATCCAGAACCTCGTGGAACAGCGCGTCCCGGTTTTCCGGTGTAATGAAAAAGCGTTTGCAGTTGGGATGAGACCGGACCGCGTTCAAAAAGGGTGCGTCCCTGTCCTTGACCGCCGCGATGGCCGGGATATCGCCGTCCAGCAAATGGAGCACTGCGCTGCAAAAGCCCTCCGACGCAGCCTCCAGAAAGCCCAACTCGTCCATCAGAATAATGTGGTCCGGTGGAACCGGTGTGCCCAGCCGGAGGGCGCAGCGGTCAAAGGCGGGCCGGTAGGCGTGAAAGCCATGAGTTCCGCAATGGGCCGCAAGGTTTTCCGGCGTGCGCCGATGTTCCTCGCCCGCGGGGTAGAGGTAGACAGGACTGCCTAGCTGTCCGTCGGCCAAAGAATCCTCTTTTCTGGTTTCAAAGCCGAAAACAGGCCGCCCCAATTCATTCAGCACCCGGCGTATCAGCGTGCTTTTCCCCACACCTCGGGCGCCGATGACCAGTGCGTGTGTAGCGTTCATTTCAAAATCACTCCATGAAAAGTTTTGCGGGCAAAACGGGGGACGAGGAGCCGCCTGAAAAGCGGCGGCCTGCGCGGGTCTTTACAAATGAAAAGGAGCGGAGCAATGGAACAGAATTGGAGTACGGCGGGGGACCTTGCGCACTTCAAGGAAATTTGGGAATACCGCCGGCCGGACCATGAGAGAAAGCACACAAAAGAGCGCTGGGACGAGAGGGCGCGGGTGTGGGCTGAGGGGATGGGAAATGGCGGTCCTCAGGAGCGCGTCAAAGCGACGGCGGAATATTTTCGTGCCCGTGGACTGCTGGGTGGGGGGGACGATGTGATTGACGTTGGCTGTGGGCCTGGCCGGTTTGTGGTTGAGTTTGCGAAAACCGCGCGCCATGTGGTGGGCACCGACCTGTCCGGCCGGATGCTGGCATATGGAGCGCGGTATGCCGAAGAACTGGGCGTGGAAAATACCTCCTACGTGGAGGCGGACTTTCAGAAAGCGGACCTGGACGAACTGGGGTGGCGCAATCGGTTCGACCTGGTGTTTTCCTCCATCACTCCGGCCATCGGCGGAGCCGGACTGCAAAAGCTGATGGATATGAGCCGGGGATGGTGCTTCAACAGCTGTGTGGTCCGCTCTGCCGGCGGATTGGAAGACGAACTGGCGCAAAATGTCCTTGGGCGGGAGCCGCAGGCAAAGCAGAGCGGGCATTGGCAGTGGTTTTACGGACTGTTCAATTTATTGCTGCTGGAGGGCTGTTTTCCGGAGACCACCTATTACAAAGAGGCCAGGAGAACTGTTGTTCAGGCGGATGCGGCAACGGCGCGGGCTTATGCGGAGCGTTTGGCGCGGGTGTATGGCCTGGAGGAAGACGTACTGTTTCATCCGGTGGCCCGGTATCTGGAGCGCCACGCGGATGGGGACGGTCTGCTTGACCGGCGCGGCGACCGCTGGTACGGGTGGATTTTGTGGAATGTGAACAGCAAAAAATGGTAGGAGTCCGCACGGCCTGCGGCTGTCTATATCAGGACGGGACAGGGAAATATACCGGGGGAGCTGGGCGGCGGACCGGTCAGGCACGCCCGTAAAGCTGGGCAAGCTGCTCGCCGGTCAGGTCCACATGATAAAAAAGCCGGAAAAAGGTGCGGACCTCTTCATCCACATCGAAATCAAAATGGCTGGGATAGATTTTGCCGGCCAGCCAGCGCATGCCGATGATACGGTTGGGACCGGGCGGGCGGTCCACCCAGCCGAACGGCGCGTTGGGTATGCCGAATACCATGCCGTTTTTGACGGCTTTCAGCGAGTTCAGGTCAGGGTCACTCAGCAGAGCGTCTGCGGCCGCGCCGCCGCTCAGGGTCGCTTTGGGTTCGCCGTTGACGATAATGACGTCTGGATCCCAGGCCAGAAGCTGCTCTTTGGAGATTTGCATACGAGAGCCGTCGCCCAGTTCCAGGCAGGCCGCGTTGACGGCGTTGACCAGTTCGATGATCTGCCCGTGTGAAGAACCGGCGGGAGCGGTTTCCAGGGACGTTTCGCCGTTGCCGTAATAGACGCGTACCTTTTCTTCGTCGGTGATGTCCATGCCGGAGATGCTGCTGAATGTTTCTTCGGCGTAGACAGCCAGCTTTTCCGCCTGTGCTTCCACGCCGAACAGCTCTCCCATGAGACGGTATGCGGCGGGGGCGTCCATCAAATCAGTGCTCAACACCACCACGGGGATGCCCAGCCGCTGGGACAGCTTGTCCGCCTCCTCAACGGCGGAGTTGTTTATGGAGGCGGTGCTGACAGCGATGCCGGGCCCGGCGGCGATGACCGCTTCGTAGTTGATGGCGTCGCCCATGCCAAAGCTGGGCAGGGTGTGGTATTCCTCCGGGATGATGCTCTTTTCGGCTTCATTGAGCTCGTAGTTCCAGCCCAACAGCTTGTCCGGCACCAAAGTATAGAGATAGATGGCGGAGGCCGGGGTGGCGGAAAACGCGCTGCTGATTTCATTGGGCACCTCTACAGTGCGCCCAGCCATGTCGGTAATCTTGCGGGTCTGGGATTTCGGCTCCGGGTTTTCGGAGGGGGAAAAGCCGGGGAGGTCGGTTTTCGCAGGCGTGTGTGCCCAGCTGCAGCCGGCCGGTGCGGCCAGCAGAAAGACAAGCGCCAGAAGCAGGAGGAAGATACGGCGTTGCGTTTTCATCGGCAGACTCCTTTGATGTGTTTTGATGGCTCGGCAAATAGGGTTTCGAAGGAAGTGCGGCGTACCAATCCGGAGTGAAGACAACGTGCAGGCATAATTTAGAAAATAGTTATAAAAAATATAACACATGAGAAAAAACGGGATAAAATATGAAATTAAAATAACATATTTATGGCGTTTTGTCAAGCCGGACACTGCGTTGGGCCATCATGGCGAAAGGGGGAGACAGCTCCATGGGAACCATTTACGTGCGGGAGGAAGCCAAAATCCGAAAGCGCTATTTTGTTACGATGTTGGCGATGTTTTTGGGGCTTGCCTGCGGGGTGGTTGTGTCGTTTGGAATTGGTTATTTTCCGCTGTCGCCCCTTGAGGTGGCCGAGGCGTTTCTGTCCCGGTTTGGCTATCAGGGGAACGTCCGCCCCCAGGCGGTCACCATCTTTTGGAATATTCGCCTGCCCAGGATTTTGTCAGCGGCGCTTATCGGCGCGTCTTTGCCGGTGGCTGGGGCAGCCTATCAGGGGATGTTCCGCAATCCGCTGGTCTCGCCGGATATCCTGGGCGTTTCGTCAGGGGCCAGCCTGGGCGCCGCCCTGGCAATTCTGAACGGATGCGGCAGCATGTTGGTGCAGGCGTGGGCGTTTGCGGGCGGCGCCGCCGCGGTGGCGCTGGCCTATCTGATCAGCCGAAGGTCTGCCCATGAGCAGACGGTGAGCCTGGTGCTTACCGGTTCTATGATCATGGCGCTGTGCAATGCGGGAGTCACCGCAGTCAAATATATTTCCGACCCCGACGACGTTTTGCAGCAGATCACCTTTTGGCTGATGGGAAGCCTGACCAAAACCGATATGGAGTCATTGGGCTGGGCGTGGCTCCCTATGGCTGTGGGGCTGGGCGTGATATTTCTTTTGCGCTGGCAGCTCAATCTGATGACCTTGAGCGAAGAAGAGGCTCAAAGTCTTGGCGCTCCCGTCCGGCTGTACCGCCTTGTTTTCATTGCGGCGTCCACCCTGCTCAGCGCCGCTTCCGTCTGTCTGGGCGGCCTGATCGGCTGGGTGGGACTGATGATACCCCATATGTGCAGGGCGCTGGTGGGGCCGGATTACCGGCGCTTGATCCCCGCCTGCGCCATGCTGGGCGCGGCGTATCTGGTGGCTATGGATGACATTGCCCGTTCCATCCTCTCCATGGAACTGCCGCTGGGAGTTGTGACCTGCATAGTGGGCGCGCCCTTTTTTGTCAGCCTGATCATCAAACAAAGGGGGCGGTAAGGGTGCTCTTGGAGATAGAGAATTTGTCCGGCGGCTATGGCGGCGAGGACGTGGTCAAAGGCATAACCTGCCGGGCCGACGCGGGAGAGGTGCTCTGCTTGGTGGGGCCTAACGGCTGTGGAAAGACCACGCTGTTCCGCCTGATATTGGGGTTTCTCACTGTTTCTGGAGGCAGTGTGCGCATAGGCGGCGTGAGGGCTGAAACACTGCGCCCCGGGGAGTTGGCGAAACGGATTGCCTACATTCCGCAATACCATACGCCTGTCTTTTCCTATACTGCGCTGGAAGTTGTGATGATGGGGCGGGCCAGCCATTTCTCCGCTCTGCAGTCGCCCGGACGGACGGACCGGGAGGCGGCTTTCACTGCCCTGGAAAAGCTGAACGCCGTCCATCTGGCCAATCAGAAATACACGGCGCTCAGCGGAGGGCAGCGCCAGATGGTCATGATTGCCCGCGCGGTCTGCCAAGAGGCCAGGATACTCATTATGGATGAGCCGGGCGCGAGCCTGGACTATGCCAATCAGCAGCTTCTGCTGAACATGGTGACGGAACTGGCCGGAGACGGGTACTGTGTGGTCATGTCCACCCACAGCCCGGAACACCCCGCCGCTGTGGCTGGGAAGGTGCTGCTCATGCGCGGGGGGAGGACGGCCGCGTTCGGCAGGGCGGAAGAGGTGATTGTTCCGGAGCTTTTGGAAAAGGTATACGGAATTGAGATGGATGTTCTGACTTTGCGGGACCGCTATGGCGTCCAGCGGACGATTTGCCTGCCTGTGAAAAAGAAGGGCTGAACAGGCAGAAAGTACAGCATTGAAAAACCGACAGGAGGGAATCTGGTATGCAGGCAGTATTTCAACAGTTGGGCCGTACGCTGTCCGCCGGGGAGAACGCGGTGCTGGTAACCATCTTGGAGAGCAGCGGTTCTACTCCCCGGAGGGAAGGAAGCGGTATGGTGGTGACGGCCCGGGGCCGGGAAGCCGGCAGCATCGGCGGCGGCATGGTGGAGTTCCGCAGCGAGCAGATTGCGCAGGAGGTACTGCGGACGAAGGAGTCCCGAATAGAGTGTTTTGAACTCCGCGCGGATTCGGAACAGGGGCTGGGGATGGTATGCGGAGGAGCGGAGAGGGTTGAGTTTCGCTTTTTCTCCGGCGGAGACCGGGAGGCGGCGGCATGGGTAAAGGAGGAGGCTGAACGCCTGTCCAGACCTGGGAGGGTGTATATTTTCGGCGGCGGGCATGTAGCGCAGGCGTTGGTGCCGGCGCTGGCGGCGGTGGATTTTCGCTGTGTGGTGCTGGAGGACCGGGAGGAATTCTGCAAAACTGAAATGTTCCCAGGTGCGGAGGAAGTACGGCTTATTGACAACAGCCGCGTTTTGGAGGAGGTGGAAATCAGCGGGGACGACTGGGTAGTCATCATGACACGGGGCCATCAAAACGACCTGCTGGTCCAGTCTCAAGTTATGCACACGCAGGCCCGCTATATCGGCGTCATCGGGAGCCGGAAGAAGGCGGCGGCGCTCTCCCTCCGCCTGCGGGAGATGGGATGGAACGGTGAGGATTTTCGACGGGTATACAGCCCCATCGGCCTGCCCATCCGCTCCGAGACGCCGGCGGAGATTGCGGTGAGCATCACGGCGCAGCTGATTCTGGAGCGGGCGGGCGGGCTCACTCCGGCGGACAGCTGAACAGAGCCGTCAGGCAAGGGCCAGGGAAAAGGCAAAGACTGCCTTGGGGAAAAAAGTGCCGCTGTCACCTGACAGCGGCACTCAGCCTGTCGAAAAACGGCCTGTCTAGCTCCTTGCCAGACAGGCCGTAAAATATG
>CANOBV010000023.1 GCA_947564255.1 uncultured bacterium | reverse complement strand
ATCGGCGACTCCAACACCCACGGCTACTGCGCCGACCCGTCCGACTGCGCCGACGGCGGCGCCCGCTTCAACGAGGACGAGCGGTGGACCTGCCTGCTCCAAAAGGCGCTGGGGGAGGAATATCTGGTCACTGAGGAGGGGCTGGGAGGCCGCACCACCGTGTTCCCCGACCCGCTTCACGAGTCCATGGACGCGCTGAGCGTTCTCTACGCCCTGCTGAAGAGCCACGAGGCGGTGGACCTGCTGGTTATCATGCTGGGCACCAACGATACAAAGGAGCGGCTGGGGGCCAACGCCGCCTGCATCGCCATCGGCATGGAGCGGCTGGTGCGCAAGGCGCAGAGTGTGGACTGCTGGGGGGACCACGCCCCCAACATCCTCATTGTGTGCCCTCCGGCCATTCTGCCGTTGATGGAAGAGGCGGACTGCGGCGTGCCCATGGGGAAGGGCTGTGTGGAGAAGTCTGTCCAGCTTCCGCCGTACCTGGAGGCTACGGCCAGGCTGGTGGGGGCCCACTACATGGACGCGGCGGAGTGTGAGTTCAACCGGGTGGACGGCATGCACCTGACCCGCAAGGGCCATGCCCGGCTGGCGGAGAAGCTGGCCCAGCTGGTGCCCGCGCTGCTATGAACCAGATTTTCAATCCGGACAATTTTTTCTGGAAATGCTTTGACAAAATGGCCGATGTGCTGGGACTGAGCCTGCTGTGGTTTGTGTGCTCCCTGCCGCTGGTCACGGTGGGGGCCGCCTCCACCGCGCTGTATGACGCCGCCGTCCACTGTGTGCGGGGCGGCGAGCGCACGCCGTACAGCCGCTTTCTGCGCACGTTCAAGGCGGAGTTCAAGCCGGCCACCCTGTGCTGGCTGGTGTGGGGCGGCGTGCTGCTGCTCCCCTTCGCCATCTCCAACATTCTGGCCAACAACGCCGGGGACAGCGGGACGCTGGCCCTGCTGTCGGTGGTCTACTATGTGCTCATGGTGGTGCCCGGGGGGATGCTGTGCTGGCTGTTTCCCCTGCTGTCCCGGTTCCGGTACAGCCTGGGCGGGCTGAACCGCACGGCGGTCCAGTTCTGGTTTGCCCACCTGCCCTCCACCGTGGCCATGGCCGCCCTGCTGGGGCTGTGCGTGGACCTGTGCGTCCAGCTGCTGCTGCCTGTGTGCTGCCTGCCCTGCCTGCTGGCGCTGGCCCACTCCTTCTTTGTGGAGCGGGCGTTCCGGAAGCACCTGCCGGGGCCGGAACCTGGGGAGAAGGCGGAAAGTTAGAGAACGGCCTGGGAAAAGCAAGACAAGCCGGCCTGCTGGCCGGCTTGTCTTGCTTTTGATATGGGGAGAGGCCGTCACTCGGCGGAGATCATATAGTAGTAGACGGGCTGTCCGCCGGACAGCAGGGTGAGCTCGGCGTTGGGGCACTCCTTTTGGAAGATGGACAGGGCCTCATTGGCCTGGTCCTCGGTGACGTCCTCGCCGTAGAAAATGCTGATGAACTCGGCGTTCTGCTGGGTGTCGGCCCGGGCCAGACGCTCCAACACGGCGGTGATGGAGCGGTCCGTGCCGAAGAGCTGTCCGTCCGCCAGGGCCATGTAATCCCCCTCGTGGATGTCGAAGCCGTCGAAATCGGAATCCCGGGCGGCGTAGGTGATTTCGGAGGTGCTCACGTTTTTCCGGGCCTCCTCCATGGCGGCGGCGTTGACCTCGGCGTCCGCCTCCGGGTCCAGCACCAGCATGGCGGAGATGCCCTGGGGCACGGTGCGGGTGGGGACCACCACCACCTGTTTGTCGGGAACAAAGCCCACGCACTGCTGGGCGGCCATAATGATATTTTTGTTGTTGGGCAGGACGAACACCACCTCGGCGGGGGTGCTGTCGATGGCCCGCAGAATGTCCTCGGTGGAGGGGTTCATGGTCTGGCCGCCGGAGATGATGGCGTCCACCCCCAGGTCCCGGAAGACGGAGGCCATGCCCTCGCCCGCGCACACGGACACCACGCCGTATTTCTTCTCCGGGGCGGCCACCGTCCACTTCCCGGCGGCGTTTTCCTGCCCCTCCAGCTCCGCCTCCACCTGGTCCAGGTCGTCGGTGGACTGGGCCTTTTTGCCCGCCGCCAGCTCCTCAGCCTGGGTGCGCATGTTCTCAATCTTGGCCAGCTCCAGGGTGCCGTACTTCTGGGCCTCGGACAGGGCGGCGCCGGGGGTGTCGGTGTGGACGTGGACCTTGAAGGCCTCGTCGTCCTCGCCGATGACCAGGCTGTCGCCGATGCCGTTCAGGTAGGTGCGGAAGGGCTCGATGGATTTGCCCGCGGTCTTGCGGACGATGAACACCGTGTCGAAGGTGAAGGTGATGTCCTCCTCGCCCAGGGCGGCGAAGTCGGCGGACTCCTTCACGGGCAGGCCGTCGTCCTCCTCGTCGGGGAGGGGAACGCCCCGCAGCTCGTCCAGCATACCCTGGAGGATGACCAGAAAGCCCTTGCCGCCGGCGTCCACCACGCCCGCCTTCTTCAGCACCGGGTTCTGGTTGACGGTGTCGGCCAGGGCGGTCTGCCCCTCGGCAATGGCGGACTCCAGCACCGCCTCCACGCTGTTGAGCTGGGCGGCGGTTTCGGAGGCCTTGGCGGCGGCCAGCCGGGACACGGTGAGGATGGTGCCCTCGGCGGGCTTCATCACCGCTTTGTAGGCGGCGGACACGCCCTCATTGAGGGCGGCGGCGAAGGCGATGCCGTCGGCCTCGTCCTTCTCCTTGAAGCCCTTGGACACCCCCCGGAACAGCAGGGACAAAATCACGCCGGAGTTGCCCCGGGCCCCCCGGAGCAGGGCGGAGGCGTTGATGGACGCGGCCTTGCCGATGGACTGGGCGGGCTTCTTCTTCGCCTCGGCGGCGGCGGTGCCGATGGTGAGGGACATATTGGTGCCGGTGTCGCCGTCGGGGACGGGGAACACGTTCAGGTCGTTGATGGCCTGCTTCTGGGCGTTGATGGAGGCGGAGCCGTGGATCACCATGCGCTGGAACAGCGCGCCGTCAATGATATCTACCATAGTCGGTTAATCCTTTCTGTCTGGTCTGACGGCCTCAGCCGATCACCATGGAATCCACGCAGACGTTGACGCTGCGCACCTCCACCCCGGTGAGGCGGTGGACGTTGTACTTCACTTCGTTCTGGATGGACTCGCCCACCGCCAGCAGGTTCACTCCGTTGTCCACAATGATGTGGAGGTAGATGGAGATGGACTGGTCGCCGTTGTAGACGATTTTCACGCCCTTGGACATGGACTCCCGGCGCAGCAGGTGGACCAGTCCGTCGGTTTTGGAGCGGAACGCCATGCCCTTCACTCCGTAGCAGCTGGTGGCCACCGCGCCGGTGAGGTTGGAGTACACGTCGCTGGTGAGGCGGACAAGGCCCTTTTCGGTTTGTATTTTCATGGGAACCTTCCTTTCTTCGCACACAAGAGGGTCGCCGTTCTGTTTCATTCGCTCCCCATATTGTATTCTATTTCAATGAAAAATACAAGCCCGTTTTGCCGCCAAAAAATTTGGGGCTTTCTCGGGGCTTTTAGGCTTTCTGAACAGCGGAGGAGGGCGAAAAACGCCCCGGACGGATGGTCCGGGGCGGTGGGTGGAGCATTATTCGGGGAGGATAAAGCCGTCCAGCGTTTGGATTAAGGCAGAGCGGGCTGTCGGGCCGTCCTCCGCGCTCGCGGTGACAATGGTGGGAATTCCGCTGAGGGAGAAGACGGCCTTGCAGGCGGGATCGCAGACGGTCTCGCCGTTGTCGGGGTAGACGATCTCCAGAAGCTGGGCCGTCAGGCCGCTGGGAGCAGTGTAGGCGTCCCGGCTCACCTGCGTGTCTTCCGTAAATCCGTAGCCGTGGAACTGTTCGTCCCAGTCCTCCGGCAGGGCGGCGCGGCGGTCGGTGAATAAGGTGGTTTCCACCAGGATGTCTGCCTCCCCCAGTTCATAGCAGCCGTAGACCTGGATGCTGGAAAAATCACGGCTGATGACCGCCATGAAGCAGCTGTCTACGCCCTCAAAAGTGTGGCCGCACTGGGTGGCCGGGGAGGCGTCCAGCACCGGGTTGTCCATCAGGTTGACCCCGATGAAGTCCTCCGCCGCCTGCCAGGATGGGACGGTGCGGATGAGGGTGCCGCTTGCCGTCTCCTGGACCCCTTCCAGCGCCTTGAGCTCGTCGGAAAGGCTGTCGTAGGGGTAATAGGCGATACCGCCCTGGAGATAGATGTGTCCGCCGTCTTCCTCCACAATCTGCACGCCGAAATACTGCGCGGCCATTGCCGTCCCCAGCAGGGCCAGGCACAGGCAGGCGGCGATGAGCCCGGCGCGGGCGGCCTTCGGCATACGGCGTTTGACGGGGGACTGGAGGTCGGCCTCCTCAATCAAGTCCGGTTCGATGGCGTTCATGAGGTCAAGAACCTGTTCTTTTTTCACAGAAAACCCTCCTTTTGCAGTTGCCGGCGCAGCCTGTTCCGTGTCCGGAACAGGACGCTCTTGGTTTTGCTGACGCTCCAGCCCAGGCGGCGGGCGGCGTCCTCCACCGTGTCCGCGTACCAATAGCGGCGGACAAAGGCGGCTCGCACGTCCCGGGGCTGGGCCCGCAGAAAGCGTTCCACCGCCTCCGCCAGGGCGCGGCGTTCCGCCTCGTCCGCAGGGTCATCCCCCGGAGGCAGGCAGGAGGCCAGCTCCAGGGCGGTCTCGTCCACCGTGGGCGGGCGGCGGCCGTTCTCCCGGCCCATGGCCAGGGCCCGGTTGCGGACAATCGCGGCCAGCCAGCCTTTGAAGCGCTCCGGCCTGGCCGGCGGGATGGCCCGCCACACCGCCAGCCACGCGTCGTTCAGGCACTCGTCCACATCCCGGCAGTCGGCCAGGAGCCGGGCGGCGACGGCGCGGCAGTAGGGGCCGTATTGGGCTTGCAGGGCGGGGAGGGCCTGCTCCGAGCGGGCGAGGAACAGCCCCACCAGTTCCTGGTCTGTCATGGCGTCACTTCCTTTTGGGGCGGAGCCCCGCTTGAAAACCGGTTTCTGCCTATATAGAGTGTCCCCCGGAGAAAACGGTTGCGTTTTTTTGAAAAAATGCGCGGCGGCTTTGGACAAAACGTGAAGCGCCCCCGGTTCAGACCGGGGGCGCTTCCTTTATTGAGAAAAGAGAGAGGGAGGAGATTGTCTGGTTTTGCACCTGACATGGTTATAATAGCAGGGTTCCGCCGGGAAATGTTGGACGATTTAAGAACCTTGTGTAAAGGAATTGTGAATACGCCCGCCGCCGCGCCATGGGGAAATGAAAACCCCCCGGCTCACACCGGGGGGCTTCCTTTTTTGAGAAAAGAGAGAGGGAGGAGATTGTCTGGTTTTGTACCTGACATGATTATAATAGCAGGGTTCCGCCGGGAAATGTTGGACGATTTGAGAACCTTTTGTGAAGAAATAATGAACGCGCGGCGGCAGGTCCCGCGCCCCCTGCTTTCGACGGCGGGAAACGTCTTTTTCCGCGCCGTGCCGGGGCGGCTATGTATTCAGCGGCGGCCCCGGTAATTGGACCCGGTCCGCCGCCCGCCGCCGGCGCGGCTGTAGCGGCGGCGGGCCTTCCGGCGGGGCAAGACCACCGTCACAAGGACCACCAGGGTCAAAATCAGCGCCGCCCCGGCGGCTGCCAGGGTCTTTACCCACCACTGGTCCCAATAGAACCGGATCTGCTGAATGGTATAGAGAAAGTCGGACCGGGCCACGCTGTCCACCGCCACCATGTCCAGGGTGCCGTAGATGGTGTTGTTGTAGCGCAGGGTGACGGTGCCCAGCTTGTCCCCCGCGGTGACGGGGGCCTCGATGGATTCGGGCAGGTCCACATCCAGCTCCACCTGCTTGGGGTCGAAATCCGAGGGCATGGTGGCCTGAATTTCCCCCACCGGCTGGGCCAGTACGTAATCCGCCTCGTCGGACAGGGTGACGGCCACCTCCCGCAGGACGTTTTCCGTGTCCTGGTTCAGCAGAACGGTGCGGCGGAAGTTGTCAAAGGCCCACTCCAGCAGCCGTTTGCTCTCGGAGAAGGACCAGTAATGCCTTCCGTTTTCCTCCACTGTGTCCTCGGTGCCCAGAACCACGCAGTAGAAGGTGCGCCCCAGCTCGTCCACGGCGGCGGAGGCCAGGCAGCGGCCCGCCTCGCCGGTGTAGCCCGTTTTGATGCCGATGGCCTTGCCGTAGGTGTAGCCGATGGCATAAAAGCTGCTGAGCAGGCCGTTGGAGCTGTAGATGGTCCGCTCCGGCTGGAGATTGGTGGCCGGAAGGTTGTGGGAGGGGGAGCGGACGATGGCGCGGAAGGTCTCGTTCTCCATGGCGGCGCGGGCCATGAGGTAGATGTCGTAGGCGGTGGTGTAGTGCTCCGGGTCGTGGAGGCCGTGGGGGTTCATGAATTGGGTGTCGTTCATGCCCAGCTCCCGGGCCTTGGCGTTCATCAGGGCCACGAACTGGGCGGATGTGCCGGCCACGGCCTCGGACAGGATATTGCAGGCCTCGTTGCCGGAGGGCAGCAGGTCGCAGTAGAGCAGGTCCAGTATGGTCAGCTGCTCGCCCGCCTTGATGCCCGCGGTGGAGCTGTCCCAGGGCAGGTCCACCGACTGGGCGGAGGCCGTGACGACGGTGTCCAGGCTGATTGTGCCCTGGTCCACCGCGTCCAGCACCACCAGGGAGGTCATGATTTTGGTGATGGAGGCGGGGTACCGCCGCTCATGGGCATGGAAATCGTAGAGCACCTCCTGATTGTCTCCGTCCACAATGATGACGGCGGCGGCCCGGGGCTGGGGGTCCTCCAGGGCGTGGGCCGGGACGGTCAGGGACAGGGCGACAAACCCCGCTAAAAGCAGGGAAAGAAAACGATATTTTTTCATAGGAATCTCCCGTGTTCTATGTTATAATAGATGGGCGGCCGCGGCTGAGATGCGCAGCGCGGAGGCAAAAAGCCGATATACTATATATATTATATCAGAAAAATTTTTCCCATGCAACTGGGAGAAACAGGCTTTTGGCGGATTTTTGGAGGATGAGATGAAACTGTCGGACGGGGACCGCCGGGCGCTGGCGGCGGTCATAGCGGCCGGGGCCGCTATGGTGCTGTGCTTCGCCCTGCGAAGCACGGCGGTGACCCATATGGAGCCGCTTGCCTGGGAGCCGCCCGCGGCGGCGGTTCCTGCACGGGAGGGACTGGTGAACGTAAACACCGCTGGGCTGGAGGAGCTGATGGCCCTGCCCGGAATCGGGGAGGTCCGCGCCCGGGCGATTATCCGGGACCGGGAGGAGAACGGCCCCTACCGCTACCCGGAGCATTTGATCCGGGTGAAAGGGGTCGGCGAGGGCATTCTGGCGGAAATTCTGGACCAGATCACAACAGGAGGGGATGAAATTGCCCAAGATATTGGTGGTTGACGACGAGCGCGTCATGGTGAAGGGCATCAAATTCAATTTGGAAAACGAGGGCTATCAGGTGGACACCGGCTCCGACGGGGAGGAGGCGGTGGACAAGGCGCGCACAGGCCAGTTTGACCTTATCATATTGGACCTGATGATGCCGAAAATCGACGGCCTTCAGGCCTGCATGAAAATCCGGGAGTTCTCCAACGTGCCCGTTATCATGCTCACGGCCAAAGGAGAGGACGCGGACAAGATCATCGGCTTTGAGTGCGGAGCGGACGACTACATCACCAAGCCCTTCAACATCCTGGAGCTGAAAGCCCGCATACGGGCCCTGCTGCGCCGGGCGGGAGCCGCCGCCCAGCAGCAGCGGGAGGCGGACCGCCTCACCCAGGGGGCCATCACGCTGGACCTGAGCGAGCGAGCGGCCTGGCGGGACGGGGAGCGGGTGGAGCTCACCGCCAAGGAATTTGACCTGATGGTGCTGCTCATGCAGAATCCGGGGCGGGTGTACAGCCGGGAGAACCTGCTGAACCTGGTGTGGGGATACGAGTATATCGGGGAGTTCCGCACCGTGGACGTGCACATCCGCCGCCTGCGGGAGAAGCTGGAGCCCGACCCCGCCAATCCCGAGCACATCCTCACCAAATGGGGCGTGGGGTACTACCTTGCGAACAGCGCGGCGGCAGGCGCGTAGGGGGAGCTTGGAACAAAGCGAAGGCGGCCCGGCCATGCGCCCAATGGCCGTGTGGATAAAGCGCACAGAGCAAGAGGAGGTGGAAGCGTATGACAGAGGCAAAGCAGCGGGAAAAGGGCGTCCCGTTTTTCCGCAGCATCCAGGCCAAGTACGCCCTGACCTACCTGCTGGTGGTGGCGGCCATCCTTATCGTGATGAATACCTATCCCGTGCTGATGGCGGAGAACATGGTGTTTGCCTCCAAGGAGAGCACGCTGAAGCAGCAGGCGCTGGTCATCGGCTCCACCCTGGCCGTGTCCGAAACCCTCACCCGGGAGGGGGTGGAGCAGACCATGGCCCTGCTGGAGGAGGCCCCGGGCACCCGCATACTGGTCACCGACGCCTCCGGCCTCATTTTGTATGACAGCTCCACCCTGGACAGCCGCCTGGGGGATTACGCCCTCACCGGGGAGGTGGTCTGGGCCCTGCGGGGGCAGGACGCCTCCCGGGCGGAGTACCGGGAGCGGGCCATCCGCACCAGGGCGGCGGTGCCCATCATGTACCACGGCATGACTCTGGGGGCGGTGTACCTCTACGAGTACGACACGGAGCAGGCCCAGGTGCTGCTGTCCATCCTGGCCAACCTGCGCTATATCTCCATCGTCATCTGTGTGGCGGCGCTGGTGCTGGTGGTGCTGCTGTCCAAAACCCTGACCCGCAACACCGTCCGGCTCTTGTCCGCCATCCGCCACGTGCGGGAGGGTGAGTACAGCCACCGGGTGGAATCCCTGGGCAGGGACGAGATGGCCCAGCTGGCCGACGAGTTCAACCAGCTCACCGGCCGGCTCCAGACCACCGAGGAGGCCCGGCGGCGGTTCGTGTCCGACGCGTCCCACGAGCTGAAGACGCCGCTGGCCTCCATCCGGCTGCTCACCGACTCCATTTTGCAGAATGACTCGGTGGGGATGGACACCGTGCGGGAGTTTGTGGCGGACATCGGGGAGGAGGCGGACCGCCTCACCCGCATCAGCGAGCACCTGCTGGCCCTCACCCGGATGGACGCGGGGGCGGAGCGGGCCAGGGAACCGGTGGAGCTGGGGGTGGTGGCGGACAAGGTGGCCCACCTGCTCTCCCCCGTGGCCCGGACGGCGGAGGTGGAGCTCCGGTGCGCCTTGGAGCCCGCCTGCGCCCTGCTGGCCAACGAGGACGACATCTATCAGGTGGCCTTCAACCTCATCGAGAACGCCATCAAATACAATCTGCCCGGAGGCCGGGTGGAGGTGGGGGTGACCCGCCGGGAGAACCGGGTGGCGCTCACCGTCACCGACACCGGCCTGGGCATTCCGGAGGAGGACCTGCCCCGTATCTTCGACCGCTTTTACCGGGTGGACAAGGCCCGGTCCAGGGCGGCGGGGGGGACAGGCCTGGGGCTGTCCATCGCCCGGGACACCGCCCGCCTCCACGGGGGCGACATCACGGCGGGCCCCAACCCCGCCGGGCGGGGCACCCGGTTTGAGGCGGAGTTTCCCGCCCTGCGAGAGGGGGACGGCAGATGAAAAAAAACGCCGTGCTGCTGTGGCTGGCCGCGCTGCTGCTGTGGCTGGCCGCGGGCTGCGCCGCCGGAATGGGGGAGGAGGACCCGGGCCTGGAGCTGTGGTTTCCCATCGACCCGGAGCTGGGCATTGCCTCCGCCGCCCTGGACGCCTGCCCGTATCAGGGGGAGGACCCGTCCATCCCCGGACTGCTCTCCGCGCTGCTGGCGGGGCCCCCGCCGGAGGAGGTGGAGTTCACCTCCCTCGTTCCGGAAGGCACCCGGGTGCTCAGCTGGTCGCTGGAGGAGGGGGTGGCCAATGTGGAGCTGTCCGCCGCCTACGCGGAGCTGGCGGGGGTGGAGCTGACCGTGACGGACTACTGCATCACGCTGACCCTGTCCCAGCTGCCCGGGGTGGACGGGGTGCGCATCACCGTCAACGGGGGCGGGCAGTCCTACCGGGACCGCCGGGTGCTCCACCGGTCGGACGTGCTGTTTTCCGGCGCGGAGGAGACGCCGGTGGATGTGTCCGCCGCCCTCTATTTCCGCCGGGAGGGCGGGGACGCCCTGGGCTTTGAACTGCGCCGCTTCCGGGTGACGGAGGGCAGGGTCCCCGCCAAGGAGGCGCTGTCCGCCCTGGCCGCCGGGCCGGAGGACAAGGGCCTGCTGCCCCTGCTGCCCGGAGAGCTGGCCGTGCGCTCCGCCCGGGTGGACAAGGGCCTGTGCACCGCCGACCTGTCGGCCAACCTGCTGGAAATTCCGGAGGAGGACCGGGCGCTGGCGGCGGCCTCCATTGTGGAGACCCTGTGCAGCCTGGACGGGGTGGAGCAGGTTCTGATTCTGATGGAGGGAGAGCCCGTGGAGGAATTCGGCGGGCTGGACCTTACGCAGCCCCTGCGGCCCTCCGCGGGGCCGGAGGGCGGACAGCCCCGGCGGGCAGGCCGGGAGCTGGAGCCGCAACCATAAATATAAAGGAGAGGACACCATGAAATTTGACACCAACTGCCTTCACGCGGGCTACCGCCCCGGCAGCGGGGAGCCCCGGAACATCCCCATCGTCCAGTCCACCACCTTCCGCTACGAGACCAGCGAGGACATGGGCAGGCTGTTCGACCTGGAGGCCGAGGGATATTTCTACACCCGCCTGCAAAACCCCACCAGCGACGCGGTGGCGGCGCGGCTGTGCGCCCTGGAGGGGGGGAGCGCCGCCATGCTGCTGTCCTCCGGCCAGGCGGCCACCTTCTTCGCCGTGTTCAACATCGCCTCGGCGGGGGACCATATCGTGTGCTCCTCGGCGGTGTACGGCGGCACCTACAACCTGTTCGCCGTCACCATGAGGCGCATGGGCATCCAGTTCACCTTCGTGGACCCGGACTGCTCCGAGGAGGAGCTGAACGCCGCCTTTCGGCCCGAGACAAAGGCCCTCTTCGGCGAGACCATCGCCAACCCGGCCCTGACGGTGCTGGACATTGAGAAGTTCGCCCGCGCCGCCCACGCCCACGGCGTGCCGCTCATTGTGGACAACACCTTTGCCACCCCCGCCCTGTGCCGCCCCTTTGAATGGGGGGCGGACATCGTCACCCACTCCACCTCCAAGTACCTGGACGGCCACGCCGCCGCCCTGGGCGGGGCCATCGTGGACTCCGGCCGCTTCGACTGGGAGGCCCACGCGGACAAGTTCCCCGGCCTCACCACCCCCGACGACAGCTACCACGGGGTGACCTACACCAAAAAATTCGGCCCGGGGGGCGCCTATATCACCAAGGCGGTGGTCCAGCTCATGCGGGACTTCGGCTCCACCCCCGCCCCCATGAACGCGTGGCTGCTGGGCATGGGCATGGAGACCCTCCCCCTGCGGATGGCCAGGCACTGCGCCAACGGCCAGGGGGTGGCGCAGTGGCTGCAAAAGCACGAGAAGGTGGCCTGGGTGCGCTATGCCGGCCTGCCGGGCGACCGATACTATGAACTGGCTCAGAAGTACCTGCCCCACGGCTGCTGCGGGGTGGTGTCCTTCGGCGTGAAGGGAGGGCGCGCCGCCGCCGAGCGGTTCATGGCGGGGCTCGAGCTGGCCTCCATCGCCACCCACGTGGCCGACGCCAAAACCTGCGTGCTCCACCCCGCCTCCGCCACCCACCGGCAGATGAACGACGCCGAGCTGGCCGCCGCCGGGGTGTCTCCCGACCTGGTGCGGCTCTCCGTGGGTCTGGAGGACCTGGGCGACCTGATTGCGGACCTCTCCCAAGCGCTGGACCAGGTGTAACCTTTGCTGACAGAAAAGGGAGCGGCCGGGCCGCTCTCTTTTTTCTTAAGAATTCGTAAATCCCCTTGACATTCCACCCTGTGGAAGGTGTACCATGACCCCAATGAGGGAGGGAAGACGATGAAGATCAATCAGGTGGAGCAGCTGGTGGGCATTACCAAGGGCAATATCCGCTTCTATGAAAAGGAGGGGCTGCTCACCCCCGGGCGCAATACCGAAAACGGCTACCGGGACTACAGCGACGCCGACGTGGCGTGGCTGAAAAAAATCAAGCTGCTGCGGATGCTGGACGTGCCCATCGAGGAGATTCTGCGCCTCAAGGCCGGGTCGCTGACCCTGGAGGACGCCATGGGGCGGCACATCATCCAGCTGGAGCGCAGGCAGGCCAATCTGGCGGCGGCCCAGGGCGTGTGCGCCCAGATTCGGGACAGCGGCCGCCAGCTGGACGGCCTGGACGCAGATGAGGTGCTGGCATCCATGGAGCGGCAGGAACAGGAGGGGACAAAGTTTATGAACGTGGGAAAGCAGGACAAACTGACCCGGTACGTCAGCCCCGTGGGGGCGGCCGTGGTGGTGCTGGCTATGATGGCGGCGTTTATCGCCCTCATCGTGTGGGGCTTCACCGTGGACGCGGCGGACGCGCCCCCCGTGGGGGTCATCATCGGCCTGGCGGCCATCCCGGTGGTGGTCATCGTCGGGGTGCTGGCGGCGCTGTACCAGCGCATCAAGCAGATCAGAGGAGGGGAAGAGGATG
This sequence comes from uncultured bacterium, assembly GCA_947564255.1. Classification (GTDB taxonomy): domain Bacteria; phylum Bacillota; class Clostridia; order Oscillospirales; family Oscillospiraceae; genus Enterenecus. Next base: position 9,165 of record CANOBV010000023.1, on the reverse strand, counting down.
CTGCTGCTCAATATTGATTATATCCCCGGCCCCAGCCGGGAGCTGGAGGCCCTGGGGCTGGTAAAGGGCTCGGTGGTCCAGTGCAAGAGCGTGGGCAAGGACTTCATGGCCGGGATGAAGACCTTTGTGGGCGGGGAGATCGAGAGCTACACCGCCATGCTCAACGAGGCCCGGCAGCTGGCCACCAAGCGGATGGTGGACGAGGCGGAGAAGCTGGGCGCCGACGCGGTGCTCAACATCCGCTACGCCTCGGCCTCCATCATGCAGGGGGCGGCGGAGATCACCGTGTACGGCACGGCGGTGCGGTTTAAATGAACCTTTGACCCGCTGGAACCTTTCCGGCATATACCGCGCTCCCCGCCCAGCCGGGCGGGGAGCGCACAAAAGGAGATCTGATTATGCTTCGTATCGAACACTATTCCAAGACCTATCCCGGCGGAAAGAAGGCCGTGGACGATTTGACCCTCCACGTGCGCCCCGGCGAGATCTACGGCTTCATCGGCCACAACGGGGCGGGCAAGACCACCACCCTGCGGGCCTGCGCCGGGGTGATGGACTTCACCGAGGGCACCATCACCATCGACGGCCACGACGTGAAAAAGGACCCGGTGGGGGCCAAGCGGGTCACCGCCTTCCTGCCCGACAACCCGGACCTCTACGAGTTCATGAAGGGCATCGACTATCTGAACTTCATCGCCGACCTCTATGACATCCCGGCGGACCAGCGGACGAAGGACATCGCCAAATACGGGGACGCCTTCGAGCTCACCGGCAACCTGGGCTCCCCCATCGGCAGCTACTCCCACGGGATGCGTCAGAAGCTGGCCCTCATCTCGGCCTTCATCCGCCGGCCCCGCCTGCTCATCCTGGACGAGCCCTTCGTGGGCCTGGACCCCTCCGCCTCCCACATCATGAAGGGGTATCTGGCGGATTTGTGCCGGGGCGGCTCGGCGGTGTTCTTCTCCACCCACGTGCTGGAGGTGGCGGAAAAGCTGTGCCACCAGATCGCCATCATCAAGGACGGGCGGCTGGTGAAGTGCGGCCCCACCGAGCAGCTGGTGGGCGACTCCTCCCTGGAGGACGTGTTCCTGGAGCTGGAGGGAGACAAATGAAAAAGTTCTTCGCCCTTTTGAAGGTGAGCGTCAAATCCATGCTGCTCTCCTCCACCAATTCCCGGGGAAACAGCCGGAAAAAAGCGGCCACCGGGGCGGGGGCCATGGTGCTCATCGCCTTTCTGGGCCTGTACATGTCGGGATTTTACAGCTTTATGCTCATGGAGGTGCTGGCCCCCATACACATGGAGTCGCTGGTGTTCATCTTCATGGGCATAGGGGCCCTGGCGGGGGGGCTGCTGTTCACCACCTTCGCCGTGAAGGGGGTGGTGTTCGGCGGAAAGGACAACGACCTGCTGCTGTCCATGCCGGTCGGCTCCACCATGCTGATGGCGAGCCGGGTGTCCGCCATCTACCTGGAAAACCTGCTGTTCTCCTTCTTCGTGCTGGCCCCCGCCGGGGCGGTGTGCGCCTTTATGACCCAGAGCGGGGTGGGGCACTCCCTGCTGTTCTGGGCGCGGCTCATCATCGCGGTGTTCGCCCTGCCCCTGCTGGATACGGCGCTGTCCGTCCTCTTCGGGGCTCTGGTGGCCTTTTTGTCCGCCAAGGTGTCCCGGGGGGCCCTGGGCCAGAACATCGTCATGGCCCTGTATATGGCGGCGGTGTTCTGGTTCGCTTTCAACCTCAACGGCATGATCGAGGGCCTCGCCGCCAACGCCATGGGGGTGAAGGAATCCCTGAGCTGGGCCGCCCCCATGCTGTGGATGGCGGACGGCATCCTGGGGGACTGGGGGCTGCTGCTGGCTTTCGCAGCCTGTTGCATCGTCCCCTTCGCCCTGGTGGTGTTCGGGCTGGGCAAGGTCTACCGCCAGGCGGTCACCGCCTTTGCCGCCCGGTCCGCCCGGAACGACTACAAGCTGTCCGCCCAGTCCGCCTCGGGGCAGAAGAAGGCCCTGCTGGCCAAGGAGGCCAAGCGCTTTTTCGGCACCCCCATGTACTTCTGGAACTCCGGCATCGGCCTGATCATGCTGCTGGCGGCGGGGGTGGCGGCGCTGGTGATGCAAAGAGAGCTGCGGATGTACCTGGGCCTGCTGGGGGACGCCCTGCCGCTGATGCCCATGGCGGCGCTGGTGATGGGCTTCTGCCTGTCCATGTGCGCCATCGCCGCCCCCTCCATCAGCCTGGAGGGCAAATACCTGTGGATTCTCCGGGAGGCCCCGGTGGGGGAGAGCGCCCTCATCTGGATCAAAACCGGTTTCCAGCTGCTGCTCAGCGTCCCCTGCACGGTGGTCGCCGGGGTGTGCCTGGCCGTCGCCCTGGGGCTGTCCCCGGCGGAGGGGGGTCTGCTGCTGCTGGCCACAGTGCTGTTCGACCTGGCCCACGCCGCCTTTGGGATGCTGGTGGGGCTGGCCTTCCCCAAACTGGACGCGGTGAACGAGACGGTGGTGGTGAAGCAGTCGCTGGCCGTCTGCCTGGGCATGTTCGTCCCCATGGCCGTGCTGGGCCTGTGCGCCCTGCTGTACTGGCTGGGGGGAATGCTGTCGGCCTGGGCCGCGCCGGCCCTGCCCCTTGTCCTGCTGTCGGTCATGGCGGCGGCGTGCGCCCTGATTCTGGTGAAAAAGGGTCCGGCTATGCTGCGGGCGCTGTAAACGGCAAAGGCCCCGGCGCCCCCTGGGCGCCGGGGCCTCCGCGTGATGAAGAAAGGGAGGGTTTGGCATGACAGAACGTGTGTTTTCCACTGGATTAGGGGACATCCACTACTGGACGGGGGGGCTGGGGCCGGGCGCGCCCTGGCTGGTGTTTCTGCCGGGGCTCACCGCCGACCACCGGCTGTTCGACAAGCAGACGCAGGAATTTGAGCCCCGGTATAACTGCCTGGTGTGGGACGCCCCCGCCCACGGGGCCTCCCGGCCCTTCGCCCTGCGCTTCTCCATGGACGACATGGCGGACTGGCTCCGCGCCGTCCTGGAGCTGGAGGGGGCGGAGAAGCCGGTGCTCGTCGGCCAGTCCATGGGGGGCTACCTGTCCCAGGTGTACATGGAGCGGTATCCCGGCGGGGCGTCCGGCTTCATCTCCATCGACTCCTGCTCGCTGAAGCGGAAATACTACACGGGGGCGGAGCTGTACCTGCTCAAGCACACCGAGTGGATGTACCTGGCCTTCCCCTGGAAGCTGTTGGTGCGGGTGGGGGTCAACGGCACCGCCACGTCGGAGTACGGGCGGGAGCTGATGAAATACTTCATGGAATCCTACGAAAAGCGGGAGTACTGCGCCCTGGCGGACCACGGCTTCCGCATCGTGGCCCAGGCGGTGGAGGCGGGGCGGGCCTACGACATCCGCTGCCCGGCGCTGCTGGTCTGCGGGGAGAAGGACGGGGCGGGCTCCGCCAGGCGCTACAACCGGGCGTGGACGAAGCAGGACGGTCTGCCGCTGGTGTGGGTGCCGGGGGCGGGGCACAACTCCAACACCGACGCGCCGGAGCTGGTAAACCGGGAGATTGAAAAATTTGTGTCCGCGCTGGCCTGAAAGACGGGGTCCGGGGCTTTTCCTTGACAGGAGGGGCCCTGGGCCCTATAATTTTGCCATTGAAACAGGGGGTGCGGGACATGGAGGAAAACAGACGGGTGCTGGTGGCCATGAGCGGCGGGGTGGACTCCAGCGCGGCGGTGTGGCTTTTGCAGGCGCAGGGGTACGAGTGCGTGGGGGTCACCATGAAGCTGTTCGGCGGCCAGCCGGGGGATGTGGAGGACGCCAGGGCGGCGGCGGAGCGGATGGGCATCGCCCACCATGTGCTGGACTGCGCGGAGCAGTTCCGGCGGCAGGTGGTGCAGCCCTTTGTTGACTCCTACCAGCGGGGGGAGACCCCCAACCCCTGCGTGTTCTGCAACCGGGCGCTGAAGTTCGGGCTGCTGTTGGACAAGGCGGACGAGCTGGGGTGCGCCCATCTGGCCACCGGGCACTACGCCAGGATTGTAGACCACGGTGGGCAGCCCAGCCTTTGCAAGGCCGCCGACCCCAGCCGGGACCAGAGCTATGTGCTCTACCCCATTCCCCGGGAGCGGCTGGGCCGGGTGCTCTTCCCCCTGGGGGAGCTGAGCAAGGACCAGGCGCGGGCCATCGCGGCCCGGGCGGGCTTTGCCAACGCGGGCAAGCGGGACAGCCAGGATATCTGCTTCATCCCCGACGGGGACTACCTGTCCTTTTTGGAGCGCTGCACCGGCAGGCCCAGCCCCGCCGGGGATATCCTGGACCAGGAGGGCAGGGTGGTGGGCCGCCACCGGGGGGCGGCGGGGCTCACCATCGGCCAGCGCCGGGGGGTGGGGGTGTCGTCCTCGGGGCGCATCTACGTGTGCTCCAAGTGCATGGCGGACAACACCGTCACCGTGGGGCCGGAGGAGGCGCTGTACTCCTCCGGGTGCGCCGCGGAGGACTGGAACTGGCTGACGCAGCCGCAGCCGGAGCCCTTTGAGGCCCTGGCAAAGACCCGCTACCGCCAGAAGGAGCAGCCGGTGACGGTGTTCCCGGAAAAGGGCCGGGCGGTTCTGCGCTTCAAGGAGCCCCAGCGGGCGGTGACGCCGGGGCAGGCGGCGGTGGTTTACGACGGGAACGGCACGGTGCTGGGGGGCGGAACGGTGGGGGAGGTTTTTAAATGAGAAGGCCTGAACAGCCCCGGAGCGTACGGGAGCCGGCGCGGTGTTTCACCGCGCCGGCTCCTTGAAATAATTATTTGGGCATCCGCCCCCGGAGGGGGCGGATTGAGGTTGTGAATACAGGTTCTGCATTATTTGACTACCGGATGGACACCACCTGATACCCGGCCTCCTCCACGGCGGCCCGGATGGCCTCGTCGGACACGTCCCCGGTGACCACGGCGGTCTTGCTGTCCAGGTCCACGGCGGCGGTCGCCCCGGGGATGGCGTTGAGGGCCTTGTCCACGTGGGCCCGGCAGTGCTGGCACATCATGCCCTCGATCAATACCTTCTTTTCCATGATTTTTTGTTCTCCTTTCACTTCAACGGCGGTTTTTTCGCCGGATTTCACGTCATGGGACTGGGTTTTGGGTTGGATGCTGGGCTTGAAGAGCCGCAGGCGCAGGGCGTTGGACACCACGCACACCGAGCTGAAGCTCATGGCGGCCCCGGCGAGCATGGGGTTGAGCTGGGGCCCGCCCCAGATGGCCAGCAGCCCCGCCGCCACCGGGATGCACACGGCGTTGTAAAAGAAGGCCCAGAACAGGTTCTGCTTCACGTTGCGGATGGTGGCCCTTGACAGCTCCACCGCCGTCACCGCGTCCACGAGATCCGATTTCATCAGCACGATGTCGGCGCTCTCGATGGCCACGTCCGTCCCCGCGCCGATGGCAAGGCCCACGTCCGCCCTCGCCAGGGCCGGGGCGTCGTTGATGCCGTCCCCCACCATGGCCACCTTCTCCCCCTGGGCCTGGAGGGCGGCGACCTGCCGCTCCTTGTCGGCGGGGAGCACCTCGCTCACCACCTGGGTGAGCCCCAGCTCTTTGCCGATGGCCTCGGCGGTGCGCCTGTTGTCCCCGGTGAGCATGACCACTTTCAATCCCAGCCTCTGAAAGCCCTCGATGGCGGCCCGGCTGGTCTCCTTCACCGTGTCCGCCACGGCGATGATGCCGATGGGTTTGCCGTCCTCCGCAAAGAAGAGCGGCGTCTTGCCCTGCTTAGCCAGCTCATCCGCAATCATGGCGTCCCGGCCCAGGTCGACTTTGGCGTCCGCCAGCATGGCGGCGTTGCCCGCCAGATAGTCCGCCCCCTGGATGGTCCCCCGGACGCCCTTGCCGTGGACGGCCTGGAACCGCTCCACCGGGGCCAGGGGAATGGCGCGGTTTGCCGCCTCCTCCACAATGGCGGACCCCAGCGGGTGCTCCGAGGGCTTTTCCAGCGACGCCGCCACGCACAACAGCTCCTCGGCGGTGGTCTTGCCCAGGGGGTACAGGTCGGTGACACGGGGTTTCCCCTCGGTGACGGTGCCCGTCTTGTCCAGCACCACCGTGGTGACGGACCGCAGGTGTTCCAGCCCCTCGGCGGACTTCACCAAAATGCCGTGCTCCGCCCCCTTGCCGGTGCCCACCATGATGGCCACCGGGGTGGCCAGCCCCAGGGCGCAGGGGCAGGAGATGACCAGCACCGCCACGCCGGAGGTGAGGGCCCGCTCCACCGAGCCGGTGGCGATCATCCACACCACGGCGGTGACCAGGGCGATGGCCATGACCACCGGGACGAACACCCCCGCCACCTTGTCCGCCAGCTTGGCGATGGGGGCCTTGGAGGAGGCCGCCTCGTCCACCAGCCGGATCATCTGGGCCAGGGTGGTGTCCTCCCCCACCCTTGTGGCCCGGAGGGTGAGCGCGCCGGATTTGTTGATGGAGGCGGAGATCACTGTGTCGCCGGGGCCCTTGTCCACCGGGATGGACTCGCCGGTGAGGGCGGATTCGTCCACGCTGGACGCGCCCTCCACCACCACGCCGTCCACCGGAACCGAGCCGCCGGGCCGCACCAGCACCAGGTCGCCCGCCTGTACCTGCTCCACCGGCACCTCCACCTCCGCGCCGTCCCGGAGGACGGCGGCGGTCTTGGGGGTCAGGTCCATGAGCCGGGCGATGGCCTGGCCGGTCTTGCCCTTGGAGCGGGTCTCCATATACTTGCCCAGGGTGATGAGGGTCAAAATCATCCCGGCGGACTCGAAGTACAAATCCATGGAGTAGTGCTCCACCAGGGCCATATCCCCGTGGCCCAGCCCCCAGCCGATACAGTACAGGGCCGCGATGCCGTACACCACGGCGGCGGCGGAGCCCACGGCGATCAGCGAGTCCATGTTGGGCGAGAGATGCCAGAGAGTTTTAAATCCCACCCGGTAATACTTCTGGTTGATGACCATGATGGGCACGGTGAGCAGAAACAGGGTGAGGGCGTAGGTCATGGCGTTGTCCGTCCCGTGGAAGAAATGGGGGATGGGCCAGCCCATCATGTGGCCCATGGACAGGTAAAACAGGGGGATGAGGAACACAAAGGACCAGACCAGCCGGGCTTTCATGCTTTTCAGGTCCTCCTCCATGGCGTCCGCAGCGGGCTTGGCCTGGGCCTTTTCCCCGGCGGCGGGCAGGGACGCGCCGTACCCCGCCTTTTCCACGGCGGACACAATCTGGTCCGGGGTGAGGGCCCCGTCCCAGTCCACCGTCATGGACCCGCCCAGCAGGTTCACGTTGACCTCGCACACCCCGTCCAGCTTCCGTACCGCCTTGTCCACGTGGGCGGAGCAGGCGGAGCAGGTCATGCCGGTGACGTTGAATTTTTGTTTCATATTGATTTCACCTTACTTTCCGCCCGGCGGACTATTCATTCCGCTGAAAGATGAGAGACATCGTTTCGATGTCCCCCGTCCCCCTCGTTTCCAGGGGGACGAATCCGCAAAACTCCCATCCGGCCTCAATCCGCTCCCTGATAATATCCTCCGCGCCGTCAAAACTGTATTTTGTTCCCTTCCCAAAACCATATCCGCACAGCTCGGATTTGATATGCACAAATTCTACGCCTTTCATTCCGCTCCCCCCTTACAGTATCTTCTCCAGCGCTTTGACCAATTCGTCGATTTTGTCCGACCGCTCCTGGTCGCTCCCGGCGTGCTCCACGCAGTGCTTCAGGTGGGCGGTCAAAATCTCCCGGTTGGCCCGGCGCAGCATGGCGTCGGCGGCGGCGACCTGCTGGGAGATGTCCATGCAGTACCGGTCCTCCTCCACCATTTTGATGATGCCGTCGAGCTGGCCCCGGGCCGTCTTCAGCAGCCGGAGTATGGTTTTTTGGTCGGCCATCATGGGCGGTCCCTCCCTGCGGTTTGATACCCCCCTGGGGGGTAGTGTTATCCTACCATAGCGCTGGGCTTTTGTCAACAAAAAATTCCCGGGAGCCCCGGGAATTTTTCCGCCTATTTTTCCAGCTTCGCTTGGACGCGGGCCAGAAACTTTTCCGTCTGGATGACGGCCCGCTGGTGGGCGCCGCCGCCGATTTTCCCCGCCTCGTCGAAAGCGGCCACGGCAAAGGTGAGCTTCCGCCCCTCCACGGCCGTGACCTCCGCCTCCGCCCAAACTCTCATGCCGATGGGGGTGGCGGCGTCGTGGGACACCTCCAGCCGGGTGCCCACCGTGCCCTCTCCCGGCGCCAGGGCGGACTGCACCGCGTTGACGGCGGCGCGCTCCATCAGGGCGACCATCCAGGGGGTGGCGAACACGGGTACCAGCCCGGACCCCGCCGCCTGGGCGGTGTTGTCCGGGGTCACCGCTGTCTCGGCCCGGCCCCTCATTCCGATTTCAACAGGCATGGCAAATTCCTCCGTATATTTAATAAGGTCAATGCAGACACAAGTATACGGCATTTCAGCGGATTTGGCAAATTAAAAATATCTTCAACCCTTTTTCCTTGAACCGTTCCCCCGCCCTGCGTATAATAGAGAAAAACACACAGGATGGGGGCGGGGGTCATGAGTCATATTTTAGTCATCGACGACGACATCCACATCGGGAACCTTCTCCAGGAGGCGCTGGAGGGGGAGGGCTGCCGGGTGAGCCGGGCCTACTCCGGTACGGAGGCGGTGCTGGCCCTGGACCGGGCCCGGCCCGACCTGGTGCTGCTGGACCTGATGCTCCCCGGCCTGTCCGGCGAGGAGGTGCTGCCCCGGCTGGCGGGCATCCCGGTCATTGTAGTCAGCGCCAGGGCCGACCCGGACAGCAAAGTGGCCCTGCTGCTGGGGGGAGCGGCGGACTACGTGACCAAGCCCTTCGTCCTGCGGGAGCTGCTGGCCCGGGTGGCGGTGCGCCTGCGGGAGGCCCCCGCCCGGGAGGGCGCCGCCCTCACCTTCCAAAGCCTGCGGCTGGACCCGGAGGCCCGCTCGGTGTTCATAGACGGAAAGCCCACGCGGCTCACCCGGACGGAGTACGCCATTTTGAAGCTGCTCATGGCAAACCCCGCCCAGGTGGTCACCAAGTCCGCCCTGCTGGACCGCATCGCCCAGGACACCCCGGACTGCACCGAGAGCTCTCTGAAAACCCACGTCAGCAACCTGCGGAAAAAGCTGCGGGACGCCGGGGCGGGGG
>CANOBV010000022.1 GCA_947564255.1 uncultured bacterium | reverse complement strand
GCTGCGCCGCCGGGCTGCTGTCCACCCTGGCCCAGAACAACCTGAGCCGCCGGGTATCCCTGGCTGCCGGGCTGCTGGTACTGCGCAACGCGCAGCTGCTGGGGACCGTGGGCAACGTGCTGGTGCTGGCAAATGACTGCGACAACCGGCTGTACTTCGTGTGCGTGAACAGCGTGCAGTTTATCGGCTGATGTTCAACTGGTGAAAGACCGCCCCCTCCGCATCCGCGGAAGGGGCGGTCTTCATGGGCTGGAAGCCGTTTACTCCTCTATCTGGTCGAAGGGGTAAAACCTATATTGGCAGTTGGAAAGCTCGAACCCGTTGATGTTGGAGTGGGAGCTCAGCACCAGCTTATCCGTCAGCACCGTCCCTTTGTAATCCACGGTCCCCTTGGGCGCCGCCGTGGTCAGCGTGATCTCTCCGCCGGCCAGCGTATAGTGCCCCAGCAAGTCCGCATAATACTCGTTCTCCCGGTTGAACCAGCTCTCTCTGGGGAAATAATTCCCCTCCGGTTTCTTCTGCTCCACGCTGGTGTGGATCACGGTGCCGTCTTCGTAGAACCGCAGGGCGTAGTTGTTGGTCAGGCCGTTGCCGTCAAAATCCATGATGAAACAGTACAGGCCGTCATAGCGCAGCGTACCCGCCCCGCTGGGCTGCGGGGCCTTGGAATCGCACCCGGACAGCAACAGCGCCAGCATCAGGCCCAGGGCGAGAAAAGAGATTCGTTTCATAAAGGCAGCCTCCCCGCAGGTTCAGTTTTCTTTAGTATAGCACAGGGGCGCGGGGGGCGCAAGCCAAAAATACAGAACGAATGTTTGACAAAACGGAACAGGTGATGTATACTGTCGGGGTGAGGGGGGAGCGCCATGGACCGGGTCATCTATCACTGCGACTGCAACAGCTTTTACTGCTCGGTGGAGCTGCTGTCCCGCCCGGAGCTTCGGCGTGTCCCGGCGGCGGTGTGCGGCGACCCCAGCAGCCGCCACGGCATCATCCTGGCCAAAAACGAGCCAGCCAAAAAGCTGGGCGTGCGTACGGCGGAAACCATCTGGCAGGCGAGGCGCAAGTGCCCGGAGCTGGTGCTGCTCCCCGCCCACCATGGGCTGTACCGGGAATATTCCAGGAAGGTGAACGCCGTCTATTACCGTTTCACCGACCTGATTGAGCCCTTCGGCATCGACGAGAGCTGGCTGGATGTGACCCACACCCTGCACCTGTTCGGCGGCGATCCCCGCGCCCTGGCCGACCGCATCCGGAACACGGTGCGGGAGGAGCTGGGGCTGACCATTTCCGTGGGGGTGTCCTTCAACAAGGTGTTTGCCAAGCTGGGCAGCGACTACAAAAAGCCGGACGCCACCACTGTCATCACCCCGGAGAATTACCGGCGGGTGGTGTGGCCCCTGCCGGTCACCGACCTGCTGTTTGTGGGCCGGGCGGCGGCCAAAGTGCTGGCCCAGTACGGGGTGTCCACCATCGGGGAGCTGGCCGGGTTTGACCGCGCCGCGCTGGAGGAGCTGCTGGGCAGGCAGGGGGGCCAGCTGTGGGAGTACGCCAACGGCCTGGAGAACAGCCCCGTGGCCCCGGCGGGGGCATACACGCCCCCCAAGTCGGTGGGCAACGGGGAGACCTTTCCCCGCAACCTCACCCGCCGGGACGAGGTGGGCCGGGGGGTGGCGGTGCTGGCGGACGAGGTGGCGGTGCGCCTGCGCAGGCATGGGATGAAGGCGGGCACCCTCCAGGTGACCATCCGGGACCCGAACTTCAAGGACATCTGCCGCCAGCGGCCGCTGGACGCCCCTGCCAACACCGCCCGGGAGCTGTACCGCGCCGCCATGGACATCATCGCCCGGAGCTGGAAACCCAACGCGCCCATCCGGGCCATCACCCTCACCGCCCTCAGCCTGATTCCGGAGGGGGAGGCGGCGGAGCAGCTGGACCTGTTCCAAGGGGCGGGCCCCCCAAAGCGGGAGCGTGTGGAAAAGCTGGAGCGGGCCATGGACGCCATCCGCTCCAAGTACGGCAGGGGAGCGGTGACGGTGGCGTCCCTGGCCCCGGAGCAGACGGCGGAGGACGATGGGGAGGTGCCGTTCTAGCGCAGGTGCAGGGGCGGAGCAAAAGCCCGCCGGAACTGCCGGCGGGCTCCTGTTTTGGTGTGATAAGCTGTGCCAACAGCCTCGGCTTCTTATTTTGTGCCGAAGATGCGGTCGCCCGCGTCGCCCAGGCCGGGGACAATATAGCTGTTTTCGTTGAGGCCCTGGTCCACCGCGCCGCAGTAAATATCCACATCGGGGTGTTTGGCGGTCACGACCTCAATGCCCTTGGGGGCGGCGACCAGCACCATCAGCTTGATGTTCTTGCAGCCGTAGCCCTTGATGATGTCGATGGCGGCGTTGGCGCTGCCGCCGGTGGCCAGCATAGGGTCCACGATGAGCACGTCCCGCTCCGCCACGTCCCGGGGCATTTTGCAGAAGTACTGCACCGGCTCCATGGTCTCCTCGTTGCGGTACATACCCAGGTGGCCCACCCGGGCGGAGGGCACCATGCGCAGCACGCCGTCCACCAGGCCCAGGCCGGCCCGGAGAATGGGCACCACGGCGAACTTTTTGCCCTTCAGGGTGGGGGCTTCCATCTTGCAGATGGGGGTCTCGATCTCCTTGGTGGTGAGGGGGAGGTCCCGAGTGGCCTCGTAGGTCAGCAGCATTCCGATCTCAGACACGATCTCCCGGAAGTCCTTGGTGGAGGTATCCTTATCCCGCAGGATGGTCAGCTTGTGGGACAGGAGGGGATGATTTACCACGTGTACTTTTTCGTTCATATCGGCAGCTCTCCTTTGTGTGACCTGATTTTGATCCATGAGATTATACCACAGCGGCCATGGCTTGCCAATGGGCAATCCGCGTTTTTTTCCGTTTCGGCGTTTTGACCGTCCGTCGCGCCGGAAGGGCCGTCTGTCCCGGCCCGCTGGACAGCGGGGGCGGGGCGGGTTATACTGGAGACACAGGAGGGGGGAGCGCCGTGAAGGTGGAAATTCAAATCGACCCGGAGCTGGAGGAGCCCGTCCTCATCCTGCGCGCCCCCAGCGCCACCGAGGAGGTGGAACAGCTGGCCGCGCGGCTGCGGGGGGAGGCCCCGCCCCAGCCCTTCACCGTGTATGCCGGACGGGAGGCGGTGCGGGTGAGCCGGTCCATGGCGCTGCGGTTCTACGCCGAGGACAAAGGGGTTTTCTGCCAGACGGGCCGGGGGGTGTTCGCCGTCCGGCAGCGGCTGTACGAGCTGGAGGAGGAGCTGGCGGGGACGAGATTCGTCCGGGTGTCCAATTCGGAGATCGTCAACCTGGACCGGGTGGCGGGGCTGGACCTGACCCTGGCAGGGACGATCAAGATGACATTGGAAGGCGGGACGGTGTGCTGGGTGTCCCGGCGGTATGTGAAAAAGATCAAGCAGGTGCTGGGGCTGTAGGGGCGCGCATTGCGCGCTCGTGCGCCCTTTGGATGTGCTTCGGACAACGGGCGCGCAATGCGCGCCCCTACAAGGAGGGATGCTTTATGGCGGAAATCAAAAAGCAATGGCTCCCCCGGGCGCTGGCCGGCGGGCTGGCCGGCGTGGCGGCCCATGTCCTGCTGGGCTACCTGCTGGGCTGTTTCAGCCTGATCGGCCCGGCCAGCTTCAGCGGCTTCCGCTTCCCGGACTGCCGCTTCCCCTATGAGCTTGAACCGCTGGGGGAGGCCCTGTCCTTTGGCCTCTTTGCCCTGTTCGGGGCCGAGGTGGGAATCGCCACCCTGCCCTTCGCCGACAGCGGCAGGGAGCTGGTGATCCACTCCCTGCTCCATTACGCCGTCACCACAGTCACAGTGTCGGTGTGGGTGGTGCTGAATTTCGGGTGGCGTGGGACGCTGCCCGGCTTCCTTATCCCGCTGACGCTGGTGTACGCCCTGGTCTGGCTGGTCCGTTGGGCGGGGTGGTACCGGGAGCTGCTGGCCATTCGGAAAAAGCTGGGCCTGAACCGCAAAAAGGAGGGGGCGGACGCGCCGTGATCTGGTCTGTTTTTATCCTGTTTCTACTGGCCCCCATGGCGCTGCAGTGGCTGATCCTGCGGCGGACTCAGCGCCGCCTCCGCGCCCTGCGCTGGGCACCGCTTATCCTCCCGGCGCTGCTGGTCCGGCAGGGGCACTGGTATCTCCACGCCCCCTTGGAGGAGTACCCCAGCCCCTCCGGGCTGACCGGCACATTGTTCTACATCTTTGCTGCCCTGGCCCTGGCGGGCTGGGCGCTGGGGTGGGCGCTGTACAAATTCCAAACATGGAGGGAGACGCCGTGAAAAAGCAGACCCGCGTCTACAATCTTCTCTTCCCCATCTGGCTCATCTGGCTGTTTCCCCAGGTGCTGGTATTCGTCATCCCCGGCAACCTGCTGGTGGACTGCGCCGTGCTGTTTCTCGCCCTGCTGGCCCTGAAGCACCCCCAGAAGGGCGCGGTGATCAAAAAGCTGTGGTGGAAGTTCTGGCTGCTGGGTTTCGCCGCCGATGGGGTGGGCGTGGCGTGGATGTTCCTGGGGTGGCTGCTGGCCATCCCCTTTGAGGACTTCTGGGACGACACTCTGCGCTATATCATGCACAACCCCTTTGGGCACCCGCTGGCCTTCCTGTGGACGCTGGCGGGGGTGGCCATTGCCGGGGTGTGCATCTACTTCTTCGACAGGCGGGCCATGCGCTCCTGCGGCCTGCTCAGCGAGCGGGAGAAGGGCGTCACCGCCCTGGCCCTGGCCATCGTCACCGCCCCCTGGCTGTTTTTTGTCCCAATGTATTGAAAACGCGCAAAAGCGCACGGCCTAGGCCGTGCGCTTTTCTTGATACAGGGTGCGGTCTGGCCCCTCGGACGCGGCGTCCCGGGGGGCGTCCCCTTCCCGGCGGGAGCGCCGCAGCGCCCGCCCCGTCGCCAGAATGACCGCCGTGGCAAGGAGCACCAGATAGCAGTTCAGCGTTCGGCTGAGGATCATGGCGGGGGCCACCAGCCCCTCGCCGTACACCAGCAGGAAGCCCCGCAGGAACACATTTTCCGCCGCCCCGGCGCTCCCCGGCAGGGGCAGGTAGCCCACCGCGATGGCGCACAGCGCCTGGAGCGCCATCACCTCCCACAAAGAGAAGCCGGACAGCCCGAAGGCCCGGTAAACCACATAGGGCATGGCGTAGGAGCAGGCCAGCTGGAGGGCGCTCAGCCCCACCACCCGGGCCAGGAGCTGGGGGGAGCGGCGGATGAGCTGGGCCCCCCGGCGGTACTCCGCCAGGTGCGCGTCCGCCTTTTCCTCCAGCCCCGCCCGGTCCAGCGAGGGAAACACCCGTGCCCCCAGGGCGATGCAGCCGTACAGCAGCCGCCTGGCCGGGCCGGGGAGGAACAGAAACAGGAACATCAGCACGTCCAGCAGGGCGAACACGGCCAGCCCCAGCCCCAGCAGCAGCCCCACCTGCCCGCCCAGCCGCTCGGTGAGCCCCCCGGCGGCGCACAGCGCGAACACCCCCCAGCCCATGGCGGCGGTGTTGTACCCGATGGTGACCAGCAGCATATCCAGCGCGCCGGAGGCGGCGGGGGTGCCGTCCCGGCTCATGGCCACGATCTGGGCGGGCTGGCCGCCGGTGGCCGAGGGGGTGATGGTGCTGAAAAAGAACCCCGTGCACGAGTAGTAGGCGCACCGCCGGAAGGGCTGGCCGCAGCCCAGGGCCCGCAGGATGGACCAGGTGGCCGCGGCCTCGCAGCACAGAAACAGCGCCATCAGCGGCAGGCCCAGCAGCAGCACCCGCCAGTCCGCACTGAGCAGGGCCGCCGCCAGCTGGCCCGGGGTCTGCTGCTTCAGGATGGTGTACACCGTCCAGGCCAGCAGGGCCAGCACCGCCCCCAGGCACAGCAGGTTTTTCCCGTTCTTTTTCACGCGCACACACGTCCTTCCCCCGCCAGCGCGCGCACCACCGCGCACGCCGCCGTCCGGCTCAGCTCCGCGGCCGCCTCGTCCATGGCCCGCCCCATGGCGGCCAGGGCGCCGTCGTCGTAAATGGTGTCCCGGATGGCGGCCAGACACGCACCCTCTTCCTTGGAGGCGATGCGGGCCATGCCCCGGCGCACCAGGAAGCTGGCATTCTCCTGCTCCTGCTTCAGGAAGGGCTGCCACGCCAGGATGGGCAGGCGGGCCGCGATGGCCTCGAAGCAGGTGATCCCCCCGGGCTTGGACAGCATCAGGCTGGCCCGGGCCATGTACTTGTCCACCTCGGTGGTGAAGGGCACCGCCTCAATGTTCCGGTACTTCCCGTTCAGCCGCTGGAACAGCTTTTCGTTCCGGCCCGTGAGGATGGTGGTGTGCACCCCCTCCAGCGCGTCCAGCGCCTGATAGAAGCTGTCCCGCCGGGGCATGAGCCCCAGCCCGCCCCCCATGATCAGCAGCTCCCTCCGGCGGGAGCTGTCCCGGTGCGCGGGACGGAACCGCCCGCTCACCGGGATGCCCGATACCACAACGGCCTCCGGGTCCGCCCCCTTGGCGATGAAGCCCGCCCGGACGGCCTCCTCCGCCACCAGATAGCAGTTGGTGCCGGGGTGGAGCCATTCGCTGTGGCAGGTCACGTCGGTGACGCAGGTGACCAGCGGGAGGTCCGACGGCCCCTCCTCCTTGTACCGGGACACGGCGGCGGAGCAGATGGGGTGGGTGGACACCACCACGTCGGGCCGGTACTGGTCCAGCAGGGCGTCCAGGCCGTCCAGCAGGCCGTCTCCCCGGCTCTCGCCGGGGTCGTTGGCGGTGAGGTCGTGGTAGAGGTTGTAAAAGACCCCGCCCCGGGTCACCAGCACGTTGAACCACCAGTACATGGCCGGGGCCAGCCTGGGCTGGGCGTACTCGAACAGGTCCACCACGTCGGCGCGGTGCCCGTCCTGGGCCAGCTGCTCCCGGAGCGCGTTGGCGGCGGACAGGTGGCCCATGCCGAATTTCCCCGTTAAAATCAAGATGTTCATGAAGCGTCCCCCCTGGACCGGCGTACCGGGTGTCATTCTATGGCCCTGATTATAGCGGACAAATCTTCAATTTCAACGGGGAAGCTTCTTAGGTTTTAGCAGGGTTTTTCTTAAAAAATCTTTAAGAACTGCAAATATTGTGTGCGCCTTCTTCTCATCATTTCCAAATATTCAGCTCATCTTTTCTATAAATGCGCACTTTTTTCTGTTCGTTATTATATACAAATATCTTCCGTTAGTAACAAGGCGCACAGCAAAATGGATTGGGATCTATCCCGGCCCCTCCAAATCCCCAAGCGCCTGGGATTTTTCTTATCCCCGCCTCTCCATCTCATCAGCCCGCATGAGCATGGCGGCGGCCAGCTTCAGCCCAGCTTCCCCAGGCGGTACAGCGCGGTCATCACCCGGCAGAAGTCCTCGGACACGTTCAGTTCCCCGCTCCCCGTGCCCTTCAGGGCTCCCTTCTGTACCAGCAGCTGGATAGGCTCCTTGTACCAGCTGGGCACATCGGCCAGCGTCTTATAGTAGGTCATCTCGTCGTCCTCCTTTGTCGTCTGCGCGGGCTTGTCCGCCACAGAATAATCCACCCACGGCAGCTTGCCGTGCTTCGTCCACCTGCGGCTCCCCGCGGTGCCGGAAACCAGCTTCTGCGAGACGTTGGCGCAGGTGGAGCGCTGCACCCCGCCCTGCCACTTGGGGGTGCTCTCCACCACCACGCCGCCGCCCACGTACACCCCGATGTGCCCGTCCATCCACACCGCCTCCCCGGGGACGATGCCGGAAAAGTCGGTGGACACCTCCCGGCAGGCGTCAATCATCTTTTTGGCGTCGTAGTCGGGCACGCCATTGCAGGCGTAGCCCGCCCCGCCGTAAATAAGGGACAGGTCGCCGCACCAGCCCCACAGGATGCCCTTGATGAGGCCCACACAGTCGAAGAGGAAGCCCTTGCCCTTGATGGCGTTGGCGCGGGCCAGCCACTGCCGGTTGGTCTTGGCGTTGCTACCCTGGGTGGTGGCCCGGGTAATCATCTTCTCGCTGGCCGGCCAGCCCCAGGGGCCCAACATATAGGCCGTCTTACAGCCGGTGGCGATAGCCAGCAGCTGGGCGCAGAACGCCGCGGCGGTCATGATAAAATTCATGCGCCGTCACCGTCCTCCCCGCCCAGCTTGTCCCCCGCGCCGTCCACGGCGCTCTTGCTCACGGCCAGCAGCTTCACCAGCCACTTGGGGACCGGCGCGCCCATGGCCGCCGCGTTCTCCGCCATGCTGCCCAGCTCCGTCACGATGTACCACACCAGCACCACCGGGCACACCAGCCCCGGGTACTGAATGGGCAGGGCCAGCACCGGCAGGTTGGCCAGCACCAGCGAGATGAGCATATCCGCCCCGGCGGCCACGATGACCACCACAATCATCCCGCACTTGTGCCAAATGCCCTCCCGGGCGCGGGCGCTGCTCCAGCCGCCCCCCTTGGCCGCCGCCAGCGACCCGGTGAGGTAGTCCAGGACCATGGCCCCGATCCAGCCCACCACCAGCCAGCCCAGCCAGCCCCACAGCCCGGTGAGCACCCCCAGCAGCGCGGCCACCCACGCCTTGATGTTGTTGATTGTCTTGTCCATTTGTACATCCTCCTCTTTCGTCTAAAAAAGCTTATACCTCGGCCGCTCCCCGCCGCAAAGCCAGTGATCCAGCCAGTCGAAGCCCACGATCACCGGCCCCGCCAGCAGGCACCACAGGGCCGTGTACAGCGGGCAGATCTGGCCCCAGAGATTGCCCCATTGGCCCGAGTAGTCCCAGATGCCCAACCCCAGCCAGACGTTCAGCACCAGCCCCGCCAGCAGCTCTCCCGCGGTAATGGCCAGCCCGCCCAGCGCTGCTTGCACCCACAGGGGCAGCGCCCAGGGGAAGCGCTCGTTGGCCACGTCCAGCGGGATGCAAATTACCGCCGCCAGCAGGAGCATCGTCCAGTGGGTGTGGCCCCGCCAGAACGTCTCCAGCAGCCCGTACAGCAGCCCGCCGCACAGCCAGCGGATCACATGGCCCTCCCAATTACACAACATCATATTCACCTCCCGTTGTCACGCTTCGCCTGTTCGCGACGCGCGGCTTCGCTCCGACTCGGGCAAAACCCAGCCCACTTTGTGGGCCTTGGGCTTTTGCCCTCGCTTCGTTCCATCCGCGCTGCTCACGACGGCTCAGTGCTTCCTCCCGCGGCAGCCAGCACCGCCGCCATATGCGCCGCCAAATCCTCGGGCAGGGCCGCGCCGTAGGCGATGCCCGCCAGCTCCTCCAGCCCCGCCCGCCTGATCCAGGCGTTCAGGTGGTTGCAGTAGGTGCGGTGGTAGAATACGTGGGCCGTAGCCGCCCGGGCCAGGGCCGCGAACTCCTCCGCCGGGTACATCCGGCACAGCTCCCCGTCCGCGTGGTAGGGCACCGCCGCCGCCCCCTCCTTCACCGTGGCCAGCTGCGCCATGAGCTCCGTCTGGTCGTGCTCCGTCAGGCTGTAGTGGGCCTCCCCCACGTCCACCCCGGCGTAGATGGCGGCGGAACAGGCCGCCCCCGCCTCCTGGAGCTTGGCCGCCCGCACCTGGGCCGCGTCCCCCCAGTCTTTTGGCGGCGTGATGCCGCTGCCCGCCAGCGCCAGGTCGCGGACGCTGTCCGTCCTGATAATGTTTAACCCCATTTATTGAAATCCTCCCTGTACCGATGTGATGTAGCCGCCGATGCCGCTCTTCCCTCTGCTGGCATTCAGCCGGAAGTTGAACGCGAAGCCGTTGGCGGCGGCCTTGTTCTCAAACACATAGTTGACCCCGCCCCTGACCTCGGCGGTGCAGTCCTCCCACGCCGGGGCCTCGTCCAGGGCGTTGTTGGCCACCTCCACCCTGAAATCCGCGTCCAACGGGATGAAGCCGCTCACCGCCAGCACGCACACGCCGATGGGGCCGTCCGCCGCCATGGGCTGGGCCAGGGTGACCGAGGCCGCCGTGACGGACTTGGTGAAGGACAGGCTGTGCACCGCGCTGGACACGCCGTCGTCGGCGGTGATGGACAGGGTGTGCCGCCCGTTGAGCAGCTTCATGAAGTCCGCGCCGCCCAGGACAAAGCGGTTTTCCGCCCCCAGCTCCGCCGTGAACGTCCGCCACGCCCCGCCGTCCACCGCCTCGGTGACGGTGACGCCGTCCCCCTCCTCATCGTCCACGGAGTAGGGGACTTCAAAGCCCTCGCTTTTCACCCCCAGGCTGGTGTTGGCGGGGAGCTCACAGGTGATGGCGGGGGGCGTGTTGTTGTTGACCTGCCGGGTCTCGGAGGAGGCGAAGCCGCTGTAGGCGCTGTGGCTGTCATAGGCCCGCACCCGGTAGGCCACCGTCTGCCAGCCCTTGGTGATCTGGTCTGTGAAGCTGAGCTGATCCCCGGTGTAGACCACCGCCCAGTCCCCGCCGTCCACCTGCCGTTCCAGGCTGTACCCGGCCAGATTGTTCTCCCCGTCGGAGGACGACCCCCAAGAAATGACCAGCGGCCCGCCGCCCTGCACCTGCTCGGGCACGGTGAGGGGACCGGGGACGGTGGGGGCGGTGTTGTTGATGACCGTGACCTGCCCGCTGGTCTTCCAGCCCGATTCCAGCCCCTCGGCGTCGTAGGCTTTCACCCGGTACATGACGCTCTCCGAGCCGAAGGGCACGGTGCCGGCGGCGCTCTGGGCGCTGCCCTGGTAAATCTGGACCCAGGTGGTGCCGCCGTCCAGGCTGCGCTCCGCCTTGTAGCCCTCCAGGTTGGATTCCGCGTCGGTGCTGGTTCCCCAGGAGATGGTGACCGTGCTGCCGCCGTTGACCTGCGCCGGGACGGTGATGGAGCTGGGCACGCTGGGGGCGGTGTTGGTGGTCACGGTGCCGTCGTCCATGACCCACAGGTCGGCGGGGAGGATCATCGCGGGGCGGACGCCAAAAATTTCAGTGCGGGCATTTTTGCCGGTTCCATATCCGCCCTTGGCGTCAACGGAAAATGTTGCGCCAGCAAAATAGGTATTCAAGGAGCGGAGCCACCATTCGATGGCCTCACCGTTGAGGCGCGCAATGCGTCTGGAGTCGACTCCGCTTCCATTCGTACCCTTGAAGTAGGCCAGGGTTTCCCCGTCCACCGGGCGCTGGGTGACGCCTCCCGGCCAGCCAACTTCGCAGCAACCCAGCAAAAACACCTTACACGCCATGCCGTCCGCTCCGGATGATACGGGGTTGTTGCCGCTGGGACTGTCTATATATGGGATTTTGACGCTTTTGACCTGCGTCTGGATACTGGCATTGAGTTTCTTGATCCACTGGTTGTTGAGATAGCCGTTGATGTCGGACGTTTTGTAACTGGCGCTGGAGGAGCTGTGCCACTGCCTGGTTTCGGCGATGTCCTTCTGCAGCAGCCATACGCCGTCGCTGGGCACGTCATAGAGGGTGGACGGACACCCATGATGCGCCACAAGGAACTCTTTGGCCGCGCCGTCCACGTTCAGCTTGACGATGCTCCCCACCGCCTTGTCTCCCAATTTCACCAAAGCCATATCCCTTCACCTCCCTAAAATTCCAGCCGCCCCAGGGCGGCGTTCCACACCCCGGCGCACACCAGCCCCGTCAGGCTCTCGAAGGTGGCCGTGAACGGGTTGCCGCTGACATCCGTGGCATACATCAGCTCCAGCAGGGCGGCGCGGGCGTCCAGCCCCGCGCACAGCCCCAGCAGGTGGGGGTGTGCCTCCCGGTCGCCGTCGTGGGCGGCGATGGCCCCGGCCAGCTCCTCGTGGGTACACCACGCCCCCGCCGGGTAGTCCAGTCTGGCCCCGGCGTCCGGCCCGACTTCCATCAGCACCGGGTAGCGCCGCACGCACCCGCCGTATTTCAGCGGCACGGCGGTGTCCGGGCAGTCGCTGAGGTCGCCGTAGAGGATGAGCGCCTCCTCACCGTCCGCGCCAATGGCGAACACCCCGAACTCGTTGATCTGAAAGGGCTCCTCCGCCCCGCCCAGGTCGGAGCGGTACTCGATCTCCAGGCTCACGGTGCAGTCCCGGCGGACAGGCGCGGTGGACGTGGCCCGGGCCCGGGGCTCCACCAGCCCGGTGAGCGTCCGCCAGTCGACCCCCTCCGGCAGCACGCCGGAGCCCACCTCCACCCGGGTGACCTCCAGCTGCCCGCCCTGGGCGAACAGCTTGGCCTGGAGCGCGAAGCCCGCTTTTGTCATGTATACGCAATAGCCCATCGGTTTTAACCTCCTTGTGATGTGGGATAGGCCGCCATGGGCGGCGCGGCCCTGCTGTACCGCGTTCCCAGGGCGCACGCGGCGGGAATGCGCCCCGGCCCCAGCCGCGCCCGGTACTGCGGCGGCGCGGAGCGCGACACCCGCGGGCCGGGGGCGGTGAGGATGGGGAGCTGGCCGCGGGCTGCCGGCAGGGTGATGATGATTTCATCCAGCCAGCTGGAGAGACGCTTGACATCCCCCAGCACCCGCTGGAACTCGGACAAGCTCTCAGGGCTTACCCGCCCGTCGCCCACATACGCCCGGAAGTGGTGGGGTTCCCCGCCATAGTCGAACCACTCCTCTATGTGCCCAGCGCCGAAAATGGCTTCGATGATCTGGTTGCAGGCCGCCGGGGTGCCCAGGTGGGCGTAAAAGCGCAGCGTCCCCTTGACCAGCCTCCGCTTGATCGCAACGGGGAAGCTATGATTGTAGGCTGGGGTCCGCAGCTCCATGGCGAGCACGTCCAGTATCTTCTCCGGCATGGAATCTATTGCCGCGAAAATACGGATCCCGTCCGCATAGGCGCACAGCTTTTCAACCTGCCGCCCCAGAGCATAAGCAAAAGCCTGAGTTTCCGGTTGACTGGCCAGGTTCTCCGGCATAATATCCGTGAAACGGCTACTCCGCAGGTTAATCATCCTCCAGCCCCCCATAATGGACGGCCTGGCCGGTCAGGACCGCCACGGACTTGGCACCCACGATTTGGTTGGCCGGGGCGGTCATTTCCACTCGTTTGGCCCCCGCCGCCATGACCATTTCCCCCAGTTTGGAGGGGTTAATGTCCCGGCCTATGGCCCGCTGCCATGCGGCATATTTGCCTACGGCGGCGGCCACGGCGGTCTGAATGTCCACGGCTCGGCTGCTGTCGCTCCGGTTGATGTAATAGGTCAGATTGATGGAGTATTCCACCTCCGCCGGGGCGGCCACCCGTACCAGGTCCGTCATTGGTCTAATGTTGTTGTCCCGCAGGTAGTTCTCCAGGCCCGTGATCATTTCCTCCGGCGGTTTGCTCCCATCCGCCATGAGGAAATACAGATCCACAGCGCCCGCCGCCTGGTCACTCACCACGACCACGTCGCCCACATTCACATTGAACGTTTTGGCGTGATATCTGTAACTCGCCTCTGGCCCAGCGGTGGAGTAAGAGCCAGGGAATAGGCAAATCCGTTCCGCCAGGTGGTCGTCGCTCTCCACCTCCGCGCCGCCTGCGGTCATGGTGATGTTGGCCACGCTGGCCATGTAAGGGATTGGGTCTACCAGCTTGGACAGCTCCCCTATGGCCAGGTTGTTGCCCGCATCGCCGGTCACAGTACAGGAGGCGGGCACATCCACGGATATTTCCCCCGCCGGGATCTCCATGTATCTGGTGGTCGCGAAAAACACGGACCATTCCGGCACCGCCGCCCTGGTGCCCACCGGTATACCTGCAGCCGTCTTCCGCGCCGCCGAAAGAGTAAAACGTAGGGTGGTGGTAGCCGCCGCCTCCGGCTCCCGTGACAGCCCTTTGAAGGCCGCCAGGTTGTCCAGAAATTCGGAGTAGCTGTATTTCAAAAGGTTCTGCTTGCCCGCTCGGTCAATATATTGCAGGGCGTGGTAGAGCTGCGCAGCAGCAGCGTATAGCTCCATTCGGTGGGGGCTGGCCCGATCCAGGGCCAGCGGGCAGCCGGTGACCTGGGACATGAACGCCTCATAGTCCGCCACCATTTCCCTGCGTATGTCCTCCACCGTTGCCCCATCGATGAAACTGACGTCCGGCAGATTCTTCAATATTGAAATCTCAGGCACGGGTTATCACCACCTTTGGCTTAATGTGACCCTGTTCTCCGCAACTCCATGTAACTTCATAGACCCGCACCCACGGAATAAACTGCGGGACCTTTTTCGTCACCTCCGCCGTATATAGGCTCTTTACCACCTCCGGGGGCTTGTCTACATGGTTCATTTGAATCCCAAACTCCCGATCCAGCGGCATAGTTCCCGCCTGGGTGGACAGCAACAAGGCCAGCTGCCGGTCCAGCTCCGCCATGGCGTTGTCCCGGAACGTGTATTCCAGCTTGAAGTCGTACAGCCGCATCATGTGTATTCCTCCAGGGTAATGGTCAGGTTTGCCTTGGCCAGTTCGCCGTGGCCGTACATATCCCCCCATGTTTCACTGGAGGCGGTCAGGCGGAACGGGTGGCGGCCCACCGGCCTGCCCTTTATGATCAAATATTCCGCGTCGCCGCTCTCCACCATGCGCTCCACCAGTTCCAGCATTTTGCGGGGCTTGACGCCCAGGGCGGCGGACAGGGTAATGGGCAGGTTGATCTTTTGGTTGCCCGCCCCCAAAAATTCCTTTTTGGGTTTTACGCCCATGACCTCATGCTCCGCCCACCGCCCGGAAACCTCGCGGGTCATTCCCGCGATGGTCAAAACGGTTTCGTCGCTCACCTGAAAGACGATCCCGCCCAGCGAACCAATGGCCATGCTCTCCCCTCCTTACTGCGGCGCCGTCGTGCTGCCCCCGCTGTCGCCGCCATGGGTGTGGTGCCGCAGGGATACGCCCCCCGCCACCACGTCCCCGGACACGGCGATATCCCCGTCTACGGTTAAATTTCCGTCAATGGTCACATTCCCAATCACATGGACGTGGCTCCCTATGGTGGTGTCCGGCGCTTTGACCAGCAGCTTCTTTTCCTTTCCGTCATAGCGGACCATGGCCACGCCGGGGGCGCGGTCCATGTCCAGGCGGTACAGCTTTTCCGCCCCCTCCGGGGGCTTTGTCTTTTCGCTCCAGGGGCGGCCCAGCACCACCCCGGCCTCGCTTCCGTTGGATAGATGAAGGACTAAAACCTGATCCCCCACCTCCGGCATACTGTAAGCCCCGGAAAAGACCGTGGACAGGATAGGAATCATGGGGGTCACCTCGTCGTCCTTTTCGTGGTACACCACCCGCACCATGCCGGCGGGATAGTCCACAGCTGAAACCTTGCCCAGTCTGGCATCCTTTTTCATGGCGTTGTCCGCTCCTCATTCCACCAGGGACAGCTCCAAATCCATGGTGTACCCGCTGCCTCCAACGTGGTGGGCAATCTGGTCGATGTAATATTTCCCGGACAGTTTCCCCATATCCATTACGGACACACACTGGGAGGCCGCCCACAAAGCATTTCCCATTATTGTCATGGACAGCTTGCTGGCCCCATGGTTGGCGTTGGCCACCGCTGCGCGAATCTTTCGTTCCGCGTCGGCCTTGCTGTCCACCTTGCCGGAAACCTTCAGAATCCGGGGGCCCCCGCCCACGTTGACCTTGATCTCCTCCTCGGTGCCGGGGTCTGTGTATGTGTACTCCCCGCCGGTGTAGGTTCCGGCCAGTTTCCGCTCCCAGTTCCAGGACTGGATTATGTCCGGGGCGATGGCACCCACCGGCCCCTTGGCCTTGTATGCCTCCCGGTCAAACACCACAATCCTTTTGGAGTAGACCTTCATGGACAGACCGTAGGTGCCGCACAGCTCCATGTAAAAATCACAGTCTGTCCGCTCGGATTGCTCTATGGTTTTGAGGGGTATGGGGCCGCCCTCCACATCATAGAACAGGGACACCCCCGCCCGGCCTGCGATCTCCTTTCCGATCTCCTCTACGGTGGCATTTTCCCAGGTCTTGCTCCGCGCGGTTTCCCGGAACGCACTGTCCGCCGGGACGGATACGCCGGAAATGGCGCCCGCTATGGGCCAGCCGGAAAAGTTGAAGTTGTCCAGCACAAAGGACCCGCAGGGCAGAATCCGGGTGTCCCCCTCCCGCTCCCAGTCCATGGCCTTGATGGTGGCCGCCAGGGTGTCCCCGGTTTCAGGGAACCAGGGGCCGATCCATTTCCCGGCCCGGTCGTGGATGGAAATGTCTATGCTGTCCGCCTCTCCGCTGGCCGGGTCCGTATACGTCACGTCTTTCTGATAGCCGCTCATTTTGCCGGACACGGCCGCGCCGTTCCAGGCCAGGTCCACATACGCCCGCCTCGTCCTCATGTCTCAGTCCTCCATATGGGCAGACTGTCCGCCGGACTAACCGCCGGCGGGTCCGGCGTCTGGAGGATTACCCCGGCCTGGAACCGAAATGTGTCCAAGTGGGGATAGTTGTGCTCCATCAGCCAGCCGGTATAATTCACGCTTCCGTAAACCCGGTAGGCGATGGCATCCCAGGCATCCCCCTGCCGGGTGGTGTATGTGCCGGCCATGCCCCATGCCTCCCTATCTCCCCGCGCCGCCCCTCGAAAGGGGCGGCGCTTTTTTCTTACCGTGTGGCCATGCTCAAATTCTTGCGGCGCTGTTCCGCTATCATCTGATTATACAGGCGCTTAAATTCCGCAAACCCGATCCGTGCGGCCTCCTTCGCCCGCTCGGGCGAGGCCTCGCCGTGATAATGGAACTCGAACTTGACGCTGTCGCCGCCCGGTGCATCCGGGCCGCCCGCCGGAGCCCAGCCGCCCGCGTCCATCTCCGGGGCATGCCCCGGCGGCTCCGGCTTCCGGCTTTCGATCCAGCCGTCCAGCATTTTAGCTAGCGAGGCCAGCGGGGCCTCTTCCGGCTCTTGCTGGAGCATGGCGGCCAGCTTGGACAGGGGCAGGATCGCCTCCGGCTCTCCGCCCTCGCCCGCCTCCAGAATGGTAGGGGCGGTGACAATGCCGCCGGCGGCCAGCTGTGGAATAGTAGGAATACTGAAACCCAGGGTAGTTCCACCCATACCCGGCACCCAGTCCGGGATGGTGACGGATATGCTATTGATCTTCTCCAGTACAAAATTGATGGCGGAAATGACCCCGTTAATAGGGGCCTTTGCCAGATTGACAATCCCGCCAAACAGGCTGACGAAAATATCCACGATATTCTGCCACGCGGCAGCCCAGTTTCCGGAAAATACGTTGTCGACAAAGTTGATAATATTGGAAAAAATTGCTTGCACGTTTGTCCAGGCATCCCGTATGCTGTTCCACCAGCCCTGAAGGTACGCGCCCAGCAGCGGAAACCGCTGGCCTATTGCATCGATCGCGCCCTGAACCATTTTATCGATATTGGCCCAAGTCTCTCCGATTTTCTGGCCCAATTCCCCGGCCTTCGCCTTTACAGTGTCCCAGTTTTTGTAGAGCAGAATCCCCCCAGCAACCAGCAGACCGATTCCCGCCACCGCAGCCAAAACGGGTATATTCAGCGCGGTCATGGCTCCGGCCAGCGTGAAAGTTCTCGTGGCGCTGGCGGCAGTTACGACTTTGTAGATGCCCATTGCCGCATTGTAAGCGGTGATGGCCAGCTTGTAAGCCTTATACGCACCCACAGCCGTTGCCACACCCGCAGCCAGGGCGAGGATCAGCGTTTTGTTTTCGCCTACCCACTTCACCCCTTTTTTAGCCACCGGGATGACAGTCCCTGTAACGTACCCCCCAAGGCGTTCCAACGCCTCTGATGCCGCTGGTATGGCCGCCTCCGCAAAATCCCGCACGTAGGGCAAAACGTTTGTCCCCATTTGCGTCAGAAAATTACTTCCCAGGTTTTTGATCATCTGCACATCGTAGGCCAGCGTATCGGTCTGCCGCTCAAAAGCGGTATTAGCCGCTCCAGCGGCCTCGTACATTTCTGCCGTTTTACTCGCCAAGTTTTCGGACTGCGTACCCGCCATGGCCAGCACTGCGGTTTGCGCCTCCACGGACGAAAACAATCCCGCAAACGCCAGCTCATCCCCGTGTACGCTGTCCTTCAATGCGTCAAGCGCCCCCTGCAAACCCTCGCTTTCCAGCAGCGCTTGGCCGCTCTCATAGCCCATGGCCTTAAGGGCTTTCTCCATGCTTTTGGACGGGGACAAAAAGCCTTGCATGGTGGCTTTTAGCTGCGTGACCACCTCCGCAGTGGAGCCGGTCACGCCGGTCAGGGTCGCCATTGCGCCGAAAAGCTGTTCCTGTTCCAGCCCTAGGGTCCCGGCCAGCGGTATCACCTTCCCCATGGAGGCCGCCAGTTCGGGGAAAGAGGTCTGACCCAGTCGAACGGTGGCAAATGACAGATCCGCCGCTTTTTGGACTGCTGCCGCCGATGTGTCGCCATAGCCCTTTGTCACGGCGGACAGCAGGTTGATACTGTCCGCCGTGGTGGCATTTCCGGCTGCCGCCGCTTTTGCGGCAATCTCCAGCTGGCTGGCCGCATCCCTACTGTCGCCAAATGCGGAAATCACTTGGTACATACCGTCAGTCAGATTTTCGGTGACCACACCGGTTTTGTTGGAAACCTCCAAGACTTGATCCCCAATCTCCGCTGTCCTCGCAGCAACTTCCGACTCCGTTCCAGTCAGCAGGGTGGAGATATTGGCGAGCTGGGCTTGATATTCCGCCCCCGCTTTCACTGCCGCAACCCCAAACGTCCCAACTGCCGTCGCTCCTGCAACGCACATTCCTCCGATGACTTTTCCCGCTTTTCTCGCTGTCTCGCCCAGTGCGTCCAGATTCTTTGACGCCTCCGAGCACGCCGCCCGCAGGGAACTGTCGGTTTTGCCGGCAATTTTCAGCATCAGTTCATAGGTTTTACTTTTTGCCATGGCGTCGTTTCACCTCAGCCCAAATCCCCCTGACTGTCTCCGCATAGTCGTTCAGGTCGTCCACCTGCATGGATAGGAAAAACTCCGGGCCGCTATGTAGCTGCAGGGACAGGGCCACACAGCCCTTGCGGATCGCCTCCGGGGTTAGTCCTCCCCATCCCCGCCGTACAAAAAACCCGTTACCATGGTTTTCAGCTTGATGGCCTCCTTGGCCGGCAGGCCGGTGAAGAACTCCAGGGGCAGCTTGGCCACCCGCTGGGCCAGGTAGGTGCAGAACGTCAGGGACATTTCCTGCAGGGCCGGGTTCATGCCGGGGTTTTTCTTGGCCGCGATCTTGCCCACGTTCTCCAGCACCCCCGCCGTCACGTCCTCCAGGCCGGACAGGTCCACCTCGGTGTATTCCTGGCCGCCGAATTTATAGGGCTTGCCAAACCGCAGCACCAGGTCCTCCGGCTCGGTGTCCTCTCCGCCCTCGGCCCTTGCCTGCGCCTCCATGGCCTCCATGTCCGCCCGCTCGGCGGTGTCCAGTTTGTTCTTTTCCATGTCGGTTTCTCCTTTTCGTTTTTATCCGCCGCCGGCGGTTTAGCACATTTCCTTGATCTTGGCCAGAACGTCCACGCCCCGGATCTTGAAAACCTCGTTGATCTTGTCCAGTTCCACCATGGGCTGGTCCTCCAGTTCGATCAGGATATAGAGGATCGTCAGCTTCACGCTGGTTTCCATGCCGTTGCCGGCCTTGACCTTGCCGGGGTCAAACCCCGCCATACGGCCACGGACCACCACGCGCATGGGCCGGAACTCAATGTCCCCATTGGAATCCGTGGTCTGCTGGGCGCCCCGCAGCTCCAACTGGACCGCCTTGGTCTGGTCCAGCATGTCCACAGCCTCCTGGTCCAGCACCCGGAACGGGATTTCCTGTTCCATGTTGGAGAAATAGCCCACGGTGGGATCGTCGAACTCGCCCAGGACGCCCGCGCCGCTCACCGTTTCGCTGGACGCCTCGAAACTGGGCAGGGGGACTTCATCCCCCATGCCCAGCAGGCGGTTTCCGGCGTTGTAGACGTTGTATTTATTGATCTTGGTCGGAATAGTTTTCATGTTTACCTCCCGTTTACGCGGTCAGGGCCGCCGTCAGGGCGTCCACGTCATACTCCCGGATATTCTCGATGTACTCCGCCGGAATATAGGGCGCCAGGAACGTGTGGACGGTCAGGTGGCCGTTCATCAGATTTGTGGCCGGGTTCTCGCTCTCCAGGAACTCCAGCCGGTAGCCGGCGCAGTAGTCGCGGGCCACATAGCCGTTGCCCACAATGTTCTGGCTGTCCACGATGGACCGGATCAGCCGCTTGTTGCCCGGCTTGTCCACTTTCTGGAAATATGTGCGGATAAAATTGTTTCCGTCCCAGTCGAAGAAACGCCGGACAGAAAACCACATATCCTTGGGATCCGTGGTGGAGGGATAGGCCGCCGTCTTGTTCCCCCAGGACTTGAAACCGTTCATATTGATGGCGGTGGTGATCCCGTTGGCGTTCAGCATATCGTTGGCCTGCTGCTGGTCCAGGACCACCTCGGTGCCGTCCGCCAGCACCGTGGCGGTGATCCGCAGGTCCTTATTGGACGGGCTTTCATAGGGCACGTCCGCATTGGTGGCGTCCGTGTAGGCGGTCAGGGCGCCGAACATGGCGGAATAGTGGTAAATCTTATCCCCCACCGCCACCATGGGCCACAGGGCCATGGCGTGGTTGGAACTGGCCCCCATTTTCTCCTTTGCCACCTTGGCGTCCGTGTAGACGGCGGCCCCGTTCTCCCCGTCCGTGGGAATATCCAGCAGACAGTTGCAGACGAAAACGCCGTTGATGGCCTCGGTTTTCGCCTGGAGCGCCGCCGCCACCACCGCGTCCCCGCTCCAGCCGGGGGCCAGCAGCAGGCCCGGCACCATGCCCAGTTTGGGGTAGATGTGGCGGATCAGCTCCATGCCCGTTTCCTGGCCTGTCAGGGCGTCCACGCCGCCCACCACGTCCGCACGGGTCACACCGGCGGGGTTCAGGCTCTTGGACGCCACGGACAGCGTGGTGGCCTCCTTTGCCGCCTGGGCCAGAATGGTGATCAACACGTTTCCGTCATTGTCATGGGCGGCAATATAGTCACTCTCAGCTTTCAGGGCGGCGTCCCCGTTCTTGACCTCCAGGGTGTCCAGCAGGACATAGGGCTTTTTATAAACCACCTGGCCGTCCGCCACGGGGCAGTCCTCCGCCGCGTTCACCGTGGTGTGGCTGGCCTTGCTGGGATCCAGCACGTTCACCAGGATAATGGGCGCCACATTGAACACGCGGAAACAGGCGTCAATGCTCTGGCACAGGGTAAAGTCCTTGAAGTTGTCGGAATACCCCACATTCTGCTGGCACTCCGCGAAAGAGTAGCACAGCATGGGCTTGTTTACCGCCGCCGCCGGGTCCCTGGACAGGTGAATGGGGGCGGTGCCGAAAATCACCTGCAGGCCCGCGCTGCCCTGAATGGGGGCGGTCAGGCTGGTGTCGATCTCGCTGTTGTATACGCCGTGAAAATACGCCATTTTGTTCTCCCTCCTTTAGCCGTTCCCCTGGGCCTTGCGGTACAGGGTGTAATAGCGCCCGGCCCCGGCGTGGAACTGGCGCCGGACCTCCGGCAGCTGCTCCAGGGGGACCACCAGGCCGCCCAGGACCGGGTTTTCCTTTGTGGCCTCCTCCAGCGCGGTGGGCACCCCGTTGGTGTAGGTCGTGAACTGTACGGCCACGCCGGGGATGGTGGGGCCGCAGTAGACCACCGGGCCAGCGGCCTGGGCGGTCTTTTTGGGGTCTTTGCTCATGTTTCTGGCACCTCCTTGAAGATGGCCGGCGCGGCCAGTTTCAGCGCCATGCCGGCGAAATAATAGGGGTGGGTGTCCTCCTCTTGTGTCACCCACTTTATGGGGTATTGCACCTCATACCGCCGGCCCACTATGCCGTTTTTGCCGTAGTGGGTCAGAATGGCGTTTGCGATGTGGAGCGCGTCCCGGAAACCCTGGCGGCCCGGATCCGGGTCATAGACGCACACCACCAGAATGACCTCCACCTGTTGGCGGGTGTCCTGTCCCGGCAGTTCCCCACCAGGCACCCGGACAATCACATAGGGCTCCGGCACGTCCTCCGGGGACTCGCCCTCCGATTGCTCCGAATCCCCTTCCACAGGTTCCGGCTCCGGCTCAATGTCCGCCCCCGCCCGGATCGGAAGGTCCTGGGGGAATACCCGGATACGCCGCTCTTCACCCGCGGAATTTTTCAGGGTTCCCCCCTGGAAGAGCTGTTCCAAGTCCGCTACTATGGCGTCCAGCAGAAATTCTTGCGTCACCTGATCTGGCCTCCTTGACTTGTATCTTTGTGTCGATTATAATTATTTTAATGCGACAATGTTTTGCATAGGGGGTACAAACATGAAGAAAATTGGGAAAGGCCGGTGGATTGTTGTCGCTATCGTTTTGGCATTAGCGGTGGGGTGATATAATTAAGATTTAGAATAATGACGAAAAGGCAGGGACACGTGTATGCA
>CANOBV010000021.1 GCA_947564255.1 uncultured bacterium | reverse complement strand
CCAGCGTATCTGACAACGTGCGCAATGCGAAACCCTTCGCTCCCAAGCTGGCAATACCAGTCTGCCCTCCTGCGTGAGGAGGAAACGCGCATAGAATCAATCAACGATGACGCTGTACCACAATATATTGAATTTGTCAACTATAATTTTCCGTATATAGCGGTTTATTGTAAAACCATGTGCGGCAATAATACGGCGCTAAGACCTCGCTTATACCTCTCTAGTACGTCCGCAAATTCTATGCAGCGCGAATACGTCCTAATACGTACAGTGTCACAAATGATACGCAGTAACGGATACTCTAATGCGTATAAGCTATATTTCCGAAAGTTCTTGTACGCAGTAGCGCCGCGCTAATACCGCAGTAATACGCACAGCTCTTAGCATTTGTTTAGCATCCTGCCGTTGCTCTTCGCCACCCCGGCATACCATTCCGCGCTGTCCTTCGGGATGCGCTTCCCCGTGGCGTAGTCCACATACACCAGCCCGAACCGCTGGTCGTATCCCTCCGCCCACTCGAAGTTGTCGGTAAGGGACCAGTGGAAATACCCCCGCACGTCCGCCTCGGCGGCGATAGCCCGGGACAGGGCCAAGAGATAGCGGTGGAGGAAGTCAATCCGCCCGGGGTCGTGAACCTTGCCGTCCAGCGCCACCCAGTCCCGGCAGGACAGGCCGTTTTCGCTGATGTAGAGGGGCAGGCCGTACCGCTCCCAGATGAACCGGGGGCCCCACTCCAGTGACTCCGGGGTGACAGGCCAGCCAAAGGCGGTGCGGGGCCCGCCCACAGGGTACGGTACCGCCTCCGGGCCGTCCGCGCCCATCCCCACGGCGGTGCCGTTGTAGATGTTCAGCCCGATAAAGTCCGGCTTGCCCGGGCCGTCCGCCAGGCACAGCGGGTCCAGCAGGTCGTGGTGGGAGAAGCCGCCGAAGCCCTCGGGCCGGCTGAACATCTTCTCCCGCGCGGCGTCCACGTCCTCGGGGAGCTGGGAGGCCGGGTAGCACACCCCGCCGCAGGAGGCCAGCCCCACCACACTGGCCGGGTCCGCCTCCCGCAGGGCCTGGGCGGCCAGGGTGTGGCCCAGCAGCATATTTCTCCAGCAGAGAAGCTGGTCCTCCGGGCGCAGCCGGAGCCCCGGCGCGTGCTCCCCGGTTCCATAGCCCATGCCGATGAAGCACTGGGGCTCGTTGATGGTGAACCAATGCCTCACCCGGCCCTTGAAGTGCTCCGCCACCCGTTTAGCATAGGCCCCGAAGGCCCGGGCGGTGTCCTCATTCTGCCACCCGCCCTTGTTTTGGAGGGCCTGGGGCAGATCCCAGTGGTAAAGGGTCGCCCAGGGTTGGACCCCCGCCACCAGCAGGGCGTCCACGATTCCATCATAGTAATCAAATCCGGATTGATTCCAGTCCGTATCGCCGTTGGACGCGATGCGGGGCCAGGCGATGGAGAAGCGGTAGGCCCCCAGGCCCATGCCCTTCGCGAACTCCACGTCCTCCCGCCAGCGGTGGTAGCTGTCCGCCGCCACGTCGCCGGTGTCGCCGCCGCGCACCTTGCCGGGGGTGTGGGAGAACACGTCCCAGATGCTTTCTCCCCGGCCCCCTTCTGCCACACCGCCCTCGATCTGATAGGACGCGGAGGCCGCGCCCCAGAGAAACCCCTTCGGGAAATCCGCCATGATGCTCACCCTTTACTGCCGTTCAAACACCGGCATATACTCAATAGGCGCGTCCACAGACACGGCCTGTCCACCCTCAAACACCTCTCCCGTGGAGGTCAGCTTCCACCAGCCCCCGGGCAGATAGACCTCCCGGCTGAACTGGTTGAGCCGGAAGATGGGGGCCACGAGATATTTCCCGCCGAACATATACTGGTCCTGGAGCTCCCAGCAGGTTTTGTCCTCCGGGAACTCGTAGAACATGGCCCGCAGCAGCGGGGAGCCGTTCTCGTGGGCCTCCTGATACAGGGATTTGATATAATCGCGCATGACCACGCGCACGTCATAGTAATTCCGCATAATGGCGTAGTTCTCCTGGCCGTAGCTCCACAGCTCATTGGGGTGGCCGGTGTGGAGATAGCCGCCGCCCCAGTCCCTGTCATCCAGGGCGGGGATGTTGTAAGGGCCCCGGTCGCCGTGCATCCGCAGGACGGGGGAGTACACCGCAAACTGATACCAGCGGATGAGGAGCTGCCGGAAATCCGGGTCGTTCACATCGTCGGTCATGAAGCCGCCGATGTCGGTGGTCCACCAGGGGATGCCCGCCAAGCCCATGTTCAGCCCGCACTGGAGCTGGTCGTAAAACGCCTCGAAGGTGCTGGGCACGTCGCCGGACCAGATCACGTTGCCGTACTTCTGGGAGCCCGCCCAGCCGCAGCGCAGCAGGTTCACCACCGGCCCCCGGCCCAGGGCCTTCATCTCGTCATAGAAGGCCCGGCTGAACATCTGGGGGTACAGGTTGCTGAGGGCAAGGGCGGGGCCGTCGCAGTAGCGGTAGTGCTCGAAGTCGTATACGCCCAGGTCAGGCTCGGAATTGTCCAGCCAGAAGGCGTCGATGCCCAGGTCGTAGTAGTTGCGCTTGCATACGTCCCAAATATATTTTCGGGCCTCCGGGTTGAAGGCGTCGATCTCCACGCAGTCCCCCTGGTAGTCATAGGTCTGGAGGGCACCCCGCTCGGTGCGCATCAGCAGGCCCCGCTCCAGCATGGGGCCGAAGTTCTCCGAGCGCCGGTCCACCGAGGGCCACACGGACACGATCACCTTGACGCCCATGGCATGCAGCTCGTCCACCATGGCCTTGGGGTCGGGCCAGTAGGTCTTGTCGAACTTCCAGTCCCCCTGGACGGTCCAGTGGAAGAAGTCGATGACGATCTGGTCGATCTTGATGCCCTCTTTTTGGTACTGCCGGGCCACGGACAGCACCTCGTCCTGGGTGCGGTAGCGCAGCTTGCACTGCCAAAGGCCCATCCGGTCCTCCGGGAACATCCCCGCCCGTCCGGTGACGGCGGTATAGCTGGCCAGGATGGCCTTGGGGGTATCGGCCACGGTGATCCAATAGTCCATCTCCCGGGTGGAGCGGGCGATCCACTCGGTATAGTTGTTGCCGAAGGTCACCCGGCCCACGGCGGGGTTGTTCCACAGAAAGCCGTAGCCCAGGGAGGAGACGGCAAAGGGCACGGAGATCTGGGAATTGCGCTGGGCCAGCTCCAGCACGCAGCCCTTTTTGTCCATACAGTCGTCCTGGTACTGGCCCATACCGAAGATCTTCTCGCCTTTGTTGGCCTCGAACTTCACGTTCAGCTCGTACTCGCCGCCGCCAATGACGCCTTTCCACTCCCGTGAAAACAGCTTCAGGCACCGGCTCTCCCGGGAGATAGTGCCGTCGTAGGCCCGGAAATACTCCCGCAGGATCAGCTTTTCGTCTTTGAAAAAGGAGAGAATACCGACATGGTTCACCACGGCCTTGAGCCGCCCGTTGGTGATGGACGCCTGTTCCCGCTTGTCCAGGGTGCCGTCTCCAACCCAGTGGTCCACATTTTCAATGACGATCTGGGTCTGGGCGGGCTCCGCCGGCTCGGTGAGGGCCCAGACATTGCCGGAGAACTCCCGGCTCATGGCGGCGCGCACCCGGAAGGAGTCCTTCCCCCAGGGCTCAATGCGGACCTGCTCCCCCTGGTGGAAGAACACCAGGGCGGTATTATCTTTCACAAATCTCATAGCGATTCTCCTCAAAGCGTTTTGTGGGACCCCAATGATTGAATGGAACCCACCTGTGTTTCGGTTTCCCTGCCGCTGTCCGGGTCAATGGGACGGTGAATGTTATACAGGTATCCCGTTTCCCCGTAGCGCCCCAGTTGATCGTCATTGTAATGCGCCTGATCCATGTGGATGCCCACGACCTTTGCGCAGAACACCTCAAAATTACCGCCTGCCGTCAGCTCCCGGGCCCACTCCAGCTCACATTCCAGATTCAGAAAGCATTCCTCTATCATCGGCGCGTTCACCTTTGACGCAGGTACAACGGTCAGCCCTGAAGCGGTGATCTCGTCTGTGCCGGCCCCGTTGTTCTCGATGGTCGCCATGCACCTGGGCAGCACATCCCTGGAGGGAAAATTCACCACAAACTGTCGGTATTCCATCACGCTGGCGTACATATGGGTCCGCCGGTCCACGGCGGCAAACAGCACATGGAACCCATCGCTGCCGCCGAAGGTACACCAGGACTGCATGGTGGCGTTGGGCAGGCCATTTGCCTTATAGCTGGTCACGCAGACCAGCGGGGACGGGATGGCCAGGACGTGTTCCAGCCAAGAAAACCCGTAGAGCCTGCTCTCGTCAATGGTCGAGGGACAGGTGAAGAAACCCTTTTTCATCAGGGGGCCTCCTTTGTCAGAGCTTTTACCGTTCCCCCGGGCTGGATGTCCCCGGTGACGGTGACGATCTGCGGCACATAGAGCTTGGGCTTTTCAATGGCGCTGATGAGCTGCTCCGCCGCCGCCCTGCCGATGCCCTCGGCGTTCTGCCGGTAGGTGGACAGGCTGGGCCGCAGGATGCCTGCCAGGTGGATGCCGTCGTAGCCGAAGCAGCTCACGTCCTCCGGCACGGACAGCCCCAGCTTTTCCAAAGCCGTCTGCCCGCCCAGGTAGCAGGTGTCGTCGGGGAACAGGAGGCAGGTGGGCGGGGTTTTCAGTGACATCAGCCGCTGGACCGCCTGGCCGGAGTCCTTGGGCTCGTGATACCGGGCGGGGATAACGTACTCGTCGGGCACGTCGATACCCTGATCCTGGCAGCCCCGGTAAAACCCGGCCAGCCGCTGGCGGGTCACGTCGCCGTCCTCGCCGTGGATGAAGGCGATCCGGCTGTGGCCCAGCCCGCTCAGATGGCGGACGATGGCCTCCATACTGCCCACGTTGTCACTGACGATGGCGGTGCGGCCGTGGTAGACCCGGTCAATGGACACCACGGGAACGTCCCCCTCCACCAGCCGCTGCACATTTTCCCAGTCCAGCCCGGCTTGGACGATGATGACGCCGTCGCACTGGCGAAATTTGGCGTGTTCGTAAAAGCCCTCCTCATGGTGGCTGCTGAGCAGGGTGATGTCATACCCTTGGTTCTCCATGGTCTCCCGGATGGCCTCCAGGACGATGGAGAAAAACTCATGGGCCAGCTTGTTCTGGAACAGGATGCCGATGTTGTGGCTGCGGTTGGTTTTCAAAATCTGCGCCGCCGAGTTGGGATAGTACCCCAGCTCCCGGGCGGTTTTTTTGACAAACTCCGCCCGCTCGGGGCTGATGCCGGGTTTTCCGTTCAGCGCCTTGGATACCGCCGCCACAGACAGGCCGCACTTTTCCGCAATCGTTCGGATGGTCACCATAGCTGTCCGCCTCCCGTGGATAGTAAAACGTATTCCATGGTTTAATTATAGCCAGTTCCGCCCGCCCCGTCAATCTATTTGGCGCAATGACCACCTCTTCAGGCCCACGCGCCCTGCGTGCGTATTTTCATCTCAAAGGGCTGTAAATGGACCTTCTGCCCATCCGCCTCCACGTCGTGGCTGTGGGCCGTATTATTGAAATAAAACTGATAGGTCCCACTCGGGCCGCTGCGGACCGTCAGCTCCACCCCCTGGGGGAGCCTGGACACGGGGATGCCCTGCTCCCGGAACACGGTCAGCAGCAGCGTGCAGTAGAGGGCCCGCTCCCCCACAGCGCCCACATAGTACGCGCACCCGCTCCCAAAAGCGTTTTTGGTGATGGCGGGAACGCCGCTGTAAAACCGCCCCTGATACCGGGCCAGTACCTGAGCCGTGTCCGGCTCGATGAGGTCGCACCAGCCCGTGATCTGGTAGCGCCCGCCCCGCTCCAGGGTGAGTTCCTGCGTGGCCGGGCCAATGGCGTCGTATTCCGTCACCCGGCAGCCGCACAGAGCTCGGAACAGGGTGGGCAGCTCTTGCCCCAGGATGCAGTTGCCGTTTTTGTCCTTCACGCCGCTGCGGCAGGTGACTACCACCGAGCCGCCCCGCCGGGTAAAATCCTCCAGCCGGGCCACCACATCCGGGTCTGTGATGAAGTGGGTGGGGACGATCACCACTTTGTA
Source organism: uncultured bacterium (assembly GCA_947564255.1). Classification (GTDB taxonomy): domain Bacteria; phylum Bacillota; class Clostridia; order Oscillospirales; family Oscillospiraceae; genus Enterenecus. The sequence continues at coordinate 16,295 of CANOBV010000021.1, read as the reverse complement.
GCCGTCCAGCGGGGTGCGCTCCTCCACCACGTCCACATTCACGCCCAGGTTCATGCAGGCGTCATGGAACAGGCGCATCTGCTTCCAGTAGGAAAAGCCCTGGCCCTGTTCCTGGTTTTTCAGCGTGAACTCCTGGTCGGCGGAGTAGAGCATGGCCACTTGGCTATGTACGGTGGTATTCCCCAGCTCCGGCAGTTTTTCCAGACGGCGGCAGAGCTGTTCCAGCTCGGTCAGACGGCGGTTGGGCACATTGCTGTGATCCAACAGGCCGTGGCAGAACATTTCCGCCCCGGTGTAAGAGGTGCGCCAGCGGAAGAAGCTGATCAGGTCCGCCCCGTGGGCCGCCGCCTGGAGCGCGTAGCCCTCCAACATCCCTGGCTCCATGGCGGGGGAGATGGGGGCCCAGCAGCCCATGGGGCCGCCCAGCTGCTCCAAGATCCAGAAGTTTTGATTTTTGAAGCCCCGTACGAAGTCCAGGGCAAAGGCGTTGGAGTACAGCTCCTCCGGGTCCTCCGGCAGGCGGACGGGCGGGTAATTATCATAGGAGGCCACGTCCAGCGGGGCGAACTCCTGGTGAAAGTCCGGCATATGCCGGGGGAAACAGGCGTTGGTGGTAATGACAGCCTGGGGGTCATAGCCGCGGATAATCCCGCACTGGAACTTCACAAAATCGGTGAGGGACGCTGCCGCGAACCGCTCATAGTCCAGCATATAGGCGGGGTTGTACCAATCCGGCTTGTTTTCCGTCCCCTGGGGCGGGACGATTTGATCCCAGCCGCTGATCTCACCGCTCCACACCTCGCTGCCCCAGGTCTTGTTCAGCGCGTCCAGCGTCCCGTATTTCTCCTTCAGCCAGCCCCGGAAGGCCGTCTGACAGGAGGGGCAGGTGCAGTGATTGCTCTCCAGCTCGTTATCCAGCTGCCAGGCGAAGATCTCTGGCCTCCCGGCGTACCGTTTGGCCAGCTCCGTAATGATCCGGGCGGCGTATTTACGGAAGGTAAAGCTGGTCATGCAGCGGTGGCCCCGCAGGCCGGTGCCGGTGGGTCTGCCGTCCGGCCCCCACTGGAGGGTATCCGGGTGACTGTGGTACAGCCACATGGGGGCGCAGTTGGTGGGAGTGCCCAGGATGATCTTCATGTTGTGGCGGGCAAGCACCCCGATGGCGTCGTCCAGCCACGTAAAGTCAAACACCCCGTCCCGGGGCTCCAGCCGGCTCCAGGCAAACTCCCCGATGCGCACCACATGGACGCCCAGAGCCTCCATACGGGCGGCGTCCTCCTCCCAGAGGGAGCAGTCCCAGTGCTCGGGGTAATAGTCGATCCCGATCCGTATCATAAAAAACAAGTCCTTTACAAAGCGATATTTCAAAAAGCCCTCCCGTTGTTTTCGGGGCGGGACTGGATTTCCTAGGTCAATAGAGGTCGCTGGTGATCTCAAATTCCTCCGGTGCGCCGCCGGTCTTCTCAATTTTGTGGAACAGGGGCATAGCCGCCTGGCTGACGGTATAGATCATGAGGATGGGCAGGCAGAAAAAGCCCGCGAAAATCAAAACGATGTTCACCTGGGTGAAAAAGAGAAACTGCAAAAACAGGACGCCAACCAGGCCCATGGAGCGGCCGATGTAGCGGATAAAGATGTTCCGGGCGTTGTTCAGCGCCGCCAGCAGGCCGTTGCGATACCGGGCCTCCAGGGCAAAGATATACAGGAAGTGGATTACCAGCAGCAGCACCATCATCACTGCCATCAGCAGGAACACGAGGGGATTCCCCTCCAGCTTGTCAAAGCACTGCCAGTTGATCCAGATGGCGTAGATGCCAACCAGAAGGATCAGGGAGAGGGGGACTCCGTGCTTCAAATTCTGGACGTAGGCGGCCCAGAATGCCCGGGTGACGCCGGACTCCTCCCGATCCTCCGCCATTTTCAGCGTGACGGAAAAGGCGGCGGCGGTGGAGGCCCCAATGGTGACCAGGGGCAGACAGCCGATGACCCAGTAGAGGTTCAAGATCAGCAGATTGGTGATTTTAATGCCCGCCTGGATGATGGGGGAGTCGATGGTCAGCTTCATAGGGCGCTCCTTTCCTGTAGGGGTTCCGGGCCGCCGCCAAACACGGCGGCCCGGAACCTGCTGTACGTTTGCGAAATGATAACCGGAACCTGCTTACTTCTCCTGCATGGCGAACTTCTCGGCGGCCCGCTCACGGCACCAGGTCACACAATCCTCGTAGCCGTAGGAGTCGGCGTCGGTTTTCATCTTGGCCACGATGGAGTCGAACTCCGCGTCGCTCTTGGCGTACATGGCGTTCCAGGAGCCGTTGACCACGGTGGTCTTGACCTGGTTCCATTTCAGCTCCAGCTCGGCCTCGCGGGGAGGCTCGTGATAGGTGGACACCACGGGGACGGTGGTATAGTTCACGGTGTTCATGTACGCCTGGGTGCCGTCGGCTTTGACGCGCTCACGCCAGTCCTTCTCGGTGTCGTTCTGGGCCTCGCCCAGGAAGCTCTGCCAGGTGGAGTAGTGGAAGCACTCGCCGGCGGCGGAATCGGGGTTCTCCGCGCCGAAGCCCCAGGTGATGTTGTTGGCCTGGAGCTTGCCGTCGTTGAAGGTGCCGTCCAGGGTGTAGGTCTCGCCGGAATAGGGGCTGGTCCACTGGGTGCCCGCCAGGTCGGTGGTGGGGGCGAAGTAGCAGGTGCGGCCCAGGTCGGTGAAAACGGTGCCGCCGTTGGCGTCATAGTCCCACATCAGGCCCTTGATGCCGTACCAGATGGTCATGGCCCCCTCGGGGGTGTGGAGCCAGTTGATGATCTGCATACACTTCTCGGGGTACAGGGTGTTGGCGCCGATGGACCAGATGCGGTCGTTGCCGCCCTCGCTCAGGCCGTAGACGACGACGCTGGCGTCGGTGGGCACCAGGGGGCACATGAACTTGTTCTCGTCCACGTGCTTCTGGGTGTTGAACAGCTGGCTCCCGGCGTAGTCGAAGATGGAGAAGAACACGTTGCCGTTGGTGACTTTGGCCATCATGTTCTCATAGGTCTGGGTCATGGAGTCGGGGTCCAGCAGGCCTTTCTGATAGAGCTTGTTGAAGAAGCGCAGGGCCTCCACATAGGGGCCGCTGGGGTCTAGGCAGTCGTAGAACTCGCCGTTCTCCGAGTTATACAGGCCGTAGCCCAGCTCATCATAGCCGTAATAGGCGGAGGCCAGGGCCTTGGGGTACATGGCCAGATTGCCGTCCCAGGCGGACCAGATGCTCATGCCGTAGGCGTTCTTGCCGTCGTCGCCGGTGGGGCAGGCTTCTTTCATCTTAGCCAGCAGATCCACCATGCCGTCCAGATCCTTCACCTCGGGATAGCCCAGCTCCTTGTACAGATCCCAGCGGATGCCCCAGTCGTAGATGAAGGTGTCGTGCTGGCCCGCTTTATCCACCAGGGCGTAGCCGGTGCCATAGACGTGGCCGTCGCCGCTGATCTCCCGGTTGGCCTCCAGGGCCTTGGGGAAGGTCTCTTTGATGTATTTGCCGTAGTTGTCCAGCAGATCCTCCTCCTCCCAGTCAAACAGGAGGCCGGCCTTGACGGCGTTGGCGTACTGGTCGCCGTTGGTGCCCCAGATCACGATGTCGCCCAGGTCGCCCTTTTCCATGCGGGTCTGGTAGGCGCCGTCGGTGTCGGGGATGATGTTCAGCTCCACGTTGAACAGGTCTTTGAACAAGGTGGCGGCCCAGCCGGTCTGGGCGCCGGACCAGTTGGCGGTCTGGCTGAAGATGGTCAGCTTGATGGTCTCCTTGTTGTTGATGAGGGGATCATCCTCGGGGTTGGTAGAACTTCCGGGGTTGCCGCTGCTGCCGGGGTTGGGGTTGGCGGCGGGGGCGCAGGCGGCCAGCAGGCCCAGCAGCAGCACCGCGCTGAGCAGCAGGGCCAGCAGCTTCTTGGTGGTTTTCTTCATGGGATGCGCTTCCTTTCTTTTCGTTCTGTCGCTGTTTTCGTTGTCGTGCAAACACTTTATGCCAATCACCATGGTGGTGGCGGATTAAAGTTCTTGTTGGACACTTTTTCTTTCAAGAAAAAGTACCTCAGCCCTTCACGGCACCGAGCATGATGCCCTCCTCAAAATACCGCTGCATGAAGGGGTAGACCAGCATGATGGGGATGACGGTCACCATGGAGATGGTGTACTTGATGACCTTGTTGTTGAGCATATCCGCGGCCACCGCGCCGCCGCCCTGCATGGTTGCCGCCAGGTTGGAGGAGGCGTTCAGGTAGATCCACAGGCGGTGCTGCATGGTGTACAGCCCGGGGGAGTTGGACATGAGGATCAGCGAGTCCTGCAAAGCGTTCCAGTTGCCCACCGCGCCGAAGATGGCGATGGTGGCCAGAATGGGCTTGGACAGGGGCAGGATGATCTTGGCGAACGCCTGGAGGGTGCCCGCGCCGTCGATGGTGGCGCTCTCTTCCAGAGAGGCGGGGATGGACTCCACATAGGTCTTGACCAAGATGATGTTGTAGGGAGCCACGATGGCGGGGATGATGTAGCCCAGGTAGTTGTCCGTCAGGCCCAGGCCCAGCATATTCAAGTACCAGGGGATGGTGCCCGCGTTAAAATACATGGTGATGACCAGCGCCCGGTACCAGAAGCTGCGCCGCCACATCTGCCGCTTGGTGGTCAGATACCCGGCGAAGGCGGAACACAGCACCATGAGGGCCGTGGCCAGGATGGTGCGGCTGACGGTGATGAGCACCGAATTGCCGAAGTCCTGCACCCCCCGCAGGGCCAGATAGTTGTTGAAATGGATGCCCTTGGGGAGCAGGGTAATCATATCCGCGCCCACCAGGGCGTTGTCGGAGATGGTGTTGATGAACAGGTAGTAGAACGGGAAGATGCAGATGATGGTAAAGATGGTGAACACCGCCACAGTGATCACATTGAAGGCCACGCCGCCGGGCGTGGCGCGGTATTTCATGCCGCCGGATTTCTTTTTTGCCATGGGAACGCCCTCCTTAAACGATACTCTCGCCGCGCAGCTTTTTGGAAGCCGTGTTGGCGATGAACAGCAGGGCCACGCTGATGACGGACTTGCACATACCCACCATGGTGGAGATGGGAATCTGGCCGTTGACGATACCCAGATTGTAGACGTACAGGTCCAGCACCTCCAGGGACTGGGCGTTGACGGCGTTGGAGAACACCAGGTACTGCTCCATGCCGTTGGACAGGATGTTGGCGATGCTCATCAGCAGCATGACGAAGAAGGTGGGCAGAAGCTGGGGAACCGTGACGTTCCACATCTTCTGGAACCGGCCCGCGCCGTCCACCTCCGCCGCCTCGTAGAGCACCGGGTCGATGCCGGTGATGGAGGAGATATAGATGATGGCGCTCCAGCCCAGCCCCTTCCAGGTGCCCCACAGCCACATTTTCAGCCACATATGGCTGGAATCCATCAGATAGTTGGTGTCGGCGGCGATCCCCAGAATATTGTTGAGGAAATTGTTGATAAAGCCGTCGGTGGAGAAGATGGCCAGGGCCACGGCGTAGATGATAACCCAGCCCAGAAAGTTGGGCACGGTGGTGAAAGTCTGCACGAAGCGGCGGAACCGCTTGCTGGGCACCTGGGTCAGGAAGATGGCGAAAGCCATGGGAAGCCAGCTGGTGGCAATGCCGATGGCGCTTAAGCCCAGGGTGTTCTTGATGACCCGGAAAATATCCGCCCGGGTGGCCTCGCTCTCAAAGAGGTAGGTGAACCACTTGAAGCCCACGAAGTTCTCCATGGTGAGCTCCCCGCCCGCCTTGTAGTCAAAGAAGGCGTAGCGCCAGCCCCACAGGGGCAGGTAGGAGAACACGAAAGCCAGGGCGAGTATGGGCAGGAAGAACAGGAAAATCTTGTACCGCTCGTGCATGGCCATTTTGGGCTCCAAGGTTTCGGCGCGCTTGCGGTCCATGGCCAGCAGGGCCAGGGTGGTGGCTAGCGTCACCGCCGCCAGCACGGCGTACAGCCAGAAGCCGGGGGCGAAGTTGGCGGGCACCCGGTTATTGGCGGCGGCCACGATCTGGAGATAGGCCATATAGATGCCCACCAGCCCGCCGGCCATCACCAGAGAGCCGACCAGCGGGAACAGCAGGCCCCGGCGCTGCATCCGGTTATTGCCTACGGACATACAGCCGCCCACGGCGCACAGCACGATCCCAACCACCAGCACGATGCTGGCGGCCATCAGCAGCACAAAGGTGGAGGACTGCACCCATCCACGGGCCAGGGGGCGGGCCAGGTCGTTGACCAGCGACTGATAGGAGATGCTGGCCGTGAACAGGGATACGTTGCGGTTGATGGCCGTGGTGATCCGCCCGGGGTTGAAGCCAGGGTAGAAGATCGCGGCGCAGGCCAGGAGAATGGCCACCCGGTGTACGATGTAAATGATGCTGCCGGGCGTCCGTTCCTTGCGCAGCGCGGCGGGCGTTGCGCGCATGGTTGCTTGGGTCATGTACATCCCTCCATTTCTTTTCTACAGGTCCTGATCGTCCGGCCCCGGGGCCGGACGCCAGACGCCGCGCGGCGTCTGGCGGGAAGGAGGCTGGCGTCCCTTCCCTTAGAGCCTGTTTAACATCTCTCAAAACGCCATCCGGCGGGTCTTTTCCCGCCATGCTTCGTTGTGATTTCTTGAAATAAACCCAATTATTCCGGCGAAATCCCGCCTCGCCTGACGGGAAAATCCCTTGCCAACTGGCATTCTTCGAGATATTAAACAGGCTCTTGCGCTTTGTTTTCCAGTCAGCCGCCTCCTTTGCAATGTAACACTATGCGATCCATGCTCACAGGCGGATGGACAGGGTGTGGAGCTTCCCGTCCGCCGCCGGTTTGGGGACGGCGCCGGAGACCGGCGCGTCGTCTAGAAGAAGCGTAGTGTCCGCCCCTGCCCGGAAGCGGCCACCCTCCCCTGTTATCTCCACCTTGAGCAAGGTATCAGCCAATCGAATGGTGTAGCCCATGCGCTCCAGCCCCCAGGGGAGGATAGGGGAGAAAGTGATCGTCTCCGCGCCCACCTCCAGGCCTAGGAACTCATACACCGCCAGGGTCAGCCAGGAGGCCGTGCCGGATAGCATGGGGCCGATGTTCTCCCCCGTCTCGCTGTTGTTGTATTGGGTGCAGAAGCGGGGGTTGCCCTTCAGTACGAAGGGATCGTCCATGGCGGCGTAGGGTAGGGTGCGGCGGATCATAAAGAAAGCCAGCTCCGCCAGACGTTTTGCCAGTGCCTCGTCCTTCACCGTTTTGGAGGCTTTCAGGGAGGCCACCGTAGCCATCATGGCCGCGTGCTTGAACACGCCGCCGTTCTCCCGGTCGCCGGGGAAGTAGAGGGCCGTCCCCGTGGGCACACCCAGAAGGTCGTAGTTCACCAGGGTACACAGCTTCAGCCCCGCTTCGGTTTTCAGGTGCTTCTCCACGATGTCCAGCATGGCGGCGATCTGCTCCTCCGTGGCCACACCGGCCAGGATGGGCCAGCTGTAGGAGTTGAGGTAGTAGCTGCCGTCGATGGCCGGGTCCAGGGAGAGGCCGTCGCCCCCGGCGCCCAGATAGGTGTACTTCCGCCCGTCGTTGATGAGGCACCGGGCGAAGTAAGCCCCCTTCCAGGCGCTGGCCTGCATACTGTCACGCGTCTTTTGAGAGAGCTGGGCGGCAAAGGCCCCGTCCGCATCCTTCCCGATGAGCTGTGCCAGCTCCGCCGCCTCGTCCGCGGCGATTTTCAGCAGGCAGGCGTTCATCACGCTCTCACACAACATATTTTCCAGCGGCGCGCCCCAGGGCTGGCCCTTTTCCGCCAGCTGCGCCCGGTAGCGGCGCTCCTTCTCCGGGCCCTTCATCACCTCGGGGTCCAGCCGGAGGGTGTCGTTCCAGTCTGCCTTGTCCAGCAGGGGCAGGCCGTGGGCTCCCACGGAGATGCGCCCGCTGTAGATGAGGATGGCCATAATGGTGTCCCACAGGGGCCGCTTCGCGTCCTCCTCCCCGGCGATGGGGAACTCGGTCAGCAGGAAGCCGGTGTCCCCGGTGAGCTTCACATAGCGGTACACCGCCTGGACCAGCCAGAGCTGGTCGTCGGAGCAGTCGCCGGGCTCCTTGCCCTGGAAGGTGAAGTCGTGGTAGGCGTAGCCCATGCGCCACACCTGCCGGACCCAGTTGGAGAGCAGGTCGCGCACCAGCTCCCCACGCCCCATGGCGGCCAGATAGTACATGGAGGCGTAGATGTCCTGGATCTCCCGGAAGCCCATCTCCCGGTAGGATTTCTGGGTCCAGGCAAAGGCCCGGGACACATAGGTCTGGTAGAGCACCTGGAAGGGGAGGTTATGGCCCACGTAAGCGTCAAACCGCTCATCCCCGGTGTCCGGCTGGAGGTAGGCGGGATAGCGGTCCCAGAACTCCACCACCCGCTGGAAGGCCGCCGTCAGCGCGGCCGGGTCCCGGTATTTGTCCAGCAGCGCGTGGAGGGCCCCGTCAAAGGGCTCCGTCACATCCCCCTCTGCCTCCATCATGCCCACCAGCTCATCAACAACGGCGGTTTCGCCGTCTTTTACGGGGAAGGTTTTGCCCATGGCGAAGAAGGGGGCCATCTTCCGGCTGTATTGGCTGGGCAGGCGGCACACCAGCTCGGGCCGGGCCAGGGTTCCCCGGCCCACAAAATCGGACTGGCTGGCGCAGAACTCATCCAGCCCCTCCCCGCCGCACAACAGGGCGGCAAACCGCTTCTCCCCGGAGCACTCCGCGGGCTTGTGGTGGAGGGTCAGGGCGGCGGGCGCGCCGTTCTCGTAGTAGACCTCGCTCTCCGCCACCACATTGCAGTACACCACGTCGTTGGCGATGCCGGTGGGGACGGCGATGCCGAACACGCCGGTCATGACGATTTTCAAGGCCCGATCCCGGCCCGAGTGGTTTTCGATCTCCACCCGCTGGGCCTCCACGGCGTTGGGCATACCGTCCTCCTGGGGCAGAAGGAAAATAGTGCGGCGGACGGTCAAGCCGCATTCTGTCTCGTATGTAATGACAGTGCGGTTCTGGGAGTGGAGGCAGGACGCCTTAGCCACGTTGTGTTCCACATCGGCGGAATAGAAGATCTGCTTCCCATCCTCCGCCAGATAGAACTGGCGGTTGGCCGGCTCCCCGTTCTCCTCCAGGGCCAGCACACAGCGGGTGGCCAGCACCTGTTGGCCGCCCGTGGCCCGGAAGGAGCCCCGCCCCAGGGCATCCAGGGCGCTTTTTGGCGTCGTGACCAGGGGATAGGGATAGCCCGCGCGGTCTCCCAGCAGCAGATTCACCGGGTAGTGGGGCCCCACCGGGTAGGTTTTCAGGTCCAGCAGCAGCTCCCCTTTGGCGTTGAGCTGTCCGGGGGAGGCCAGCATTTGATGGTATACGGCCAGGATCTCCGCCGCCACATCGGCGGGCGGCGTCTGCTCCCCGCCCATGGTCAGGTGGCGCAGCCCCTCCCCGTCGGCCTGGAAAAGCTGGCTGCCGGGGAATTGGTCCAGATAGGCGGACACAGCGGGGCGGTTCAGCAGACAGGCGCACACCGGAGCCGTGAACGGCAGCCCGGCAAAGCCCAGGGCCCGGTCCCGCCGGGCGGAAAAGAACGCCGCGTCCACCGCTCCATTTCCCAATTGGCCCGCAAACGTCTGACGGATCAGGCCCTTGGCGGTGAGGCTTTGGGTCCTGGCCTGTTCGACTGCGTAATGCAAGATCATCCCTCCAATTTCATTGCCGCAAAGATTAAACGTATTCTTCACGCTAATCATAAATTTGACGGTGCGTTTTGTCAATAGTCTTTTTTCTTTTCGCCGTATTGCATGAAATGACTGGCCTATTTTTGGGCAAAACCGAAAATAAGGCCGGGATAGTCAAATTCTCCTTGCGCTTAAAAGAGAAAAAAGCTATAATTCAACCGGGAAATAGAGAATACGTTTAATTTACATCTACTGAGTGAAATCCAAGAGTATTTGCCCTCAGCGGGCGGAAAGAGGGATATCCATGCAATTCGGCCATTTTGACGACGCGGCAAGGGAGTACGTCATCCACACCCCGGCGACACCCCTTCCCTGGATCAACTATCTGGGCAGCGAGGAATTTTTCGGCCTCATCTCCAACACCATGGGCGGCTACTGCTTCTACCGGGATGCCAAGCTCCAGCGGCTGGTGCGCTACCGCTACAACAGCGTCCCCGGCGATGTGGGCGGGCGGTTCTACTACATCAAAGAGGCGGGCAAACCCGCCTGGAACCCCGGCTTTCTGCCCACCCGCACCCCGCTGGACTCCTACCAGTGCCGCCACGGCATGGGCTACACCGTCTTTGACAGCGAAAAGGACGACTTGGAAGCGTCTGTCACCTGCTTCGTTCCCCTGGGGGAAGCCTGTGAGCTCCACGACCTGACCCTCACCAACCACAGCGGCGGGGCCAAGTCCGTGCAGGTCTACGGCTGTGTGGAGTGGTGCCTGTGGAACGCGGTGGACGACGCCCAGAATTACCAGCGAAACCTGAATATAGCCGAGAGCGAGGTGGAGCCGGGCGTCATCTACCATAAGACGGAATATCGGGAGCGCCGGGATCACTACGCCTACTTTGGAGTGAACGTCCCGACCCAGGGCTTCGATACGGATCGAAACACCTTCCTGGGCCACATGGGCGACTGGGCCGACCCGGCGATGGTTCGGGCGGAGACCTCCGGGGACTTTCAGCGGACGGGCTGGTATCCCATCGCCTGCCACCGTCTGGATGTGACCCTGGAGCCGGGCCAGAGCTTCCGGGCCGTCTTCGTGCTGGGCTATGGGCACAATCCCAGGACACAGAAATTCATTACCCCCGGTGTGATCCGCAAGGATACCGCCCACCGGGTCATGAAAAAATTCGCCTCCTTTGAGGCGGTGGACGCCGCCAAAAGGTCGCTGGCCGCCTATTGGGACGGCCTCCTGGGAAAGTTCCAGCTCCAGTCCGGCAACGAAAAGCTGGACCGGATGGTGAACATCTGGCACCAGTACCAGTGCATGGTGACCTTCAATATGAGCCGCTCCGCCTCCTATTACGAGACGGGGACGGGCCGGGGCATGGGCTTCCGGGACTCCTGCCAGGATCTGTTCGGCTTCGTCCACATCATCCCAGACCGGGCCAGGGAGCGCATCATCGACATTGCCTCAACCCAATTCCCGGACGGCTCCGCCTACCATCAGTATCAGCCCCTCACCAAACGGGGCAACAACGACATCGGCGGCGGCTTCAACGACGACCCCCTGTGGCTGGTAGGGGCGGTGTGCGCCTATGTGAAGGAGACCGGCGACTTCTCCATCCTGGATCACCCCACCCCCTTCGACAACCAGCCCGGCTCCGAGGCGCCGCTGATGGAGCACATCCGCCGAAGCGTTCTGTTCACCATGAACCATAAGGGCCCCCATGATCTCCCCCTCATTGGCCGGGCGGATTGGAACGACTGCCTGAACCTGAACTGTTTCTCCCGGGAGCCCGGCGAGAGCTTTCAGACCTTCGGCCCCAACCAGGGCCCGGTGGCGGAGAGCATATTCATCGGCGGGATGTTTGTAAAATACGGCGGGGAGTACGCCGCCCTGTGCCGCCGGGTGGGCCTGGGCGGAGAGGCCCGGCAGGTGGAACAGGCCGTCCAAGACATGGAAAAAGCCATTCTCACGAATGGCTGGGATGGGCAGTGGTTCCTGCGGGCCTATGACGCCAATGGGCAGAAGGTTGGTAGCCATCTGTGCAAGGAGGGACAGATCTACATCGAACCCCAGGGTTTCTGCGCCCTGGCAGGCGTGGGCAGGGAGACCGGCGAATTGAAGCAGGCGCTGGACTCCGTCCGGGAGCGTCTGCTGGGCGAGTACGGCGTGGAGCTGCTGGCCCCCTGCTACACGGAGTATCATGTGGAGCTGGGCGAGATCTCCTCCTATCCCCCCGGATTTAAGGAGAACGGCTCGGTGTTCTGCCACAACAACCCTTGGATCGTCTGCGGCGAGGCGGTGCTGGGCCGGGGCAACGAGGCGTTTGATATCTACCGCCGCATATGCCCCGCCTGGTTAGAGGATCAGAGCGAGATCCACGAGACAGAGCCCTACGTCTACTCCCAGACGGTGACGGGCCGGGCCTCCGGTTCCCCCGGCCACGCCAAAAACAGCTGGCTCACCGGCACCGCCTCCTGGACCTTCCTGTCCGTCAGCCAGTATATTCTGGGCGTCCAGCCGGACTACGATGGGCTGCGGCTCAACCCCTGTCTCCCGGATGAACTGCCGGAATGCACGGTCCGCCGCACCTTCCGGGACGCGGAATACACCATCCACATCCGGTGCACCGGGGAGCGGTCATTGACGGTCAACGGACAGGCCGCGACAGGGGACATCATCCCGGTTTTTCCAAGCGGGGACCAAGTCAGCGTGGAGCTGACCATCAAATAAGGAGGGATATCCATGCTGTATATCGGGATCGACCTGGGCACGTCGGCGCTGAAGCTGCTGCTGGTGGACGGGGACGGTGCGGTACGCAATGAGGTGACAAAGGAGTACCCACTCTCCTTCCCCCGGCCGGGCTGGAGCGAGCAGGACCCGGAGGACTGGTGGCGGGCGGTAATCGAGGGCGTGCCCGAGTTGCTGGACGGCTTCGACACCACCCAGGTGGCGGGGATCGGCGCGGGCGGACAGATGCACGGGCTGGTGGCGCTGGATGAAAACGATGAAGTCATCCGCCCCGCCATCCTGTGGAACGACGGGCGGACGGCCAAAGAGGTGGATTACCTCAATAATGAGATTGGGCGGAATAAGCTGAGTGCCTACACCGCCAACATCGCCTTCGCGGGCTTCACCGCACCCAAGCTGCTGTGGATGCGGGGGAATGAGCCGGGTTTGTTCGCCAAAATCCGTAAAATCATGCTTCCAAAGGACTACATCAACTATAAACTGACGGGCATCCACTGTACGGACTACTCGGACGCCTCCGGGATGCTGCTGTTGGACGTGGAGCACAAGCGCTGGAGCGCGGAAATGTGCCAAATTTGCGGCGTGACGGAGGAACAGCTCCCCAAACTGTACGAGAGCTGGGAGGTTGTGGGTACGCTCAAGCCCAAGGTGGCACAGACGCTGGGTCTGCCGGAATCCGTGCAGGTCTGCGCCGGGGCCGGGGACAACGCCGCCGCGGCGGTAGGCACGGGAACCGTGGGCGCAGGGGGCTGCAACATCAGCTTGGGCACCTCGGGCACCATCTTCATCAGTGCGGAGCGGTTTGGCGTAGACCCCACCAACGCCCTCCACGCCTTCGCCCACGCCGACGGCGGCTGGCACCTGATGGGCTGTATGCTCTCCGCCGCCTCCTGCAACCAGTGGTGGTGCGGGGACGTTCTGGGCACGAAAGACTACCCGGCGGAGCAGACGCCCATCACGCCGGACAAGCTGGGCCGCAATTCGGTGTTCTTCCTGCCCTACCTGATGGGGGAGCGCTCCCCCATCAACGACACCGACGCCCGGGGCGCGTTTGTGGGCATGACCATGGACACCACCCGCGCCGACCTCACCCAAGCCGTTTTGGAGGGCGTGGCCTTCGCCATCCGGGACAGTTTCGAGGTGGCGAAAAGCCTGGGAATCGCCATCCCCCGCTCCACCCTGTGCGGCGGCGGCTCCAAGAGCGCCCTTTGGCGGACGATCCTGGCCAACGTGCTGGGCATCCCGCTGGACCTGCCCCAGACGGAGCAAGGGCCGGGGTATGGCGGGGCCATGTTGGCCATGGTGGGCTGCGGTGCGTTCCCGGACGTGAAATCCGCCTGCGATTCGCTGGTGAAAATCGCGGGCACGGTGGAGCCAAACCCGGAACTCACTGCCCGATATGAGGAGCGGTATCAGGCGTTCAAGCCGCTCTACCCGGCGCTGAAAAACGTGTTCCCCACATTGAAATAAGGAGGCCGAGCCATGGAGATCAGAAGCGTATTTGACCAGAAATTTGCCCCCTACGGGCGGGTGCATGAGGGCTATGAGCTGTCCGGCCTGCTGGCGGCGATGGATGTCATCCCCCTGCCGGAGGAGGGCACAGCCTACCGACCCTCTATCCCGGAGCTGGAGGCTCTGCCTGTGTTCTGTCAGTTTGAGGGCAGCGCCTACGGTGGGATGCCGGTGCAGCTGGGGATGTGCTGGGGCCGGAATACGAAATTGAACTGCCTGGAGTACCACCGGGACAGCGAGTTCAACGTGGGCACGGAGGACTTCATCCTCCTGTTGGCCAAACAGGAGGAGATCGAAAACGGCGCGCTGGACACGGCAAAGGCCAAGGTGTTCCGCGTTCCCGCCGGGGTGCTGGTGGAAGTGTACGCCACCACCTTGCACTACGCCCCCTGCCACACGGATGAGGCCAAGGGCTTCCGGGTGGCGGTGGCCCTGCCCCGGGGTACCAACACGGCGAGGCCGGAGCTCGAGCCGTCCGCCGGGGACGACCGGCTGCTGTGGGCGCGGAACAAATGGCTGCTGGCCCACCCGGAATCCGCCGAGGCTAAACAGGGCGCTTATGTGGGCCTGGACGGTGAAAATATCGACATCAAAGACCAAATCTGAGGAGGAAAACGCTATGAAAAACATCCCTGACGTAAAGCTGGGCCTCATCGCCGTGAGCCGGGACTGCTTCCCCATTGCCCTGTCTGAACGCCGCCGCGCCGCCGTCAAGGCCGCCTATCCGGGCGAGTTCTACGAGTGCCCCGTCACCGTGGAAAACGAGAAGGATATGCTGAAGGCCGTGGCGGACGTGAAAGAGCAGGATTGCAACGCCTTGGTGGTGTTCCTGGGCAATTTCGGCCCGGAGACCCCGGAGGCCCTCATCGCCAAAAACTTTGACGGCCCCTGTATGTACGTGGCCGCCGCCGAGGGGGACGGCGACCTCATCAACGGCCGGGGCGACGCCTACTGCGGGATGCTCAACTGTTCCTATAACCTGGGGATGAGGCATCTCAGCGCCTATATCCCCGAATATCCCGTAGGCACCGCCCAGGATATCGCCGCCATGATCGCAGACTTCGTCCCCATCGCCCGGGCGGTGATCGGAGTGAAGAACCTGAAAATCATCACCTTCGGCCCCCGGCCCCAGGACTTCTTCGCCTGCAACGCCCCCATCAAGGGCCTATATGAGTTGGGCGTGGAGGTGGAGGAGAACTCCGAGCTGGACCTGCTGGTGAGCTACAAGGAGCACGCCAACGACCCGCGGATTCCCGAGGTGTGCGCCGACATGGCCGCTGAGATGGGCGAGGGCCGCTACTACCCCGAGCTGTCCGCCCGGATGGCCCAGTTTGAGCTGACCCTGCTGGACTGGGCAGAGCAGCACAAGGGTTCCCGCAAGTACGTGGCCTTCGCCGACAAGTGCTGGCCCGCTTTCCCGTCCCAGTTCGGCTTCGAGCCCTGCTACGTGAATTCTCGGCTGGCCGCCCGGGGCATCCCCGTGGCCTGTGAGGTGGACATCTACGGCGCCCTGTCCGAGTACATCGGGGCCTGTGTCAGCGGCGACGCCGTCACCCTGCTGGATATCAACAACTCTGTCCCCGCCCAGCTCTGGGAGGAGCAGATCAAGGGCAAGCACAACTATGCCCTCACCGACACCTTCATGGGCTTCCACTGCGGCAACACCCCGGCCTGCAAGCTGTGCGCGGACCGCGCTGTCAAGTACCAGCTCATCCAGAACCGTCTGCTGGAAAACGGCGGCACCCCCGACTTCACCCGGGGCACCCTGGAGGGGGATATCGCGCCGTCCGACATCACCTTCTACCGCCTCCAGTGCGACAGCGAGGGCAATCTCCGCTCCTACATCACCCAGGGCGAGGTGCTCCCCGTGGCTACGGGCTCCTTCGGCGGCATCGGCGTGTTCGCCATCCACGAGATGGGCCGGTTCTACCGCCACGTGCTGATCCAGAAACGCTACCCCCACCACGGAGCGGTGGCTTTCGGGCACTACGGCAAGGCGCTGTTCGAGGTGTTCAAGTTCCTGGGAGTGCAGGATATCGCATATAACCAGCCGAAAAGCCTGCCCTATCCCACCGAGAACCCCTGGGCGTGAGGCGGTAGCATGACAAAGCAAGAAGAAAAAGCCCTGCAAGCGGTGGCTTGCAGGGTGCGGATGGGGGTGCTCACCGCCACCCACGGGGCCAAAGCGGGCCATCCGGGCGGCAGCCTGTCCGCCGCCGATGTGTTTACCTACCTGTACTTCAAGGAGCTGAACGTTGACCCCGCCGACCCGAAAAAGGCGGACCGGGACCGCTTTGTGCTGTCCAAGGGCCACACCGCGCCGGGGCTGTACGCGGCGCTGGC
>CANOBV010000020.1 GCA_947564255.1 uncultured bacterium | reverse complement strand
TGGTTCCCGGTGCCCGCGAGGCCATGGATAAGTTCAAGATGGAGGCGGCCAACGACCTTGATGTCCCTGTACCATCTTAAAAAAGCGAAAGCGGATCGATGAGAACCATGACGAAAAATTACTTATTCAGGTGAATTGGCCCACACAGTAGAAACAAATTGTGATTCTCGAAAAAGCGGCGGATTTGCGGCGCAATAGCCGTATCAGAAGCCGGGGCCCTGAAAAGTCAAGGGTCCCGGCTTTTCTTGTTGCCGCTCTGCTTATCTTCCCTGTCTGCACTTGACGTTCCCTCCCATTTTGCGGTATACTATATAATTAAGGTTTAAACAGCCCCAGGGCCGACGATTTTTACCGCCGTCCGCTCCAATTCGACATTTCCCTCCTGCCGGAGGGGCAAACATATGAGGTGCAGCTATGGCAAGGTCTACCCCAAAACCGCAGTACGGCAACGACTCCATCTCCTCCCTGAAGGGGGCGGACCGGGTGCGCAAACGCCCCGGCGTCATCTTCGGCTCCGACGGGCTGGAGGGCTGTGAGCACGCCGTTTTTGAAATTCTCTCCAACGCCATCGACGAGGCCCGGGAGGGCCACGGCGACCTGATCACCGTCACCCGGTACGAGGACAGGTCCATCGAGGTGGAGGATTTCGGCCGGGGCTGCCCGGTGGACTGGAACGAGGCGGAGGGCCGCTATAACTGGGAGCTGGTGTTCTGCGAGCTGTACGCCGGCGGCAAGTACAAGGAGGACGGCGGGGACAACTACGAGTACTCCCTGGGGCTCAACGGCCTGGGCTCCTGCGCCACCCAGTACGCCAGCGAGTATTTTGACGCCACCATCTACCGGGACGGCTTCAAGTACACCCTCCACTTTGAGCGGGGCGAGATCGTGGGCGAGATGAAAAAGAAGCCCGCCGACCGGAAAAAGACCGGCTCCAAATTCCGCTGGAAGCCGGACCTGGACGTATTCACCGACATCGACATCCCGGCGGACTACTACACCGACGTGATGAAGCGGCAGGCGGTGGTCAACGCCGGGGTGACCTTCCGCTTCCGCAATCAGGCAAACGGAAAATTCGAGACCGCCGATTTCCGCTATGAGAACGGCCTTGCCGACTACGTTCACGAGCTGGCGGGGGAGGACTCCCTCACCGCGCCTGTGTTCTGGCAGACGGAGCGCCGGGGAAAGGACCGGGCGGACAAGGGCGAATACAAAGTGAAGCTGTCCGTGTCCTTCTGCTTCTCCAACCGGGTGCAGCTCATTGAGCACTACCACAACTCTTCCTGGCTGGAGCACGGCGGCTCGCCGGAGAAGGCCATGCGTTCCGCCTTTGTGTCCGCCATCGACGGCTGGCTCAAGCAGAACGGCAAATACCAGAAGAACGAGGCCAAAGTGACCTGGGCGGATATTCAGGACGCGCTGGTGCTGGTGTCCAGCAACTTCTCAACCCAGACCAGCTATGAGAACCAGACCAAGAAATCCATCACCAACAAATTCGTTCAGGAGGCCATGACCGAGTTTCTCCGCTCCCAGCTGGAGGTCTACTTCATCGAGAACCCCATGGACGCGGAGAAGATCGCCGGACAGGTGCTGGTGAACAAGCGCTCCCGGGAGACGGCGGAGAAAACCCGCCTGGGCATCAAGAAGAAGCTGTCCGGTTCGGTGGACATCTCCAACCGGGTGCAGAAATTCGTGGACTGCCGCACCAAGGACGTGAGCAAGCGGGAGCTGTACATTGTGGAGGGCGACTCCGCCATGGGGGCGGTGAAGCTGAGCCGTGACGCGGAATTCCAGGGTATCATGCCGGTGCGGGGCAAGATCCTCAACTGCCTCAAGGCGGATTACGCCCGGATTTTCAAGAGCGAGATCATCACCGACCTGCTCAAGGTTATGGGCTGCGGGGTGGAGGTCAAAGACAAGCACGTGAAGGACCTGAACGCCTTTGACCTGGATAATCTCCGCTGGAGCAAAATCGTCATCTGCACCGACGGCGACGAGGACGGATTCCAGATCCGCACTCTGATCCTGGCCATGCTCTACCGCCTCACCCCCACCCTGATCGAGAAGGGCTACGTCTACATCGCCGAGTCCCCCCTGTATGAGATCACCTATAAGGAGAAGACCTGGTTTGCCTACTCCGACAAGGAGCGCAACGACATCGCGGCCTCCCTGGAGGGGAAAAAGTTCGACGTCCAGCGCTCCAAGGGTCTGGGCGAGAACGAGCCGGACATGATGTGGCTTACCACCATGAGCCCGGACACCCGGCGGCTCATCAAGGTCATGCCGGAGGACGTGGAGCGCACCGCCCAGATCTTTGAGATGTTCCTGGGAAACGACCTCCAGGGCCGGAAGGACCACATCGCCGACAGCGGGTATAAGTATCTGGATATGGCGGATATCTCCTAACGCCACACAGAAAGAACTTGAAAAATTTTCAAAAAACCCTTGACCTTCCACCTGCTGGAGGGTATATGCTGGACACAAGGAGAGAAGGTAGTCCGTAAAAAAGAAAACGTTCAGGCTTTTTTCGCGAACAGAAGCCTCTGAATCAAGTGCCCCAGCGCCGCAGGGCGGCGTAAAATAGAAGCAATTGGTATTTGTGCGAAAAGGAGGAAACTAACATGAAAAAACTGACAGCGGTCCTGTTGTCACTGGTCATGGCCCTGTCCCTGGCGGCTCCCGCCTTCGCGGCCCCCGCCCCGGACGCGGCCCCCGTGGACGGCGCCTATACGGTGGACGGCGAGGCCGTGCCCGTCTACAAGCCCGGAGAGGCCATCCCCATCAGCGCTATTCTGAAGGGCCTGAGCCCGGAGGAGTCCCTGGGCATTATCGGCGGCGCGGACGGCCCCACGACCATTGTCGTCGGCGGCCAGATCGGCGGCTTGGACCTGGGGAGCATCAACTGGGACGATCTCGCGGAGATCCCGGCCCCGGACAGCGCCGGCTGGGCGGAGCTGGAAAAAGAGCTCCAGCGGATGCGGGACGAAAAGAAGGAGGCCATGGGCGGCGTGCCCGGCCAGATCGGCGTGATGGTCAACGGCGAATACATCAAGTTCCCCGACGCCACCCCCGAGGCGACCGATGGCCGCACCATGGTTCCCGTCCGCGCCCTGGTGGAGGCCCTGGGCGGCGAGGTGGACTACGAGTTTGCGGACCAGAAAGACTCTGTGCGGCTCTTCATCGACAAGTATACAATCAACTTCACCATTGGCGGCACCACCGCAGTACGGCATACCCGCGGCACCGATACCGGCGAAGCTGATAAGACCATCGAGATGGACTGCGCCCCCTACGTCAAGGGCGGGCGGACCTACGTTCCCGTCCGCTTCATCGCCGAGGCCCTGGGCTACGACGTGGGCTGGGACGCCTACTATGAGACCGCCATCCTGCTGGACCGGGAGGCCCTGGCAGCGGACATCGACAAGGACTTCACCATCCTGAACAAGGTCCAGGCCAACAAGGGCGTGGGCATGGAGGAGGGCAAGAACTACCAGGCCGACGTGAAGGGGGATATCGCCGTCACCCTGTTCGACACCCTCAACGGCAATCAGACCTACAAGGCCGACCTCACCGCCAAACAGCTCTTCAACACCGAGGCCGCCAGCGCCCAGCTGTCCCTGAAGCTGTCCGACAACGCCATGGAGGAGCTGGATAAGCTGCTGACCAGCGAGCTTGGGCCCGATTACGAGGAGGACGCCGCCATGCTCCGCACTGTGGTGGAGGGCCTGGAGGACATGGAGCTCATTTTGAACCGGAATGGCTCCGCCTGGTTCCGGATGGCGGCGCTGGACGAACTGGCGGGTAAGGACAATGTGTGGATGGCCCTGGACCTGGGCGAAGAAATGGGCGCGCTGGCTTTCGCCAGCGCGGGAGATGTCACCATCGGCAAGGTGCTGGCCCAGGCGGTGCGGGGCAACAGCGTCACGGAGTGGGGCTCCGCCATGGAGATGGCGGATATGCTCTCCAAGCTGTACGGCGACGACAAGTTCACCACCTCCAACGGCACCTCCACCCTCACCATCGACGTGGACACCTTGATGGGCCTCTATGAGGACATGGGCCTGAGCGAGGATGACATGGAGGAGGCCAAGGCCGCCTTCAAGGAGTACAAGATCACCATGAAGGTGGACGCCAAGGGCGGCTCCGACATGACCATCACCATGGAGACTGCGGCCCTGAGCGGCATGCCCGCCATGAAGATCGCCATGGACGTAAAGCAGGACGCCGGCAACGTCACCATGAACATGAGCTATCACATCGCCAATATGGGCGAGATTGAGCTGAAGCTCACCGAGACCCAGAAGACCACCACCGGCAAGCCCATGACCGAGCCCCCCGAGGGGGCCGTCGTCGTGGACATGGACTCCCCCGAGCTTTTGAATCCCTGACCGTTTCGTCCCTGCCTTCGCCGATGCGGGCTCCATATCATTCGCTTCCGCCTTTGGCGTAAGCTCATTCCATTACGCCGCCCCTCCTCCCCCCACAAAGCCGGAGGGGCGGCTTTGTGGGCCCCCATTTGGCAGGCAGGGACATATCCAGAAATGAGGAGCGATCCCATTGGCTAAGAAGAAGACCCCCGAGCAGAAGGGCCCCAAAAAGGTCAATAACCCCAATGTCATGGGCCTGCGGGCCCAGGTGCTGGAGCAGCCCATCACCGAGACGCTGGAGCTGAACTATATGCCCTACGCCATGTCCGTCATCGTCTCCCGGGCCATCCCGGAGATCGACGGCTTCAAGCCCTCCCACCGAAAGCTGCTGTACACCATGTACGACATGGGCCTGCTCACCAAGCCCCGGACCAAGTCGGCCAACGTGGTGGGGGCCACCATGAAGCTGAACCCCCACGGGGACGCCGCCATCTACGACACCATGGTGCGCCTCAGCCGGGGCTATGGCGCCCTGCTGCACCCCCTGGTGGACTCCAAGGGCAACTTCGGCAAGGTGTACTCCCGGGACATGGCCTGGGCCGCCTCCCGGTACACCGAGGTGCGCCTGGACCCCATCTGCCAGGAGCTGTTCCGGGACATCGACCAGGACGCGGTGGACTTCGTGCCCAACTACGACGGCAAGCTCACCGAGCCCACCCTGCTGCCCACCACCTTCCCCAACGTGCTGGTGAGCGCCAACCAGGGCATCGCCGTGGGCATGGCGTCCAACCTGTGCGGGTTCAACCTGGGGGAGGTGTGCGACGCCGCCATTGCCTACCTCAAGGACCCCGGCGTGGACCTGCTGGGTGTTTTGAAGGCCCCGGACTTCTCCACCGGCGGCCAGCTGCTCTACGACGGGGCGGCCCTGGGGGAGATCTACCGCACGGGCCGGGGTCCCCTCAAGCTGCGGGCCAAGTGGCGGCACGTCAAGGAGGACAACGTGCTGGAGATCTACGAGATCCCCTACTCCACCACCGTGGAGGCCATCTTGGACAAGGTGGCCGAGCTGGTGAAGGCGGGGAAGATCAAGGAGATCTCCGACATGCGGGACGAGACCGACCTGAACGGCCTGAAGCTGGCCATCGACCTGAAGCGGGGGGCGGACCCGGAGAAGCTGATGGCCCGGCTGTATCAGATGACCCCCCTTCAGGACACCTTCTCCTGCAACTTCAACATTCTCATCGCCGGTATGCCCAAGGTGATGGGGGTGTGGGAGATTCTGGAGGAGTGGACCGGCTGGCGGATGGAGGGGGTGCGGCGGCGGACCTACCACATCTGCAAGAAAAAGGAGGAGAAGCTCCACCTTTTGAAGGGCCTCAAGCGCATCCTGCTGGACATTGACAAGGCCATCCGCATCATCCGGGAGACGGAGGAGGAGGCCGAGGTGGTGCCCAACCTGATTATCGGCTTCGGCATCGACCAGGTTCAGGCGGAGTACGTGGCGGATATCCGGCTGCGGAACATCAACAAGGAGTATATCCTCAAGCGGGTGGAGGAGACGGCCCAGCTGGAGAGGGAGATCGCCGATTTGAAGGACATCATCGGCTCCCCCCAGCGCATCAAGGCCATCATCACCGACGAGCTGAAAAACGTGAAGAAAAAGTACGCCGCCCCCCGGCGCACGGAGATTCTCTACGAGTACCAGCAGGCTGCGGAGGAAAAAGTCTCCGCCCAGGAGGAGGTCCCCGCCTATCCGGCGCATGTATTCATCTCCAAAGAGGGATACTTTAAGAAGATCACCCCCCAGTCCCTGCGCATGAGCTCGGAGCAGAAGTACAAGGAGGGGGACGGCCCCTTCCTCCAGTGGGAGGGCTCCAACCGGGACGAGCTGCTGGTGTTCACCGACCGCCAGCAGTGCTACAAGACCCGGCTGTCCGACTTCGACGACGCCAAGGCCAGCGTGCTGGGGGACTACCTGCCCACCAAGCTGGGTATGGACCCGGAGGAAAAGTTCGTATGGGCCTGCGCCCCGGGGGACTACTCCGCCCATGTGCTGTTCTTCTTCGAAAACGGCAAGGCCGCCCGGGTGGAGCTGTCCGCCTACCAGACCCAGACCAAACGGCGCAAACTCACCGGGGCTTATTGCGACAAATTTTCTCTGGTGTCCGCCCTCCTGCTGGCGGAGGACCAGGAGATGGCGGTGGGCTCCAGCGACGGGCGGTGCGTGGTGTTCCACACCGCCTCCCTCACCCCCAAGACCACCCGGGCCACCCAGGGCGTGGGCGTCATGGCGGTGAAGGCCAGACACCGCGTGGAGTGGGCAAAGCCGCTGAGCGCCACCCATATCGTCAACGCCGCCCGGTACCGGGCCCGGTCCCTGCCCGCCGCCGGGGCGCTCCTGAAGGAGGAGGACCGGGGGGAGGAGCAGATGACGATAAGCGCGGAGCCGTCGTGAGCAGGTGAAGCGTGACAACATGAACCACAATTTGAAGGAGGCCGTCCGACGTGTCCTATCTGAAAAAAACACTGCTTCCTATTCTGATTATTACCGTGGCCTCCGCCCTCTACGCCCTGGGCTTCGTGTGGTGCTACGCCCCCAACGGCATCGCCTTCGGAGGCGTTACCGGCGTGGGCCAGCTCATCAATTACCTGATCCCCGCCCTGCCTGTGGGCGGCACCGTCATCGTGCTGAACATACCCCTGTTCATCCTGGGCTGGAAGTTCATCGGCGGGCGGCTGCTGGTGTCGTCGCTGTACGCCATGTTTATCTCCTCGGCGTTTATCGACATACTCACCCCCCTGCGGGAGTGGGAGCCCATGGACCCCCTGCTGGCCTGTATCTTCGGCGGGCTGCTGATGGGGCTGTCCCTGGGGCTGGTGTTCCAGCAGGGCGCCACCACCGGCGGCACCGACCTGCTGGCCCGGCTGCTAAAGCTGAAGCTGGCCTGGCTGCCCATGGGCAAGCTGCTGATGGGCATCGACCTGGCGGTGATTCTGGCGGTGGCTTTCACCTTCCGCACCCTGTACGCCGCCCTGTACGGCCTGGTGGCCCTGTATATCTCCACCATCGTTATGGACGGGGTGCTCTACGGCATGGACACGGCCAAGGTGGCCTATATCATCAGCGACAAAAATAAGGAGATCTCCGACGTACTGGTAAAGGACCTGGACCGGGGCGTCACCATCCTCCACGGCCAGGGAGCCTATACCGGGGCGGAGAAGGACGTGCTCATGTGCGCCTTCAAACAGAGGGAGATCGCCGCCATCAAGGCCGCCGTCAAGGACATCGACCCCGCCGCTTTCCTCATCGTGTGCAATGCCCACGAGGTGCTGGGCGAGGGCTTCCGGGATTACAAAAAGGACGACCTGTAGAGAAGCGCGGAGAAGCGACCGAACGTCCTGGCCGCTTCGCAGCGCGACAACACAGAAGCGCGGAGCCGTTGTGAGCGGCGCGGATGGACCGGAGCGAGAGCAAAAGCCCACGGCCCGCGAGGCGGGCCTGGGTTTTGCACGAGACGTAGGGAAGCCGCGCGTGGCGAACAGGCGCAGCGTGACAACAGCGTGGAGCCGTTGTGAGCGGCGCGGCAAGAGGAGGCGCCCCCGTGAAAAAACGTATTTTAACTCTGTCCCTGTGTTTGGCCATGCTTCCCCTTTCCGGCTGCACCGCCATGCTGGAACGGGGGCATGAGACCGTCTCCACCCATGTGGATTACGCCGTCACCGACGACGAATCCGTTCTCCGGGCGGAGAGCTATCAGGGGCTGGTGAACGCCATGCTCTATTTTGTGAGCGGACACCGCATGGAGGGGACCATCCGGCTGTACAATTACACCGGGGACGTGGAGGGCGATTTGGCCAATGCCCGGGATGAAGTGATGTATGAGGACCCTCTGGGAGCTTTCACCGTGCGGTCGCTGGCCTATGACGCCACCCGTATTCTCACCTATTATGAGGTTGAGCTCCGTATCGCCTATTCCCGCACCCTTCGGGAGGTGGAGGAATTGCGGGAAGTCACGGGCCTGGCCGGCGTAAGGCAGGAACTGCGGCGGCTGGTTGCCGGTCAGGAGGGCGGCACCGCATTTTTGGCCTCCTACTTCTCCGGCGACAAAAAACTGATGGAGCAGCTTTTGCGCTTGGCCTGCCTCAACGCCCCGGAGCTGTTCCGACACCATGAACTCAGTGGAATTTCCATCTCTCTGTATCCGGAAACGGGCACCCGACGGGTCATTCAAGTGCGGCTGAACCTGCTTCCCGGGGCGGCGGAGGAGGAGAAAGCGTACGCCCAAGAACTGGAGACGGCCGCGGCCGCCCTTCTGGAGGCCAATCCTGCGGACGGGGAGGGCTATACGGTGGAGGAGCTGTCCGCTATTGTCCGCGCCTCCTCCGGTCCCAGGGACCCGGACGGTACCAATCTGGCCTTGGGTGCGCTGTCCGGTGAGCCGGCCTCCGACTTCGGTCTGCTCATGGCAATGGAGTACCTGTGCCGGCAATGCTCCGTCGAGGTGGAGCCGGTGGCGGGCCCGTCCGGGCTGTGGCTCATTGTGTCCACTCCAGAAGGGTACCGGCATCTGCTGCCCCAGAGTCTGTACCACGTGGAGGCGGAGGAGGACCCGGTGACGGAGGAACCCGCTTTCCGGCTGTATACCGACCAGGAGCTGGGCGAGCTGGGCTTGGAGTGGGACGCCGCCCTCCATCCCGCCTGCGAAGACTATACCGCCCAGGGATCCGTGCCATAAGATACGGCAGCTCTAGAAAAAATGCCACAGGAGCGGCGAGGTCAAGCGACCTGCCGCTCCTGCTATTTTTGCTTGCGAATCCTTAGTGACGGATTGCCGCCGTGATTCCGACGAAACGGCGGCGGTCATGTCGGCGGAAAAGATGAGCCGCCCCAAACTTTTTGCCGCTTCAGGTTACAGGGTCATGGTGATGCCGCCCTCGTCGGACAGGCCGTCTTTCTTGAGCATGTTCTCCAGCACCTCCACGTCGGAGGTAATGTCCATGGCGTCGTCCTGGAACAGCTTGTCGAGCTGCTTCTCAAAGCCGGACACCACCTGGTCCATCATGTCCTCGATGCGCTTTTTGGCGGCGGAGATGTTCTCCCCCTCGATGCCCTGGGCGTCCAGCTGGGCGTAGGCCCGGAGGATTTTCAGGGTGGTGGGCAGGTAGTAGTTCAGGAAGGTGCGCAGCTGGCCCTCCTTGTTGGGGTGGGACTTCTGGTAGGCCAAAATCTTCCCCGTGATCTCCTCGATGCGGTCGATTTTGGCGCTCATCACCTCGTCGGGGATCTCGTCGTTGACCTGCCGGATCTCCCGCAGAATGTCGTCCTCCCGGGCGGCGGCCTGCTGGGGAGTCTCCTCCTGGACGGGCGGGGCCTTCCGCTGGGGCTGGGGGGCGTGGTAGCCCATCTCCGTCAGGAACAGCTTGCCCTCGGCCAAATCCAGATAGCCGGTGGGCAGGATGCCCTTGGCCAGCATCCGCCGCAGGTCCTTGCACAGCTTGGTTACGGGCACGTCGAAGGACGCGGCCATGGGGGCCAGGTCCACCTCCCGGTTGGCGCCGATGTAGGCCAGGTAGTTCAGGTAGCGCTCACTGCGGCGGTTCCTGCCTACGCCGGAGGCGATCATGCCGATGCCCCCCGCCAGGAAGGGCAGGCAGATGCCGATGGGGATGACCATTTCCGCGACGTTTTCCACCGCCCCGATGATGCCGAGGACAAATACGGAAAGCCCGAAAATCGCGGACAAAATGCTTCCGCCCACGATGAGCCCGGTGCCGCCTCCCTCTTTTTTGGCGCGGCGCCGCTTGTTCTCCCGGGGGTCCCGGACGTTCCAGGCGTCGGGCTGGGCCTTGCTCTCCCAGGGCTCGGCCTGGGCCTTGCGCTCCTGCTTGGGCTGGTCCTGCCGGTAGGAATAGGTATGGCCGCCGGGGGCGGCGGAGCCCTGAGCCTCCTGCCGCTGGGCGCTGTCCGCCTCCTTGCCAAAGGTGTCGGCCTGCCGGAAAAACTCCTGGGCCCCCGCCTTGGCGGAGGCGTCCGCCCGCCGGAAAAAGTCCTGGGCGGTGTTTTTAGCCCGGTTGGCGGCGTTTTTGGCCTCCTGCTTGTAGCGGCGCTTGTCGCTGGCGGTCATTTTGCCCAGCTTGTTCAGCAGCCAGACCACGCCGATGAGCTTGCAGAACCAGAAGGGCAGGATGAACAGCAGAAAGCCGATGCCGATCCATTCTCCCCAATCGTTGGAATTTCTGGGCGGTTTGCTTCCGCCGCCGGTTCCCCGGCCGGAACCGGAACCGTAGCTGTAATTATACCGGTAGGTGTTGTTTTGCTGTGAGTCGTCCCGCGGGTCGGCCCCGCCGGAACCGTATTGGTCCGCCATGGTGATCCCCCTCTCCAGGTATGGTGAACGAAAACCATTATAACCTTTTTCCCCGGCGCTGTAAATACAGTTGAGGCTTAATTTTTTCTTTAGATAGAGGCGCGGGCTGTTCCCCGCCTCATATCCCCCATCCCCGGCGCATATACATTTCCCTGTGACGAGAACCAAGTTGGGAGTGTTTTTTGTGAAGGGGAACATGGAAGAGCGCGCCCAGGAGCTGGCGCTGTACATCATTGAGAACAAAACCACCGTCCGGGCCGCCGCCACCCGCTTCGGCATCAGCAAATCCACCGTCCATAAAGATTTGAGCGAGCGCCTGCCCGCCGTCAACCGGGGGCTGTACCAGCAGGTGAAGGAGATTCTCAACGAGAACAAGGCGGAGCGCCACATCCGGGGGGGCATCGCCACCAGGAAAAAGTACAAAGGGGAATAAAAAAGGGCGGGCCTTTTTGATATGCTCCCTCCATAGGAGACAGTGAAAAAACACTGGCGCTTATGGAGGGAGCAGTTCAAGCCCGCCCGTTCTTGGTTTTTACTTAGAGCCTATATCAAAATCTCTCAAAACGCCATTTGCCGAATTTTTTCACGCCATGCCTCGTTGTGATTTTTTGAAATAAACACAATGATTCCTGCGAAATCCCGCCTCGCATGGCGAGAAAATCCCACGTCGACTGGCATTCTTCGAGATATGAAACAGGCTCTTAGTCCCACAGGCTGTCGGGATATAATCCCTCCTGCGTCATCCGGGCGATGGCGGCGGCAACGGCGGGCTTGTCCTCCTTGTAGGTGACGCCGTACCACTTGTCCCCGGAGGACAGGGCCCGCACAGTGGCTTTGCCCTCCTGGATGAGCTCTCCCACCAAGGTGGGGAGCAGGTACTCTCCCTTCATGGGATTTTCCGCCAGGGTTCTGTCCAAAAAAGCGGGAAAACGCTCTCCGGCCCGGTCCAGCAGGGAGGGGGTGAAGCCCCAGAAATTCATGGACACCATGGTGCTTCCGGGCAGCTGGGTCCAGGTCCGGCCTTCGTCCTCGGTGAAGCGGGGGGGCGGGCCTTTTTCAATGCGGGTGCGCTCCACGATGCCGGTGAGCAGGCCGTCCGCCCCCACCTGGCATACCCCACGGGCCACGTGGCCGTGGTCGGTGACGGTGTTCTCCAGGCGGTAGGCCACCATGGCGTATTCGTCCCCGCCCGGGCAGTCCGACAGGTAGTCGTAAATCACCTGGAAGGCGGAACGGCCGTAGTAGTCGTCGGCGTTGATGATGGCGAAGGGGCCGTCGATGAAGGGCCGGGCCGCCAGCGCCGCCTGGGCGGTGCCCCAGGGCTTGACCCGGCCTGCCGGGAGGCTGTAGCCCTTGGGCAGGTCGTCCATGCGCTGGAAAGCGTAGCGCACACCCATATGAGCCTCGATGCGGGAGCCGATGAGAGACTTGAAATCCGCCTCAATTTCGTCCTTGATGACGAAGACCACCGTCTCGAACCCGGCCCGCCGGGCGTCGTAAATGGAGTAGTCCAAAATGACCTGTCCGTGGCCGCCCACAGGGTCCATCTGCTTGAGCCCGCCGTAGCGGCTGCCCATGCCCGCGGCCATGATGACCAATACCGGCTTTTTCATGGTGGCAAAGTACCTCCTTTGTGGGGCGGGTCGCCCCGTCAGATGGTGAATTGAACGGTGCAGAACGCCCCGTAGACCAGCAGCAGGACCACGCCCTGGAACCGGCTGAGCTTCCCCCGCCTGAGGGCGGGGAGAGTGAGGAAGGCCATGACGAAAAACATCACCGGGATATCCATGACCAGCGAGGCGTTGTGCCCCGCGATGGTGGAGTTTTGCGGGATGGAGAAGGGGGCCAGGGTGACGGACACCCCGGACACCAGCACCAGGTTGAACAGGTTGGCGCCGATGACATTGCCCAGGGACAGAGCGCCGTGGCCCTTGAGCAGGGAGGTGACGGCGGTGACCAACTCGGGCAGGGAGGTGCCCAGGGCCACGAAGGTGAGGGCGATGACCGACTCGGGGACGCCCAGGGCCTGGGCGATGAGGGTGCCGTTGTCCACCAACAGGTCCGCCCCCACGGCGATGAGGGCCGCCCCCGCCACCAACAGGACCAGATCCTTGAGGATGGAGTTTTCCCCCTCTGCCGTCTGGGGGCTGGTGGGCTGGTGGGCGGAGTGGGACTTCATCTGCCATATGGTGGCGGCCATGTAAACGCAGAACATGCCCAGCAGGATCAGGCCGGTGATGCGGCTGAAATAGCGGGTGGTGTAGGCCACCCCGGCGTAGATGGCGGCGGCGGTGAAGAAAAAGGCCACCGGCAGGCGCAGGGACTTGGGGTCCACCTTTCCGGGCCTCACGGCCACGGTAAGGGCGGCGATGAGGGCGGTATTGCAGATGACGGAGCCGATGGCGTTGCCGTAGGCGATCTCGCCGTGGCCGGACAGGGCGGAGGCGGTGGACACCATCACCTCGGGCAGGGTGGTACCTATGGACACCACCGTGGCCCCGATGAGCAGTTCGGGCAGGCCGAACCGGCGGGCGATGCCCACGGAGCCGTCCACAAACCAGTCGCCCCCCTTGATGAGAAAGACCAGACCCACGGCGAACAGAAGAAACGGGACAATCATTGGCAAACCCCCTGGGACCTCGGCTGTTTGCGCCGGGGTCATGCTCTCGAAGTGGACATGCAGCTCAGCTTCCCCTAGTTTACCCAATCTTACCCGGTTTTGTCAATGCCTGGACGGAGGAATAAAGTATATAAAATTCTCCATATTTTGCATTGCCTTTGGAGGGGCGGGAGTATATAATCAAATAACTTTGAAAGGAGGCGGGACGTGATGGCGGGACGGGGATGGATGACCATTCGGTCGTGGAAAAATGTCCGGCCGGCGGATGTGTTCCGCCGGGAAGGGGAAGAGGGGGCTGTGCCCGGTACAGGCACGCCTCAAAACCTCCACGTGCTGGTGCGGGGGCGGGTGAAGCTGCCGAAAGGAGAGTGCGTTTTGCGGCTCAGCGCCGACGACTATTACCACGCATGGCTGGATGGGGAGCGGCTGGGTCAGGGGCCCGCGCCCGCCTCTTACGGGCGGTGTTATTACCAGGAGTATGCCGTGGAAGGGGGGCGGACGGTGACGGTGGCCCTCCACCTGTACTACCAGGGACTGGTGAACCGGGTGTGGAACAGCGGGGACGGACGGTTCGCCGTCTGGGCGGCGTTTTATAAAAACGGACGGGAAGTCGCCCGGTGTGACGGGAGCTGGCGGTATCACATCTGCGCCGCCTATTCCGGCGCGGCCACCGGCTATGACACTCAGTTTTTGGAGAACTTTGACAGCCGCCGATGGCCGGAGGGCTGGGAGCGCTCCCACTTTGACGACACAGGCTGGGCCCGTCTGGTTCCGGCCGGATGGGCGGACTACCAATTGTCTCCCCAGCCCACTGCCAACCTGTGGCGGGGCAGGGTGGAGGCGGCGGAGCGCCGCTCCATCCCGGGCGGTATCCTGCTGGATTTTGGCCGGGAGCGGGTGGGGACCCTCCACGCCGCGGCCAGGGGCAGGGCGGGGGACCGGCTCGTCCTCCGCTTTGGAGAAGAGCTGGACGAGGCGGGCCGGGTGCGGTTCGACCTGCGCTGCAACTGCCGCTACGAGGAGAGCTGGACTCTGGGGAAGGGGGAGAGCGTCCTCCACCAGTACGACTACAAGGCGTTCCGGTATGTGGAGGTGCTGGGGCTGGAGGACGGCCCGGAGCTCACCCAGTGCTGGGTGTGGGAGCGGCACTATCCCATGGACGGCGGGCTGTGCGTCCTGTCCTGCCCCCGGGACCAGCTGGAGGACATCTTTCAGATGTGCAAGAACGCCGTGCGGTGCGGCTGCCAGGAGGCCTACCTGGACTGCCCCAGCCGGGAAAAGGGGCAGTACCTGGGGGACGCGGTGATCACCGCCCGGTCTCAGGTGTGGCTGACGGGAAAGACGGACCTTTTGCGCAAGTGCGTCCGGGACTTCATGGCCACGGCGGAGGCGGCGCCCTCCCTGCTGGCGGTGGCGCCGGGGGCGGTGCGGCAGGAAATCGCCGATTTCTCTCTGCTTTTCCCAGCCCTGTTGCTGACGGATTATGACTTCACCGGGGACCGGGGCTTCCTGCGGGAGTGCTTTCCCGTGGTGGAGGGGATTGGGGCCCGTTTCGCCCAATACCAGCGCCCCGACGGGCTTCTGGAAAATGTGTCTCACGGCTGGAACCTGGTGGACTGGCCGGAAAATCTCCGGGACGGCTATGATTTCCCTCTCACCCGGCCGGTGGTGGGGGATGGATGTCACAACGTAATCAACGCCCTGTGGTTTGGCTTTCTGCGGATGAAGGAGCGGCTGGAACGGCTGCTGGAGCTGCCGCAGACGGGGGAGTCCCAGCGGGTGAGCACGGCTTTTCTGAAATCCTTCTGGCGCTGGGAGCAAAAGCTGTTCGCCGACAGCGAGACCAGCGCCCACTGCTCCCTTCACGCCAATCTCTATCCCGCCTGCTTCGGCCTGACGCCCAGCGTGGGCGAGGATGCCTACGAACGGCTGCTGTGCGCGCCGGGGCGGGTCTGCGGGCCATTCCCCATGTACTTCGCCCTGCGGGGGCTGGCCCGGATGGGACGGCACACGACCCTGTACCGCCTGCTCACCCGGGATGATGAATACGGCTGGCGGAACATGCTCCGGGAGGGAGCCACGGCCTGCTTTGAGGTGTGGGGGAAGGACCGGAAATGGAACACCAGCCTGTGCCACCCCTGGGCCGGCGGGGCCGTCCCCCTCATCATTGAGGAGCTGGCGGGGGTGAAACCAGACCCGGACATGCCCACCGGATTCCGCTTCGAGCCCAGGCTGCCGTGGAACTGGAACGATTTCGCCCTCCAGGTCCCCTTCCGGGGGCAGCTGGTGCGGGTGGAGCAGCAGGAGTGGCGGGCCGCGCTGACGGTCCGGCCCATGAAATGAAACAGAAAAGAGGAATAGATCATGCTCTATCCAAAGATGAACCGGTCCCGGATGGTCTTCGACCTAGGGGGCGTGTGGGACTTCCAGACCGCCGGGGCCGACAGCTGGCCCTGTGAATGGGCCCAGGGCCCCCTGCCGGAGCCCATGACCATGGCGGTGCCCGCCTCTTACAACGACCAGAAGGACGATGTGAACCTGCGGGCCCACTACGGCTGGGCGGTGTACCAGCGCACCTTTACCGTGCCGGAGCAGGTGATGGGCCAGCGGGCGTGGCTGCGCTTCGGCGCGGTGACCCATGCCGCCCAGGTGTGGATTGACGGCCATTGCCTGGGGGAGCACAAGGGGGGCTTCCTGCCCTTCGAGTTTGAGGTGACGGACTGTCTGTCCGCCGGAGAGCACCGCCTCACCGTGGCGGTGGACAACCGGGTGGACTTCTCCACCCTCCCTGTGGGGAACGAGGGCGGCGTGGCTTTCTTCGGTTCGGACAACCCCGGCATCCCCTCCATCGAGCTGGCCAAGACCCGGTGCAGGCCCCAGAACCGTCCCAACTTCGACTTTTTCAACTACGCGGGCATCACCCGGCCCGTGACGCTGTACACCACGCCCCAGGCGTACGTCAAGGATATCTCCATCGTGACGGATGTGGACGGGGCGGACGGCGTGGTGGACTACACGGTGGAGACGGTGGGCCGGGGAGAGGTCAGCGTGTCCGTTCTGGACCAGGAGGGCGCGGAGGTGGCGCGGTCCGAGGGAGCCGGAGGCCGGGTCGTCATCCCCAAGGTGAGGCTGTGGGAGCCGGGTGCGGCCTATCTCTACCGGCTGCGCGTCACCTTCTGGGACGACGTGTACGAGCAGACCTTCGGTGTGCGCACGGTGAAGGTGGAGGGGGACAAATTCCTCATCAACGGCAAACCCTTCTACTTCAAGGGCTTCGGCAAGCACGAGGACAGCTATTTCCACGGCCGGGGGCTGGACCAGTGCCTCAACGTGAAGGATATCTCCCTCATGCGCTGGCTGGGGGCCAACTCCTTCCGCACCAGCCACTACCCCTACGCCGAGGAGATGTACGATCTCTGCGACCGGGAGGGGATCGTGGTCATCGACGAGGTCCCCGCCGTGGGCATCAACGCCGGCGGGGCCCAGAACCCCTACGAGGTCATGCGCCTGGGCGGACATCACGGGGATGTGATCCGGGACATGATCGCACGGGACAAAAACCACCCCTGCGTGGTGATGTGGTCCATCGCCAACGAACCGGATACCGAGCACTTCCCCCAGGCGGCCTACGACTACTTCTACCCCCTCTACGAGCTGGCCCACGCCTGCGACCCCCAGAACCGCCCCGTCACCCTGGTGGCCTGCCAGAACGACTACACCCGCGATATCATCACCCGGGCCATGGACGTGTGCTGTGTCAACCGCTACTACGGATGGTACAATTTGAGCGGCGACCTGGACGCGGCCTGTGACGCCTGGAACACCGAGCTGGACTTCTGGGCGGAGCTTGGAAAGCCGCTGATGGTCACCGAGTATGGGGCGGACACCTACCCCGGCGTCCACAACACCAACGGGGAGATGTTCAGCGAGGAATTCCAGATGGACTACTACGACCGGATCAACGCCGAGCTGGACAAGCGCCCCTTCTTCATCGGCGAGCATGTGTGGAATTTTGCCGACTTCGCCACCATTCAGGGCCCCATGCGGGTGGACGGCAATAAGAAAGGCCTGCTCACACGGGACCGCCGCCCCAAGCTGGCCGCCCACTATTTTCGCCAGCGCTGGCACAAGATCCCTGATTTTGGGTACAAAGCGTAGCAGTGACCGCCGGGTTGTGGATTTTCCACAACCCGGCGGCTTTTTTTCCCTGCTTTTCAGCGGAACGGAAATTGACAAGCGGAGCGGATGGGTCTATGATACTTTGAAGGTCAAATGATTTGATATTCAAAATATTTGATTATTAAAATATATTTGAGGAGTTGTCTGCTATGGTGCGCATCATCACCGACGGAACCAGCGATTTGTCCGCCCAGCGTGCGGAAAAGCTGGGAGTTCACGTCATGCCTATGCGGGTGTTTTTCGGCCAGGAGAGCTTTGTGGACGGGGTGGACATCACGAGAGAGGAGTTTTTTGCCCGGCTCACTTCCAGCGATGAGCTGCCCACCACCTCTCAGCTCAACCCCGACGACTTTCTGGAGGTGTTCCAGAAATATGTGGACCAGGGGGATGAGATTGTGGGCATTTTCCTGTCCACCGAGCTGAGCGGCACCTGCCAGTCCGCCTGCATCGCCCGGGACATGGTGGAGGGCGGGGAGATCCACATCGTGGACTCCCGCACCGTCACCTTCGCCCTGGCCCTGTTGGTGGAGGAGGCGGCTCGGATGCGGGACGCGGGCCTGTCCGCCGCTGAAATCGCCAGGGAGGTGGAGAAACTGGCCCAGCGCACCCATCTGCTGGCCATTGTGGACACCCTGACCTACTTAAAGAAGGGCGGGCGCATCTCCGCCGCCACCGCCGCCGTGGGCGGCCTGCTGGGCATCAAGCCCATTGTGGGGGTGGACAGCCGGGGCACGGTGGAGGCCCTGGGCAAGGCCCGTTCCATCTCCTCCGGCCTGGAGTGGATCGCCCGGCACATTGAACAGGCTCCGGCGGACCCTGCCCGCCCGGTGGCCTATGGCCACTCCAACTCCCCCGAGCGGGTTCCCGTGTGCGTGGAGGCGCTGAAGGAGGTCCTGCCCCAGAGCCAGACCCCGGTGATGGGCTCCATCGGCGCGGTGATCGGAACCCATGTAGGCCCCGGCGCGGTAGGCGTGGCCTATATTGCGGCGGAGTGAGGCCGCCTATGGAGGGCCGGGATTACGCCAGAGAACTGAACCGCTTTCTGGTGGAGGTGTTCAACGACATTTTGAAGACGGAGGAGGCCTATGTCTCCGAGGGGTATGCAGACCTGTCCGTCCGGGAGATGCACCTCATTGAGGCTGTGTGCCGGGCGGTGGACGAGGGAGCGGACAACCGCCCCTCCGCCATCGCCGCCGCCCAGCACGTGACGGCGGGCACCCTGACGGTGGCGGTGAACCAGCTGGAGGCCAAGGGCTATTTGGAACGGGCGCGGGACGGCAGCGACAAGCGGTCCGTCCGCCTGTGCCCCACACAAAAGGGCCGGGAGGCTGACCGCCGCCACGCCGGGTTTCACCGGGAGCTGGTTGAGGCCGCCGTGGAACGGCTGACGCTGGAAGAGACAGAGGCGCTGGCCCGGGGACTGAGCGGCATCGCCGCCTTTATTCGGGAAAAATACCTGACCGCATGACGCAAAGAACCGGGGCTTTTGGCCCCGGTTCTTTTTAGGAATGGAGGATAGAATGAAAAAGAAAGGATATCTCTTGCAAGATTTAAGATAGAGGAAAGAGATTACGAAAGTTCTGTCCAGACTGTTACAATAGTATTAAATCTTCCCGGCGGGCTGGGCCTCCAGTTCCACGGCCAGACCGTTGACCTCTACGCCCTCTCCGGCGGGGATGAGGATGTATTTGCGGCCTTCCAGCACCCGGGCTTCCACCTGGCCGCTGAGTTCCGGCTTGACGGTGATGGTGATCTCCCCGGCTTTGATCTGGAACCGCTTGCTGTCGATGAGGTTGGCCGGGTCCATGGCCGCACCGTCTCCCAGCCGCTGTGTGCAGTAATCCTGGAAAGCGGATATCCGCTCCTCCTCCACGCCGCATTCCCGCAGCATCCCGCCCACGTCGCGGGCGGTGACGGTGAGGGGATCCGGGGCCTGACTCTCCTTGTGGAGTTCAATGCGCTCCCGCATCTGTTCATGGACGGCCTGGACCAGTTCCATGCTGCACTCCACCCCCAGAGCGTCGGACAGGGCGCTTTCAAACGCTTCTTTTTGCTCCGGGGCGGACATGGGGGCCTGGACGCCAAACACGCCTTCGATGAACTCTCCATGGAGGAATTCCGGCTTGTGGATATAGTAGAGGGCGCTGTAGAGGTCGGCTGCCCGGTCGTTGAACGCGGGGAAGAGGAAGCCCAATTCGGGCGGAGCGGCCAGCTGCCCGGAGGTTTTCATATGGAGTACGTTGTCCGCCGGAAGGTAGCCCAGCCCCGGTTTGCCCTCCCGCATGGGACAGAGCGCGCACAGAAGATAGGAGAATACAGTGTCGGAGGAGTCGTCCAGCAGCTCGCCGTTTTTGGATTTGAAAGGCACGTCGTAGGTGTCGTGAGCCAAGAGAATGAGGTAGTTTTCCTCCCCCATGTCCACGTTTTGGATGACCTTTTCGTAGAATGTCCGGCGCAGCTCCCGGTCTTTCAGCTTGCAGGAGCGCAGGTCCTGGAGCAGCTTGTGGTCCATGCCCTCCGCCACCTGCCGGGTGGTGAAGCCCACGTCCATGAGGTTGCGGCCAAGAGCGCCGGACAGGGCCTTTTTCAGCAGAGACAGGCAGCCCTCCGCGTCGTCCTCGCTGAGCAGGGCTGTGGATTGGTCCACCTCGGCGATGATCTCCTTGGCGGCGCCCACATAGCAGCCATAGATGTGGCTGATCGCATTTTTGCCGGGGCGAAGGCGGCGGCGCAGCTCGCCCACTTCTTTGGTGTTCATGGGATATCCCTCGCTTGTCGTGGTTTGACCGTCCCAGGGGCGGCATCCGATATCATATCACATTTGCGTTGCGTTGTCACGTCCGGATTGGCGGCACGGACTGACTGCCTGCGCCGCAGTGAAGCGCCCCCTGCGCGGATGTCTTGATGTCCAGCTGTTTTTGTTGCATTTTTCCGCTGTTTACAGTATAATCATAGATAACCGCTTCAGGCGGCAGAAGGGGGCCATGCCCCTGAGAGCCTGTTTAAAATCTCTCAAAACGCCATTTGCCGAATCTTTTCACGCCATGCTTCGTTGTGATTTTTTGAAATAAACACAATGATTCCTGGAAAATCCCGCCTCGCCTGGCGAGAAAATCCCACGTCGATTGGCATTCTTCGAGATATGAAACAGGTGCTGAGAGAAGGAGGTTTTACAATGGAATTTGACCGTGCGCAGCTTAAACGGAGTGTGAAGCTGTCCATGAAGGGGACCAGCCCCAAGCCTATGCTGGTGGCGCTGCTGTTTATTGTGGTGGTGTCGGCGGGCACGTGGCTTCTCAACACTGTGCTGGGCGGGCTGCTTACCATGGGGGCCGCAGGAAATTTCAGCCAGCTGTATCTGTATTTTCTCCAGCGCGGCTACGAAATAGAGGAGGCCATGGAGCAGGCGGTGCTGGCTTTCTTCAGCCAGGGGCCGGGGAATATTTTTAGCGCCGTGGTTGGAGGCGGCGTGCTGTCCATTCTGATTTCCCTGTGGCAGTCCACAATGAATGTGGGTTATGAGGGCTACGCCCTGTCCATGGTCCGCAATGAAAACCCGCCTTTGGGCAAGATTTTCGGCGCTCTGCCCCTCATTGGTCCGGTGGTGCTTACCCGGCTTCTCACGGGTCTGTTCATTTTCCTGTGGTCCCTGCTGGTGGCGGTGGTTTACGTCGCTCTGCTGGCGGCGGGCATGGTGCTGGCGGCGCTCGCCGACTCGGTGGCGCTGGTCATACCCGCTGTGCTGATTGCCATCGCGGTACTGGTGTTAGGGATCATCTGGGTATCCGTCCGGTACGTCCTGGTGGACTATGTGCTGCTGGACAAGGGACTGTACGGGCTGGACGCCATCCGGGAAAGCAAGCGGCTTATGCGGGGTAATATTGCCAAATGTTACATCCTCCAGCTGTCCTTTTTCGGCTGGTATCTGCTGATGGCCGCCATTATTTACGGCGGCATCATCATGGCGGTCATCCCCATGGTGGGGGCGGTTGCTTCCGGCGGTTCCGGCGGGTGGGTCGCCGCCTCCGGCTTTGCCCTGCTGGTTATCGCCGCGGTGGTGGTGGGAGCTGTGGTGCTGTCTCTGTGGCTAAAACCCTATGTCACCGGGTCCATGGCGAAGTTTTACGACTGGGCGTGCGGAGCGGCGGACGGCGGGCACGGCGGTCCTGCTTTCAGCGGCGGTCCTGACGGAAGCTGGGGCGGCCCGACAGACTACAAATGGTCCACCGGGGCCGGTTCAGGAACAGGGATGGGTCCCATTTCTGGAAACGGCGGTTCCACCCCGCCGCCTCCACGGCCCCCAAAGCCCAAAGACGACCCATGGAATTAGGCTCTGTTTGAAAATGCTCCACATACCCAAGGGCGGGGACGGGCATTCCGCCCCCGCCCTTTCATATCAAAAGGAGAGATGAACCTATGGACAAGCTGCAAATGAAGACACCCCTGGTGGAGATGGATGGAGATGAAATGACCCGCATCCTCTGGAAGCAGATCAAGGAGGAGTTGCTGGCGCCCTATATCGACCTGAAAACCGAATATTACGACCTGGGCCTGCCCGAGCGGGAGCGCACTCATGACCAGGTGACCATCGACGCCGCCCAGGCCAACAAGAAGTACGGCGTGGCGGTCAAGTGCGCCACCATCACCCCCAACGCCCAGCGGGTGGAGGAGTACAAGCTGTCCCAGATGTGGAAGTCCCCCAACGGCACGATCCGGGCCATCCTGGACGGCACCGTGTTCCGGGCGCCCATCATGGTGAAGGGGCTGAACCCGGTGGTGAAAAACTGGCAGGCGCCCATCACCATCGCCCGCCATGCCTTCGGCGACGTGTACAAGGCGGCGGAGTTCAAGGTCCCCGGCCCCGGTACGGCGGAGCTGGTGTTCACAGGCGCGGACGGCGTGGAGCACCGCCAGACCATCCACCGGTTCAACGGCCCCGGCGTGCTCCAGGGGCAGTTCAACGTGGAGGCGTCCATCGCCTCCTTCGCCCGGTCCTGCTTCCAGTTTGCCCTGGACACACGCCAGGACCTGTGGTTCTCCACCAAGGATACCATCTCCAAGCAGTACGACCACACCTTCAAGGACATTTTCGCTGAGACTTACGAGGCGGAGTATAAGGAGCGATTCGAGCAGGCGGGCATCACCTATTTCTACACCCTTATCGACGACGCGGTGGCCCGGGTGATCCGCTCCAAGGGGGGCTTCATCTGGGCCTGCAAGAACTACGACGGCGACGTGATGAGCGACATGGTG